>DASPLL010000020.1:0-117030 GCA_035627615.1 Clostridia bacterium
AGTGGAGGAAACAATTCTACTTCCTCCTCCGTGCTCTGTAGTATATCTATATATTTTCAGATTAAGTATAGCCAAAACGAAAACTCGCTAGACACTTTCATTACGATTTGTGCCTGAGCGAAGCGAAAGGAATGTGAGTTAAAATGATATACACAGTGACAGGCCCTGTAAGGAAAGAAGAACTGGGAGTGACCCTTTCACACGAGCATATTGCCTGGGATACTCAGGCTGATGAAAGATTATATTTTGACAAAATATATGATGAGGAAAAAATAGAGCAGCTTTATAACAAGGTATTGCCGGTATTCCAGAAGCTATACCAGACAGGCTGCAGGGCGGTTGCCGAAACATCTCCTCCGGAGGGAGGACAGAATCTGAAGCTTATGCAAAAGCTGTCCAAAGCCTCAGGGATCAGAATAATACCCAATACGGGACTAGCCCTTTCAAAAAATGTTTACCGGATACATAAGGAGAACTATGAAAGGGAGCTGACGGAACGCTGGATAGACGATTTTGAAAATGGACTTGATACTATTGACGGTGTAACCATAAAGCCTTCACACATAAAGATATTTGTAAGCCGGGGAAGACTGCCGGAGGTTGAAAGAAGAGTCCTCGGAGCTGCAGCGGCTGCAAGCAGTACAGTGGGAATACCGGTGCATTGCCATATTATCGAGGCTATTACTGCCAATGAAGTATTCGATTTTTTAGAAAGTATAAAATGTGACTTCACTGAATTCCTATGGGCTCATGCGGGCTATGAGGGAAATGAAGAGACAATAGGAAGAGCTGCAGATATGGGTATGTGGATGGGCTTTGACAATATCAAACCGGATAATTATACCAAGCACTGCGGTTTAATTAAAAAAGCGGTGAGGAATGGATATCAGAACAGGATTCTTTTGTCACAGGACTATGATTTTTATGAAGAATCCACGGAGAAGGGTGATGCGCATCCGTGTGCGAGCCTGTTTACCGATTTTATTCCTTATTGTGAAGAGAATGGGCTTTCGCGGGATACCATCCTTAACATGATGACCAGTAACCCGGCTGAATTTTACGATATATGAGATTACTTTGAAAGGCTATCCATATAATAGGAGGAGGAATTCGAATGAAAAAGATTATTGTACTTGGGAGCAGGCATTGACCGGACTGCGAACCTATGAAAGAGTTTCTTTCAGATAATGGCATTGATTTTGAGTATATTGATATAACAGAAAGCATGAGGAATTTGAAAATATATCTCAAGCTGAGAGATACAAGACCGGAATTTGATGAAATAAAAGAAAAAGGAAGGGTAGGGATCCCGCTTATAATGATAAACAACGGAGAAAAGTTTATATTTGAAAAGCCTGAACTGGATGAGCTCAAATAACAACACGCAGTAAACGTATAGTTTACTGCGAATTTTTTTATTGCACATGCAGAACAATATTCATATGAAAATAAGATTTTTAATATATGGATTGGCTGGATGGATGGCGGAGACGTTATTTACCGGATTTGGCTCCCTGCTTAAAGGAGATCTGACTATGCGTGCCTGGACCTACCTGTGGATGTTTCCGATATATGGGCTGATGATTCTGCTTGAACCGGTGCATGAGCAACTAAGAAATTTTCCCGCTGCATTAAGGGGAGGTGTTTACACTGTATTAATATTCGGGATAGAATACACAACCGGCTGGATCCTTAGAGAACTGATAGGAGAATGTCCATGGGATTATGGAACAGGACCGTATACTATTGACGGATTGATAACCCTGTACTTTATCCCTGTATGGTTTGCCGGGGGGCTGATGTTTGAAAGACTTCATGATTTTTTACTGCGGAAGGCAGTAGGATATATGCATTAGGTAGCAAAAGAGAAGCAAGTAGAGTGATTATCAACTGCTTCTTTTTGGTTGAAGACAAACTTAAGAGCAGACATGTAATAGTCTAAATATGCTTATGCAGAAATTGTTAATGGTACTTACCGGCTCAGCCTTAGAAAAGTCGTATGCGAGGCAAGGATGCCGAAGTAAGCCTTAAAGGTCAAGGATGACCATTTTAAGGCGCTAGACTTTTCTTAGGCTGGGTTGGTTTGTGCCATCAATTTCTGTATTCGCATATGTGGCTAATACGTGGCTGCTCTAGTATTACTGCTCCATTTCAAATATCACCAGACTGCAACTGTTCCGTCGGCTCTTGGTTCAGTGCCTCCGGCCAGTGTACCCTGCTCATCCCTCCATATGATCTGACCTCTTCCGAAGTTCTCAGATTCGGGGTTGACCTTTATATTATGCCCTTTGCCTGTGAGCTCTTGAATTGCGCCTGAAGGAAAGCTCTGCTCCACTTCTATATCCTTTTCCCTGATCCACTGCCACCTGGGTGCATCCAGGCAGTCCTGGGGATTCATATGAAAATCTACAGCGTTCATAATAACCTGCACATGACCCTGAGGCTGCATAAAGCCCCCCATAACACCGAAGGGTCCAATTGCTTCGCCGTTCCTGGTAAGGAATCCCGGGATTATTGTGTGGTAAGGCTTCTTTCCCGGTGCTATGCAATTTTCATGGGTGGGATCGGTGGAAAAATTACAGCCTCTGTTGTGAAAGCTTATTCCTGTTCCCGGTACAACGATACCTGAACCGAAGCCCATATAATTGCTCTGGATATAAGAGACCATATTGCCCTCACCGTCTGCTGCAGCAAGATATACTGTTCCGCTCCCCGGCGGCTGGCCGGGTACAGGCATCAGCGCTTCATCACCGATGCACCTTCTTCTTTGGGAGGCAAAATCCTCTGAAAGAAGTTCCTCAACTGATACCTTCATATGCCTCTGGTCTGCTATGTATCTGCGGCCGTCAGCATATGCAAGCTTCATTGCCTCCAGCTGTTTGTGATAAGTCTCTGCAGCTTCCCTGGCCGAGAAATCAAAGCCCTTGAGGATATTCAGGGTCATTAGAGCTACAATTCCATGTCCGTTTGGAGGTATCTCCCATACATTATAGCTTCGGTAATCGATACTTACAGGTTCTACCCATTCCGGTCCATAATTGTTAAAATCCTTCCCGGATAGATATCCTCCGGTATTACGCACAAAATCCACTATTTTTTCCGTCAATTCTCCCCTGTAAAATGCTTCGGCATTTGTATCGCCAATAGCCTGCAAGGTCCTGCCGTGAGCAGGAGAAGCCCACAGCTCGCCTGCCCTGGGTGCTCTTCCGGTAGGAGCGAAGGTCTCGAACCAGTGCCGGAATAATTCATCCTTCAGAGCCACGTTGTAGGTATCCCATGCTATTCCCCAGGATCTTGCCACTGTGGGAGAGACAGGATATCCCTCAAAAGCGTAGGTGACGGCAGGGGATAAAGTCTCTGCCAGGGAGAGTCTGCCGAAGCGCCTTGATAGTGCGGCCCATGCTGAGGGGGCACCGGGAACGGTGACCGGGACCCAGCCATGCTTTGGTATCCCGCGGCTTTCTGTCTTTTTGATAACATCTTCCGGAATAGCTTCCGGAGCAGGGCCGCTGGCATTGAGGCCATACAGCTTACCCTTCGACCATACCAGAGCAAAAGCATCTCCACCTATTCCGTTGGAGGTAGGCTCGACCACAGTCAGGCAGGCAGCCGCTGCAACAGCTGCGTCTATCGCATTGCCGCCCTTTTTGAGCACATCCAGACCTGCTTGCGCTGCCAGGGGCTGTGAAGTGGCAACCATTCCCTTCCTACCATATACCAGCTTCCTTCTGGATGGATAGCCATATTTGTATGAATCAAATTTCATAACTTTTGTTCCCTCCCTATAAAATGAGGCTAAGCTATGTGCCCAGCCTTGTTCGCTCATTTCATCTCATGCTTGACATAATAGATCCTGTCCTGTGCCTGTTTATTGTAGGCGCTGCTGCCGCCGCTCCGCCTTATAGCCGAGTGATAATGCCGGATGGCCTCCTGCTTGTTGTTTTTCCGCAGGTACAGCTCGCCAAGTATAAGGCAGCACTGCTGATCCTGCTCAACCGACATTTTTGATTGGGAGCTTCCGTACAAAGCATCATAGTAGCGGTCAAAAGCCAGAGCAGCAGCGGAATTATACATTTCCTCATCATCAAGATCCTTATAGAGCCAGGACAGCTGGAGCCACAGCTTTGCACTTTTGAGGGGATCTGCATTGCACGCTTTGGCGCTGTGGAGTGCCAGATAATATGCGGTAAATACCTCATCCAGAGTCCGGGGCTGAGAAAATTTGAAATTGAGCTTGTCCTTCACAGTCTTGGTTTTTTCTGCAAAAACCTTGTGCAGATGCTCCTGTGGCTTGTCATATTCATAAGCATGGCCTGCAAAATAACAACCAGGGCATACCCATATTTCATACCACAGGGGTTCGAATTCTTCGTAGTTATGCCTGAAATCCGCATCAACTGCTTTGAGCCTGAGCTTTGACTGAGAGATGGAAAGCAGCTCAAATTCCTTGCCGCATATAGGGCATGAGACTTTCTTTTCATAAGTATAAAAAAAGTCTGTTTCTGGAGCTTCTCTATCATACTTCTTATGCCCCTCATGATAAAGCAATTTCTTTAAAACCTCTAAATTATCAGGTGTCTGCGGCCGCACAGCTTTTGCCGGAGCGGATGCGGGCTGATGGGATTCAAGAGTGCACTGCTCAGCTTTCTTCAGGCGGCTCAAAGTCTGATTCAAGGATCTGATTCTGGAGCTCAGACCTTTCAGAAGCTTGAAGGCCATACCCGGCTGTTCCAGGACAAAAGCTTCGAAATTCCCCCTGTTCACAGCAAGGGTTATTGTATAGTCAGCAGCTACTGCAGTTGCGCTGCGGGGCTCTCCCTCCAGAAGGGACATTTCTCCGAGGAAGTCTCCTGCAACCATTTCGGAGACCTTGATTTGGAGGTTATCTTCAGATTTAATGTAGATCGCAACTTTTCCCGACAATACAATGAACATATCCTCGCCGGGATCACCTTCCCTGAACAGGTACTCATTTTCCTTAAAGGTTTTGACATTGCTCATTCGCTTAAGCTTTTCCAGATTGGGCAAAAGAATCTCCCCCTCTAATTTCAACTATAAGTTTCGCACTAAACAAAGCTGTCATATTACCTCAAAGGTTGCTTTTATAAGGTCTTCATTCCTGGAGGAACCACCGACCATTACTTCGAACTCGCCGGGTTCGACTATCGTCCTCTTATTCCTGTCAACCAGTGAGAGGGTGGATACAGGGACTGCTATTTCAACTGTCTTTCTTTCCCCCGGCTTCAAAGTCACCCGGCTGAAGCCTTTCAATTCCTTTATGGGTGTAGTGACCGAGCTATAGATATCATTGATGTACAGCTGCACTATCTCGGTGCCTTCGTATTCTCCGGAATTATGTACCTCAACAGATACAACTAGCGTGTCATCGGTAGTGACCCTGTGTGAGGACAATTCCATATTTGAATATTTATAACAATTATAGGACAGTCCGTAGCCAAATGCAAATAATGGTTCGGAGGTCATTTCGACATAGCTGCCTCCATGCCAGCCCGGAAGCTGGTTATAGTATACCGGCAGTTGACCTGCATGTCTCGGGAAGGATATGGCCAGTTTCCCGCAGGGGTTATGATCTCCGAATAATATCGCGGCCACTGCATTCCCGCCTTCCATACCGGGATTCCAGGCTTCGAGGATAGCATCGGCATTTTCCTTTATCCAGGGTATTGTGAGGGGCTTTCCGTTTATTAGCACTACGACCAAGGGTTTTCGGGTCTCTTTCAATGCTTCAAGGAGCAGCTGCTGGCCCCCGGTCAGATCAAGTGCAGATCTGTCGCGGGTTTCACCGTTGAGGGTTATATCATCACCAACGACGGCTATGATCACATCTGATTCCATGGCGATTTCCACTGCCTGTCTTATATGGCTGCTGTCTAAGGTGTGCATATCGCAGCCCTTTTCATAAAGTACTTCTACAGTATTCCCCGCACGCTTTCTCAGGCCTTGGAGCACCGTGACGATAGGGCCCGTGTCGTAGTGGGGATGATAGCTCAGCATTTGGATCTCAGCCCTGGACAAGTCCCTGGCTCCGAAGGACCAGTCTCCCAGCTGGGCTTGTACATCATCACAATTTGGGCCTATCAGTGCAATTTTCTTTATATTCACCTGTAAAGGCAGCGTATTGTTATTATTTTTCAGGAGTACCATCGACTCCAGGGCTATACTGCGAGCAGCTTCCCTGTGCCTGTCGCAGCCTATGATTTCACGGGCCTTGGTGGTATCAGGGAAACGTTTGTCATCAAAGAGACCCAGGCGGAATTTAAGCTCAAGTATCCTGCGGCAGGCTTCATCTATATACTCTTCCTTAACGATCCTATTATTGACCAGCTGTAAGGCTGTATCATAAAACTCCGGAGTAGACATGATCATGTCGTTGCCTGCAAGTACGGCAATCTCACAGGCTTTCTCCATATTGGGTGCAATTTTCTGGGTTTCATGGAGCCAGCCTACGTTATTCCAGTCTGTGACTACAAGACCGGTGAAGCCCCATTCTTCCTTCAGCACCTTTCTGAGCAGCCATTCGTTTGCGGAGCAGGGTACTCCATCTATGGTGTTATAGCCTGCCATGAAGGTTGCGCAGCCCGAGTCCAGCGCTGCTTTGAAAGGCGGCAGGAATATTGAGCGGAGCTTGCGTACAGAGACCTCAGCCTCTGCGGAATCTCTTCCGCCCAGAGTCTCTCCGTAAGCTGCAAAATGCTTTGCGCAGGCAATTATACTATAGGGATCCCCGAGGCTTCTGCCCTGATAACCGCGTATCATGGCAGAGGCAAGCATGCCTACAAGATAAGGGTCTTCTCCGAAGGTCTCGTCAATGCGGCCCCATCTTGTATCCCTGCCAATGCACAGAACCGGCGAAAAGGTCCAATGGAGACCTGTCAGAATGACTTCCTTTGCCGTGATGCCTGCGGCTTTCTCCAAAAGCTCAGGACTCCAACCGGATGCCATTGCAAGCTGCGATGGAAATACTGTGGCGCCGCTTTGAAAAGCATGACCGTGTATGGCGTCTATGCCAAACAGCAGGGGAATTCCCAGTCTGGTCTGTGAAGCCAGCTTCTGCAGGCGTATTGGTTCATCTCCGGTAACATGCAGGAAGGAACCGATATGTCTTTCGGATATCCACATTTCGGGGTCAAACCTTCCATCTACCTGGCACATCTGCCCTATCTTCTCTTCAAGGGTCATCCTGGAAAGCAGATCCTTCGCCCTCTGTCCGGACGTGAGGGTGGGATCTTCATATATTTTCAATATAAACACCATCCTGGTGCCTCGCGCTCCCTGGAAGGGATATATGTTACGAGGCACAATATTCATATATATATTTTAATTCAAATGAGAAAATATGGGAACATATAGAAATAATTTTAGAAATAAATAGTTGGGACATTAATAAGTTGCTATCGAAGGAACATTATCAGAAGTGAAATAGATATTCTTAAATTATTACCCGGATATCACAAAAAAGTACAGAATTTTACTAAAACTTTACTAAAAATAAGACTTGAACTCATTGAATTATTATGAAATATACCATTATATGGAGGGATAACTTAGTGATATCAACATTTGAAAAACCTTCGTCCTGTTGTCACAATATCTATTATGCACTGATAAATAGCCATTTGTCAACAAGAACCAGCAAAAAAATTCACCTGCAATCAAAAATCAAAAAGATATTGACAATTAACTAAAATTTTAGTAGATTTTAAATTAGAAAGGCAACTCATTTTGAGGAGCCAAAAATAAAAAGGGGGAAGTATCAGTGAAAAGAATTCTTGCATTAGTTCTTGCGTTAACTCTTGTGTTCTCATTGGCAGCATGTGCTCCAAAGCCAGCACCGGCAGCTCCGGCAGGAGAAGCTCCTGCAGCACCGGCAGCAGAAAATCCATCAATCGGTGTAACAATCTATAAGTATGACGACAATTTCATGTCCTTCGTAAGAAGAGCAGTTGAAAAGAATGCAGAAGGCAAAGCAGAGCTTATAATGAATGACTCACAGAACAACCAGTCAACTCAGAACGAGCAGGTTGACATGATGATTTCAAAGGGCGTAAAAGCACTTGCAATCAACCTCGTTGACCCACAGGCAGCAGCAACGATAGTTTCAAAGGCTAAAGCTGCAAATCTTCCTGTCATATTCTTCAACAAAGAACCTGATGCTAGTGTACTGGCAAGCTACGATAAAGCCTGGTATGTCGGAACTACTTCTTCAGAATCCGGCGTAATGCAGGGTAAAGTTATAGTTGATGCCTGGAAGGCAGATGCTAAGCTTGACAAAAACGGCGACGGCAAAATGCAGTATGTTCTTTTAAAGGGCGAACCGGGACATCCGGATGCAGAAGCCAGAACAAAGTATGCAGTTGATGAAGTTAAAAATGCAGGCATAGAAGTTGAAGAGCTCGAGCTCCAGACCGGTATGTGGGACAGCGTAAAGGGTAAGGAATTAATGGATGCCTGGATAGCTAAGCACGGCGATAAGATAGAAATGGTTATCTGCAACAACGACGCTATGGCACTTGGCGCTATACAGTCCCTGAAGGCAAACGGATACTTCACAGGCGACAAGAAGATGCCGGTAGTAGGCGTTGACGCTATTCCGGATGCACTTGAGCAGATAAAGAGCGGTCTTATGCTTGGTACAGTTCTTAACGATGCTGCAAACCAGGGCGGCGCTACAGCAGAACTTGCAATAAATGCTGCTAACGGCAAAGACCCGTTGGAAGGAACAAAATGGACTCTTGATGACAAAAAAGCTGTTCGTGTACCATATGTTCAGATCACAATGGATAACCTGAATGTAGCAGAAGAGGCATATAAATAATAGTAAAAAATAGAAATTTGTACTATAATATTGACAAGGATGCATGAGCATGCATCCTTGTTTTTCAGATTCAGGTGACCCCGGTGCAGCTGGTGCACCAGGGGTTCAAGAACCAGATGGAATGGGGTGTGACCTATGAATAGTAATGATAGGTATCTGCTTGAAATGATCAACATCTCCAAGGAATTCCCCGGAGTAAAGGCATTGGATAATGTACAGCTCAAAGTGAAGAAGGGTACGGTCCATGCCTTGATGGGAGAAAATGGAGCGGGCAAATCGACTCTCATGAAATGTCTGTTTGGAATATATCATGCCGACAGCGGTGAAATATACCTGGACGGGAAAAAGGTAAGCTTCTTATCTGCCAAACAGGCTTTGGACAATGGTGTGTCAATGGTGCACCAGGAGTTGAACCAGGTAAAACAGCGCAATATCATGGATAATATCTGGCTGGGGCGTTACCCCAAAAAGGGACTTTTTATTGATGAAGAAAAAATGTATGTTGACACAAAAAAGATTTTTGAGGACCTGGATATAAATCTTGACCCACGTATAAAGGTAGGTAAATTGACAGTATCTGAAATGCAAACGGTTGAAATTGCAAAGGCTGTTTCATATAATTCAAAGGTCATAGTAATGGATGAGCCGACCTCTTCACTTACTGAAAAGGAAGTCAATCATCTGTTCAAGATCATCAGGGCTTTAAAGGAAAAAGGCGTAGGGATCATCTATATATCCCATAAAATGGAGGAGATACTGAAAATCTCTGATGAAGTAACTGTAATGCGGGATGGCAAATGGATCGCAACAAAACCTGCCGGCGAACTTACCACAGATCTGATCATAAAGCTTATGGTAGGCCGTGACCTGACAAATCGTTTCCCTGAGAAGACCAATAAACCGGGAGAGACTATTCTGACCGTTGAGAACCTTACAGCTACTCACCAGCCCTCAGTACAGGATGTCTCCTTTGAGCTCCGGAAGGGCGAGATACTTGGAGTAGCAGGGCTGGTAGGCTCCAAGCGTACAGATATAGTTGAGGCCCTATTCGGTATAAGGCACAAGGCTTCAGGCAAGATCACCATACATGGAAAACAGGTGAAGAATGATACTTCACAGGAGGCTATAGACAACGGATTTGCATTGGTTACTGAAGAGCGCCGCTCAACGGGCATATATGCAATGCTGAACGTAAACTTCAATTCAACAATAGCCAATATGGATAAATATATCAGCAAGGCCGGTTTTTTCAACGACAGCAAGGCTAAGGAGGATACCAAATGGGTTATCGACAGTATGAGCGTGAAGACGCCTTCACAGAAGACCCGTATAAACTCACTATCCGGTGGTAATCAGCAGAAGGTCATACTGGGAAGATGGCTGCTTACCGAACCTGAGATCCTTATGCTGGATGAGCCGACCCGTGGTATTGATGTTGGAGCAAAGTATGAAATATATCAGTTGATGATCGATCTTGCCAATAAAGGGAAGGGTATAATAATGGTTTCTTCCGAAATGCCGGAGTTACTGGGTATTGCAGACAGGATATTGGTTATGAGCAATGGAAGGGTTGCTGGGATATTGGAAGCCGGCAGTACCGACCAAGAAGAGATTTTACGCTTGACGGCCAAGTATCTATAGGATAAGGAGTGATTAAAGGTGTTAGGTTCATTTATCAATAATGCCAGGAATTTTAAAAAGAAAGACTTGATAACATGGGTGATGAACAATGCTATTTTTGTTATACTATTAGTTCTTTTAACAGTAATAATTGTCATCTCTCCTGACTTTGTTACAATACTAAATTTCCGTAATATACTATCTCAGGCATCGACCCGTATTATCATAGCTTTGGGTATAGGCGGACTTATTGTGACACAGGGCACCGACCTTTCAGCAGGGCGTCAGGTTGGTCTGGCTGCTGTTATAAGCGCTTCAATGCTGCAGGCCCCTGAGTATGTATACCGCATGTATCCCAATCTGCCGCAGCTGCCTGTTATAGTTCCGATACTGCTGGTTGCGGCTGTCTGCGGATTTTTCGGACTGATAAACGGTTTTATCGTGGCTAAGCTTAATGTTACACCGTTTATAGCGACCCTGGGTTCTATGATCATAATATATGGTGTAAACTCAATTTACTTTGACCGTCCTCCCTATGGCGCACAGCCTATCGGAGGCCTTGATGAAAAATTCATGCATTTTGCCCAGGGCAGCTTCAATATCGGCGGCTTCATGATACCATACCTGGTCATATATGCTACTATCGCTACCATACTCATATGGGTACTATGGAATAAGACACGTTTTGGCAAAAACATATTTGCAGTGGGAGGCAATCCTGAAGCTGCTGTTGTATCAGGTGTAAATCTTGTAAGGACCATACTGGTCGTATATACGCTGGCAGGTGCCATGTATGGATTTGCAGGCGCCCTGGAAGCAGGACGTGTAGGCAGTGCTACCAACAACACCGGTAACATGTACGAGTTGGATGCTATAGCAGCATGTGTCGTGGGCGGTGTATCCTTCAGCGGTGGTATCGGTACTGTCGGAGGAATAGTTATAGGGGTTCTTATATTCCAGGTAATCAACTATGGTTTGGCCTTCATAGGGGTTAACCCTTATCTGCAGTATATTATCAAGGGTCTGATCATAATAACTGCAGTAGCAATAGATACAAGAAAATATATCAAAAAGAAATAACGGGCATTTTTAAAATTTAACAGAGGTGCTTTAATGAATGTGGATGTATTAATTGAAGAGTTTAGAAATATATTCAATGTTGGGGAAGATGTTTACAGATTCTTTGCACCTGGCCGGGTTAATCTGATAGGAGAGCATACCGACTATAACGGCGGACATGTGTTTCCATGTGCTTTGACCTTTGGAACTTATGCTGTTGCGCATAAAAGGCAGGACTCCAGAATAAGGTTATATTCAAAGAATTTCGACAATTTGGGGATTATCGAAGCTGATATAAATGCTTTGGTTTATGATAAAGCCCACGATTGGGCAAATTACCCGAAGGGGATAGTGAAGACCTTCAGGGATGCAGGTCTTGGCATTGACAAAGGCATGGATATAATGTTCCTTGGAAACATTCCAAATGGGGCAGGCCTGTCTTCCAGTGCATCAATTGAGCTGGTGACCGGTGTTGCATTGAAGCAGCTATTCCGACTGAATATAGAAATGCTCGAAATGGTCAAGCTTTGCCAAAGGTCTGAAAATCAGTTCAACGGGGTCAACTGCGGTATCATGGATCAGTTTGCCTGCGGTATGGGCAGGAAGGATCATGCAATGCTTCTGAATACAACGACCCTGGAGTTTAAATATGTCCCTGCAAAACTTGCGGGCATATCCATAGTCGTAGCCAACACAAACAAACGCCGCGGCCTGGCGGATTCAAAATATAACGAGAGACGGAGCCAGTGCGAGGGAGCCCTGGCTGCACTGCAGCAAAAGCTCAGCATTGCTTCTCTTGGAGACCTGTCTGAAGCGGAATATGAGAAAAACAAGCTGCTTATCACAGATGAGGTTCAAAGAAAACGCGCAAAGCATGCAGTATATGAAAATCAGAGGACAATAAAAGCTGTTGATGCATTGAGCAAAGGTGACATAGAGAGCTTCGGACAGCTGATGAACGCTTCCCATAAATCATTGAGAGATGATTATGAGGTTACCGGTGCAGAATTGGATACACTGGTATCGGCAGCCTGGAAAAATGGGGCGATCGGATCAAGAATGACGGGAGCAGGCTTTGGCGGCTGTACTGTAAGTCTGGTCCGTAATGACAGTATTTCAAGCTTTATTGAAAAGGTTGGAAAGGAATATGAGGACAAAATAGGATACAGGGCAGATTTTTATGTGGCTTCTATAGGTGACGGAGCCAGACAAATTTAAATTATTTGCAAGAGGTAGTTTTTCTTAATGAACTGCCTCTTGTTGCATATGTTTTGTATAGGAGGTTTTAACCATGGCGGTTTTAGTCTGCGGGGGTGCGGGTTATATAGGGTCCCATTGTGTATATGGTCTGATCAACAGAAAAGAAGAGGTTGTAGTAGTGGATAACCTCCAGACGGGGCACAGGGATGCCGTGCATAAGGATGCAAAATTCTACAAAGGTGATATAAGGGATAGGGAATTCCTTGATAAGGTTTTTAATGAGAACAATATAGATGCCGTAATCCATTTTGCGGCAAACTCACTGGTAGGAGTGAGCATGAAGGAGCCACTGTCGTATTACGACAATAATGTACATGGCACCCAGGTCCTTCTGGAGGCCATGGATAAGCACAGGATCGGCAGGATCGTCTTTTCATCTACTGCCGCTGCTTATGGGGAGCCGGAGAGCATTCCGATACTGGAGACCGATAGGACGCTGCCGACTAACCCTTACGGAGAAACCAAGCTTGTAATGGAGAAAATGATGAAATGGGCAGACAAAGCCCACGGCATTAAATATATAGCTCTCAGGTATTTCAATGTGGCAGGGGCTCAAGGGGACGGACTGATCGGAGAGGATCATGACCCCGAGACCCATCTGATTCCCCTTATACTGCAGGTCCCCCTGGGAAAGCGTGAAAGAATAGAAATATTCGGTGATGATTATGATACCAAAGACGGCACCTGCATAAGGGATTATATTCATGTTGAGGATCTGGTGGATGCGCACATCCTTGCCCTTAATAGCTTGAGAGAAGGATCCCCAAGTACTGTATACAATCTGGGAAATGGTGAAGGCTTTTCGGTAAAGGAAATGATAGAGGCAGCCAGAAGAGTGACGAAGCATCCGATACCGGCTGTGATACGTCCAAGAAGGGAAGGAGATCCCTCCACCCTGATAGCTTCAAGTAAAAAGGCTATCGAGAAGCTGGACTGGAAGCCTAAATTCAATAGGATCGATGATATTATAGCTTCTGCCTGGCAATGGCATAAGAACAATCCGGATGGATTTAAGAAAGAATAGGTGGTTATCATTGGATATATACAAACAGATAAAACGGCTTGTTGACTATGGCCTGGATAAAGGCCTCATATATAAGGAAGATGAGCTTTATGTACGCAACAGGCTGCTTGAAATACTGAAGCTTGATGAGTATGAGGATGTGGAAGCAACAGGGGAAAAGCTTTCAAATCCACAGCCGATTCTGGATGAACTTTTGGATTATGCTTATAAAAATGGAATACTTGAAAATAACACAGTCACTTACAGGGATCTGCTGGACACAAAGCTTATGGATTGTCTCATGCCCCGGCCCAGTGAAGTAATACGTAAGTTTTACAATGATTATGAAAAATCTTCGGTTACAGCCACAGATAATTACTACAGAATGTCAATCGCTTCGAATTATATAAGAACTGAGCGCATAGACAGGAATTCCAGCTGGAAAGCCGATACTGCTTTTGGAGAACTGGATATCACAATAAACCTCTCAAAACCTGAGAAGGATCCTGTAGCTATTGCAGCTGCCAGGAATATGAAGGCCTCTTCATACCCGAAATGCCTTTTGTGCAAGGAAAATGAGGGGTTTGCAGGTACTCTTAATCATCCTGCAAGGAATAACCATAGGCTGATACCTCTGGAATTGTGCGGGGAAAAGTGGTTTCTGCAATACTCGCCCTATGTCTATTACAATGAACATTCGATAATATTCAAGGACAGCCATGAGCCCATGAAAATATCGAAGCTTACCTTTGACAGGCTCCTGGGGTTTGTTGAAAAGTTTCCCCATTATTTTATCGGCTCAAATGCGGATCTTCCTATTGTAGGAGGTTCGATACTTTCCCATGATCATTTCCAGGGAGGCAGATACAAATTTGCAATGGAGGCTGCACCGGCACTCAGGGAAGTGAGTATCAAGGGCTACGAGGATGTAGAAGCCTGTATCGTGAAGTGGCCCCTGTCCGTCATACGCATCAGAAGCTGCAGCAGAGAGCGGCTGTCTCTGCTTGGAGGAAAAATACTTGATACCTGGAGGAACTATAGCGACGAAAACGTTGATATAATAGCAGAGTCAAAGGGAGAACCGCATAACACCATAACTCCTATTGCAAGGTACAGGGAGGGCAAATTTGAGCTGGACCTGGTATTAAGGAACAATAGGACCAGCGGCGAGCATCCCTTGGGAATATTCCATCCTCACAGCGAGGTCCATCATATAAAGAAAGAGAATATAGGGCTTATTGAGGTCATGGGACTTGCCGTACTGCCTGCCAGGCTTATTAATGAGCTTGGCCTTATCAGAAATTGCCTTGAAGGGAAAAGCAGTATTGAGGAGCATGAAGAGCTGGAGCAGCACAGGCACTGGTTCCTGAAGCTTAAAGAAAAATATGGCAGCAGCGGAACGGACTTTGACAGAGTATTGAAGATGGAGGTGGGAAAGGTATTTGAACAGGTACTCTTGGATGCAGGGGTATTCAAGCCTGATACTAAAGGTCTTACGGCCTTTTTAAGATTCACTAATTTTATAAGGTAGGTGTTTGTATGTATTGTGTCAGTAATATAATGAGAACAGGAGACAAAGAGGTAGCTCTGATAACCATAAGGAACAAGAACAATATAGAGCTGAAACTCATGAACTATGGAGCCGCAATTGTTGAGCTGCTTGCCCCCGATAGGGAAGGTCTATTTGAAAACATCGTACTCACCTATGAAAATCCGGAAGACTATATTAAAAATAATCCTTATTTTGGAGTGGTAATAGGAAGAACTGCAGGCAGGATCGGAAAGGGCAGCTTTTTACTCTCCGGCAGACAATATGAACTGAGCAGGAATGCAGGAACCGACCAGATCCATGGAGGTACTTGCGGCTTCAGCTTCAAGCTGTGGGATTTCAGCATAAAAGAGGAAGAGGACAAGGCGGGAGTTGAATTTACTTGCATAAGCAAGGATATGGAGGAAGGCTACCCGGGAAATCTTAGTGCCAGGGTGATATATACACTGACTGATGATAATGAGCTGATCATCGAATATCAGGCCCTTTCCGACAGGGATACCCTTTGCAATCTTACCAATCACAGCTATTTCAATCTGTCAGGTAATTACAAGAGGAAGGTTACGGAACAGTACCTTAAAATGAAAGCCGACAGGTTCCTTGAGACAGATGATAATCTGGTCCCTAACGGAAAAATATCGGAGGTTAAGAACACTCCCATGGATTTTAACGAGCAGAAGCTTATTGGAAGGGATATTGAAAGCGACTTTGAACCGCTGCGGATCGCAAAAGGCTATGATCAGCCATGGCTGCTTTCGGACAGGGAAGCACAGGTGGAGCTATATGATGAAAAGAGCGGCAGGAGGATGACGGTAAGCACAACCTATCCGTGCGTAGTAGTATACACCTATAACTCTGCTAATAATGAGAAGCTTAAGTATGGCAGAACCGGGAGTAAATATGACGGAATATGCTTCGAAACACAGTATGAGCCAGACGGCGTCAATCATGAGGGCATGAACCCCGCAGTTCTGTCTGCCGGCAGCAGCTACAATGAAAGAACAGTGTTCAAACTGGATGTATTATAGAGTATTTGAAAAAGTTTTCCGGGAAATATGAGAGATTTTGCAGGAATTTGTATAAGAGAGGCAGAATCATTACTGGCAGGACAGAAAGCAGGAAGTGCAGGACTTATCGTGATTTGAAAGGAAGAGTTTTATGGCTACCTTGAAAGACATTGCAAAACTGGCGGGATTTTCGCTTGCTACAGTATCCAGAGTATTGAATCATGACGCCAGTCTCAATGTTTCTGACGATACGAGAAAAAGAATTTATGAAGTAGCGGAAGAGTTGGGATATCAGACAATAAGGCAGAGAAGCAGAAATCTTCAGAAGAGGATCAGAATAGGAGTGATCCACTGGTATTCCCAAAAGGAGGAGCTTGGTGATCCTTATTACCTTTCGGTGGCAAAGGGAATAGAAAAAGAGTGCTTTAGTAAGAAGATAGAATTTGCCTCAGTTTTTAAGGATGGTGACAAGTATACTACGGTCGAGCTTGACGATCTGGACGGATTCATAGCCATCGGGAAGTTCAGCAATGAGGATATACAGGAGTTTTCAATGTTTTCCAAGAATATAGTCTTTGTTGATTCCTCTCCCAATGGGAAGGTATACGATTCGGTAATCGTTGACATAAGAAGTGCAACCATGGAGGTACTGAAGCACATGGTCAGTAGCGGACACACAAGACTCGGCTTCATTGGGGGGAGAGAGTATGTCGGAAAGGCTCAGGAGCCTTTAGTGGATGAGCGTGAGAGGGCGTACCGCGATTTTACCAGGGAAAAAGGCATATATGATGAAGATAACATTTATATAGGTTCTTTTACAACAGAGGCCGGCTACAGCATGATGAAGAAGGCTATCGGCAAAGGGAATATTCCTACAGTCTTTTTTGTTGCCAGTGATTCAATGGCAATGGGAGTCATGCAGGCTTTATATGAGTCGAACTTAAAGATTCCGCAGGATGTAGGAATAGTGAGCTTTAATGATATCCATACTTCAAAGTATCTGATACCGCCTTTGAGTACAATAAGGGTCCATACCGAGTTCATGGGGGCTACTGCTGTGGGACTGCTGCTTGAGAGGATCAGGGAGGACAGGCAGATTCCCAAGAAGGTGGTCATACCTACCGAACTCATTATAAGAGAAAGCTACAAATAGAAATGCGCACTAATGTGCACATTTCAGACACTAGTCACGAGTCATTAGTCTCTAGCTTTATGGGCATTCCTCATGGGTCAAAGTAGGGGCGTGCGCGCGTCCATAATAACTTCCTAATGAAAACAACCGTGTGATCAGTGTTACCCATAACAAGACCTATAAGGAATACCCGGAACTATTGAGGCTTGTCGGCAATCTGTTGGATGTCTGTCTGGACATCTTTTTCTTTTTAATGTAGACTTAGCATATTAGGAGTGGATTATATGAAGCCGATTATAAAAAGAATAGCAAAATTATATTTAGGTTTATTCCTGTATGCTTTGGGCATTGTAATGACAATCAACGCCAATCTTGGCCTTGCACCCTGGGAGGTATTTCACCAGGGTCTTTCAATAAATACGGGTATCACAATGGGTCAGGCAAGTATTTATGTGGGAATGGTATTCGTAGTGCTGGACAGCTTTCTGGGAGAGAGACTGGGCTGGGGAACACTTTTCAATATGATATTTATTGGTTTGTTCATGGATATACTAATGCTGAACCATATGATCCCGGTTTTTCAACCGGTAGCCCTGAGGGTTGTCATGATGCTCCTGGGCATGTTTACGATAGGGATAGCCAGCTATTTCTATATCAGTGCAGCGCTGGGCTCCGGACCAAGGGACGGTCTTATGGTAGCCCTGACAAAAAGGACTACCAAGTCGGTAAGATTCCTGAGGAATTGTATTGAGTTCAGTGTGCTGGCTGCGGGGTATGTACTGGGGGGGTCTGTGGGAATAGGAACGGTTATTATGGCACTGACCGCAGGTTATTTTGTACAGTTTACCTTCAAGCTCTTCAGGTTCAATGTTAAGGAAACGAAGCACAGATTTATTGATGAGGATATAAAATACCTGTATGAAAGGTTTTTTAGAAACAAGGAAGATAAGGAAGCGGGGAAATAAAGTTGTTATTAAAGGAGAATCAAAATGTCGTTGGTTAGTTTTCTAAAGCTGGTCGAAATACAGACAAAAGTGGCAAGCGTCATACCCTTCACCATAGGGACGCTGTACTCCGTATATCATTTCGGACGGTTCAACTTCAGAAGCTTCATAATACTTTTTATATCCCTGATATCTTTTGATATGGTTACAACAGCAATAAACAATTATTACGATTACAAAAGGGCTAGTAAAACCCATGGATACAATTATGAGAGCCATAATGCCATAGTTAGCTATAGTCTGAAGGAGTCAACCGTTGTATTTACAATTATGTCACTGTTGATTACCGCCTCTGCAGCCGGTATAATGCTGTACCTTAACACTTCGCCTGTGATCCTGCTCCTGGGAGCCTTATCCTTTACCATAGGGATACTTTATTCCTTCGGGCCGGTGCCTATATCCAGGACACCGTTGGGGGAGATATTTTCAGGTATGTTCATGGGCTTTGTAATAGCCTTCATATCAGTATATGTGCATATCTATGATCTGGGAATCGCCGGTCTGACCTATGATGCCGGTATGCTTGGCATAAGCCTCAATTTGACCGAGGTGTTGTATATATTTCTGCTGTCAATACCTATGGTAAATGGTATAGCAAACATCATGCTGGCAAATAATATCTGCGATATCGAAGATGACCTTGAGAACAGACGCTATACCTTGCCCATCTATATAGGAAAGGAAAAAGCCTTATCGGTCTTTAAAGCATTATATTACATATGCTATGCTGATCTACTGCTGCTGCTGATATTGGGAGTAATACCTGCAGCGGCTGCGGTCACTCTTTTTACCTTCCTGCCCGTGAATAAGAATATCAGGAGCTTCTATGAAAAGCAGACCAAAAAGGACACCTTTATATTGGCTGTAAAGAATTTTCTTTTTATGAATGGGGTGCAGGTACTTGCAATGGCCGGTGCTTTAGTCATTGAAAAACTGTTCTGAGCAATACGCGGGTCTTGTGGGATGTCATAATATGACACACTATAAGGCTTTTTGTATTTTTTGGCATATTTATGTTATAATATTTAATGTGTTGAATGACCATTCATTATAATTATTAAATCTGGAGAGAGGGAGGCCGGCAGGATGAAAAAAAGGGATTCGGGAGCTGTACTGCTGATATTTGCTGCACTTATTGCAGTAACACTATTTGTCAGTCCAGTGAACAGGTCGCCTCTTGATAAGGAGTCCGGCAGCAGCGGAATAGAAGTCTGGGAGTATCTGCCTTCGGAGTACAGGCTCAGTGAAGAGACCTCTATGGGCTTTGAGAGCATCAGAAGCAGCAATGCCTGGACAAGCCTGGACAGTCTGGAAGAAAACTCGACGGTGGGCGCAGAAGTGTTCTGGCTGAGGGGCAGGCTTCCTGAAAAATTTTCCATTTACAGCCCTACCCTTTTTCTTGAATTTGATTTTCCGGTGGAAGTATATGTGGACGGCAGTCTGATTTATTCCTTCGGCAAGCTTGCAGACCGTGACAGGGTGCTGCCTTTTCCGCATATGGTGCCGATAAGTGACGGGCATAAAGGAAAGATGGTGTATTTCAAGTATCCTGCAAAGGAAGGCCTGACAGTAAAAGAACTGAGGCATCTGACTGCATGGGATACGGTTGTGGGAAGTGAAAAAGCAAAGGAATTATCCAATCATGAAATAGCGCCAATGATAATGAGTATAATAGGAGTTTTTATAGGAGTATGCTTTATCCTGATAGCAATCCTCATAGGCAGAAGACAGAGGGAGGAGGCACAGCTCATTGCTTTTGCAGGATTATTTGATTCACTGATATCCATAAGTATACTTAACTATCTTTATGTGGTAAGAGCTTACCTGAACCAGCCGGTACTGGTGTTCTATACGGACTATATCAGTTACATTCTCATCCCTTATGCCGCCGGCTCATTTTTAGTCAGATTGTTGAAATCCAGGGCAAAGGCGCAGATGAATATAATAAACAGCGTATTTCCTCTCTATCTTGCTTTTGTTATTCTGATGTCACGTATACCGGGCTTTGATATATCAAGAGCCGATTATGCCTACGGTACATGCCTGCTCGCTTATTCGGTATATATGGTGTATTTGCTGGTTAAAGAGCTGGGAGACGGGCAGAAGGATCTGAGGATAATGACTGTTGGTCTGGTTATTGCAGGAGCAACGGGAGTGATAGATGTCCTTCAGCAGTTAAATGTATTTGATTTTCCAGGTGTGGTTTCGTGCTATGGAATTTTTATATTGACTATATGTGTGGTATGCTATTTCGGACTGAGATTTTTCCATCTGTATGATGATGTGAAAGCTGCCAATATACAGCTTACCAAGTCCAAGGAAATCATAGAAGAGATAAACAGGGATCTGGACAGGAAGGTCATTGAAAAGACCTCAGCCATCAGGAGCTTGTTTGACAATGCGGAGCAGGGGTTCTTATCCTTCAAGGAAGATCTGACAGTAGGAGATGAGTACAGCTTCAAGTGCAGTGAAATTTTCGGCGGCGATATAAGCGGCCAAAGACTGCCGAAGCTTATTGGCGGTGGGAGCCGGGAGCAGGAGCATTTCGTCGGGACGCTTCTTCAGAAAGTATTCAGTTTGCAGGATGAAGGAAGACGGGAGGTCTATTTGTCACTTTTGCCGACAGAGCTTAATATTAATGAAAAACTGGTAAACATCGCATATAAGCTGATTGTCAGGGGTACTGAAGCGTCAGAACTGATATGTATGGTCATCCTTACTGATGTAACCGAGAAGCACCTTTTGGAAATGAAGCTTGCACAGGAGCAGTCAATCTTCAAAATGAGTGTGAAGGTTGTAGCAAATCACAACGATTTTGTGAATGCGGTACGTGATTACAAGAATTTTTGCAGCAATAGGGTGAATGAGATCATCAATAGCGATATGGATATTGAAAATAAATATGCAGAACTATTCAGGGAGATCCACACCTTTAAGGGTACTTTTGCCCAGTTTGAGATGCAGCATATCACAAAGAGACTTCATGATTTTGAGACTATAATAGATCACTACAGGAGAGTCAGGCATGGGATCAAGGATCTGGAAGGCCTGTTCGTCACCAATAAGCCTGAGGAATGGCTGGAGAGAGACTATGATATCCTGAGGGGAGTGCTGGGAGAAAGGTATCTGAAGTTTGACAAGCTTGTGGTGATAGAGGAATCCAGGCTGAAGGAAATAGAGGCTGGAATACTTGCTTCGTTTTCAGGCAGTGAAGGCCTTGCCCTGGTAAAGGAAATAAGAAAACTGAGATACAGATTCCTCAAGGATATGCTCGGGCATTACCCTGAGTATTGTATGAGATTAAGTGAGCGTCTTAAAAAACCAATAAACAATTTTAAGATCCAGGGCTCCGATATAGCAGTAGATTCGGAAATTTACTCAGGATTAAGCAAGGCAATGGTTCATGTATTCAGGAATATGGTGGATCACGGGATTGAAACTGCTGAGGAGAGGACAAGATGCGGTAAGCCGGAGCTGGGGAATATCAGCTGCAGCATAAAGGTTGACGGAGGGAATATTGAAATCACCGTATGTGATGATGGCGCAGGGATTGATATTGAGAATATAAGAAGGATAGCTGAAGAGAAACAATTAATGACCTTGGAAACAGCTGCAGCCGCCTCTGAAGCTGAGATGCTGCAGATGCTTTTTGCAAATGGTTTTACGACCGCTGAGAATGTATCGGAGCTTTCGGGCAGAGGCATCGGGCTTCCGGCAGTAAAAGCGGAGGTTGAGCTTCTTTCCGGCAGTATTAAGGTGGAAACAAAAAAAGGACAGGGAACAAGCTTTTGTATTACAGTACCTGTGATTAGTTAGATGCGAGATTCGAGATACGGGATACGAGGAGGTCCGGGTATTCCTTTAGGGTATAGGAACGGGTAACACGGATTTGCACGGAGGTTTCACGGAAGGACACGGCGGGAGAAAACATTGATATTCGTAAATAAGTCAAGTATCGATACTTAATGAAGTAACGGTACTTGACTTATTAATATAACCGTGCTATTCCGTGGAATCTCCGTGTGTTCCGTGGTGCCCGTTCCTTCCTCGGAACCTCATTACAATTCTTTCGACTGAACGTATTTTGCTCCTGTTGCTTTGAGAGCCAGCTTTACCGCATTATATACCACCAGTGTTACAAATATATTGGTTACTGCAGTAGGCAGCACTATTCCGGCAAACAGTACCGAGAAGGGGGCAGGCAGTCCCACAAGGACCAACGCTGTATACAGGAAAGTGGTGCCGCTTATTATGGTACCTATGAATGCAATGATACCGGTCGATACCTGTTTATATTTCAGTTTATCGAAAAGTCTTATCATCAGATATACCGAGAAGCTGGTTACTATTTTATCTATGACATTGGCTATCTGCCCACCCGGGAAGGTGGTGGTCAATGCTGTAATGAAACCTCCAAGTAAAGCGGTAAGTACCGTACTTTTCAAATCTCTGCTTACGAGCAGGGCAACGAATATGAAGGAAAGCATAAGGTCAAACTTCATGTTCCCTATTGTACCCGGAACCACCTGGTGCATTATATAACCTATGGCAAGCAGCAATGCTATAAGGATATTCTTTCTTAAATTCATAATCAATCTCTCCTCTAAATAAATATATTTTTTGGTTAATGGTTTTAAAAATTGAAATACTTCATAACATTGCTCTCACCTCCTTACAGTCTGATTGAAATAAAAAAACCTTCCATCCCCAAATAAGGGACGGAAGGTATATTTCCGCGGTACCACCCAGCTTAGACAAGTACTTGTCTCTCTTAACAGATACGGAGTATAATAAATAACTCGATATCCTGATCCTGTAACGGGAATCCCCGGCTTAGGCTAATTTTCCCGGAAGTTCCGGAAGGTTCGCCCTGCATCTCACAAGTCCATTCACTGCATATCCTGTTACCGGGCTTTCACCCTTCCCGGCTCGCTTCAAAACTCAATATCGCAGCTACTATTCTTGCTCATAGAATTTGCTAAGTTAGATTTTAATATATATTAGCACGATTATATATATACGTCAATAGGTATTTTTAGATGCGAGATACGAGATTCGAGACTCGAGTATTTATTGGGTATGCCCTTGAAGCAGGGCAATGCGCTTATGCTATACGTTCCAAATACCCTTAAGGAATACCTGAGTTCTCTCGTATCCCGTATCTCGCATCTCGCATCTCGTATCTGATTACACTATTTTAGTCGTCCAAGTTTCGCAGTTCCAGACTTCATTTACTATGTCATTGTAGAATTCGGGCTCATGGCATATAAGGAGCATGCTTCCGCCGTATTCTCTGAGGGCGCGCTTAAGCTCTTCCTTTGCATCCACATCCAGGTGGTTGGTGGGCTCGTCAAGGATAAGTATGTTTGTCTCCTTGTTGATAAGCTTGCACAGTCTTACCTTGGCCTGCTCTCCTCCGCTCAGCACCATGACCTTACTCTCTATATGCTTTGTTGTCAGACCGCATTTTGCCAGGGCTGAACGCACCTCGTACTGGTTGAAGGAGGGAAAGTCCTTCCATACCTCCTCAATGCAGGTATTGTAATTGGCTTCCTTGACCTCTTGCTCAAAATAGCCTATGTGCAGGTAATCACCAAGCTCAACAGCTCCGGATATCGATCGGATTTCACCAAGTATACTTCTCAGCAGGGTGGTCTTTCCAAGACCGTTGGCTCCAACAAGGGCAATTTTCTGTCCACGCTCCATTCTCAGGTTCAAAGGCTTTGACAAAGGCTCGTCATAGCCGATGACCAGGTCTTTAGCCTCAAAAATTAGCTTGCCTGAGGTCCGGGCTTCCCTGAAGCAGAACTCCGGTTTCGGTTTTTCTTTAGCCAGCTCTATTACTTCCATCTTATCCAGCTTTTTCTGACGGGACATTGCCATGTTCCTGGTAGCGACCCTGGCTTTATTTCTGTTTACAAAATCCTTAAGCTCGGCAATTTCCTGCTGCTGTTTGTTATAGGCTGCTTCCAGCTGTGATTTTTTAGCTTCATAGACCTGCTGGAAGTTGTCATAATCTCCCACATAGCGGTTCAGCTCCTGATTTTCCATATGATATATAAGATTTATTACGCTATTCAGGAAGGGAATATCATGGGAGATCAGTATGAAGGCATTTTCGTATTCCTGCAGATACCGCTTCAACCACTCTATATGTTTTTCATCAAGGTAGTTGGTGGGCTCGTCCAACAGAAGAATATCAGGCTTTTCCAGAAGCAGCTTGGCAAGCAGTACCTTGGTACGCTGTCCGCCGCTAAGCTCCTGCACTTCCTTGTCAAGGCCGATATCTCCAAGGCCAAGGCCGCGGCCAATTTCTTCAACCTTAGGGTCGATTATATAAAAATCGTTATGCTCCAGCAGCTCCTGTATTGTCCCCATGTCCTCCAGAAGCTGCTCCAGTTCATCAGGGTCTGCCGAAGCCATTTTGTCGCATATCCCGTTCATTTCCTTTTCAAGGTCAAAAAGATATTTATAAGCGCTTTTCAGCACATCCCTTATGGTCATTCCCTTCTCCAGGGTTGTATGCTGGTCTAGATAGCCGACTCTGACACGCTTTGACCATTCGACCTGTCCATCATCGGGCTCAAGCTTTCCTGTGACTATATTCATAAAAGTGGACTTGCCTTCCCCGTTCGCACCAATGAGACCTATATGCTCTCCTTTAAGAAGCCTGAAGGAAACATTATTGAATATCGCACGGTCACCAAATCCATGGCTTAGATTTTTAACTGTCAGTATGCTCATATTTGACTCCTCTCTACAATTCTCTTTAATCATACAAATTGATTATATAGAAGTCCACAGGTATTTTAAAGCAATATTTAAAAAAACGAAGAGATAATGACACATATTATCAACCCGATTATCGGCAGGACGGCCGAGCAGTCCGTGAGGCTTTTCTTTGCGGTATGCAGCGCCATGGCGGCTGCCGCCCTTTTTCTAAGCCTGTATTTTTTCAGGAAAACCGGTGCAAATGCTGTGAGAAAACAATGGAATTAAGGCATATTGTTTGATATAATTGAAAAAGTAAGTAATTTATGTCGGACACTGCCGGAGGAGCGTATGAAGAAGGTACTTATATTTCTATTTGTAGTGAGCTTGCTGTTTAATACGGCAATATTCGCGGAGGATCTGGCCGATATCAGTGAAAAGGATGTCTTGTTTTCCTGTCCGGTATATCCGGAGTTCGGGAAGGATTCTGTTAAAATAGGACTGTCACAGATATGCTCAGCAAGTGCCCTACGCTTTTCATATAATCCGGACACCGGTTTTCTATACGCAGAGGATGACGGTCGTAAAGTTTACGTTAAGATCATCGGCGGCAATGCTGAATTTAATGAAGCGGATCTGGTACTTGATAACAGCATCGGAGCAGATATGGCATCTCTATACCGGTTCAAGGCCTTCATTACAATAATGGAACAGGGGATAAAAAGCACTTTTTCTTTGCTGGCTGAAGCTGCACTGGAGTATACTGCAGAGGGTCCAAAGCTTGTGCTGCGTGAAATTGGGACAAGCAGTCAAACAATTGATACCGGAAACATAAATGAATATCTGGAAGACAACATGCTTCTGGTCAATAAATACAATACGCTGGACCGTAGTTACTCACCTCCGGAACTGATTTATTCAAAGCCCATAAGAGGCAGGTCGACTGTCAGCCTCAGGCTGGACAGGGATGCGGTGGAGCAGCTCAATTACATGCTGAATGCCGCTTACCGCGAGGGTGTATCGGGGATGGTGATAACTAGCGCCTTCAGAACCTATGAAAAGCAGACAAGCCTTTATAACAATAAGACAAGCACACTGTCAAGACATATGAGCAGAACTGCTGCAGAGAAAGAGGCTTCTAAGGTTGTGGCAGTACCAGGCTCCAGTGAGCACCAGACAGGGCTTGCCGTTGACATATGCAGTGAGGGTGTGGGACTGATCAGTAATTTTGCCGATACCAGGCAAGGCAAGTGGCTGAAGGAAAACAGCTGGAGATTCGGATTCATAGTCAGATACCCGGTGGACAAGACTGAGATCACAGGTATAATATACGAACCGTGGCATGTCAGATATGTTGGAGAAAGCCACTCGGAAATAATGAAGCTGAAGGATATGTGCCTTGAGGAATATGTGGAATATCTGAAGGCAAACCAGGTTATATACCACAGCAACAGTATTGGTGAGAATTATCTGGTACAGTATATAAACAAGCCGGATTTCAACTTATCGGGCATGACGCTCAGCTTGTCGGATACCAGTACATGGAGTATCTCGGAATGTACAAAGGATAGTTATATTTTGACAATAAAGCTTTAGAAAGTAAAAGGTATGGTTCAGTTCACTGACCCATACCTTTTTTATTTTTCTATCTCCAGGTATATTCAAGCGTATACTTTACATATATTATACTCAAATCTTTTGCTAGGTTTATTGCCTTGTCGCTTGAAATATTGCAATAAGTGCTGTAGTATTGAGAAAACGAAGTTTTCTGCGAAGTTCTCCGTTACGGGTTACGCGATTCGTGTTTCGCGTATATCCGGGATTGGCTTCGGAGCCTTGCCCGAATTACTCGTAACGCGTAACTCGCAACGCACAACAAGCTTGGGGAGGTAGACGATGCAGGATAATATTTTAATAACCGGTAGTAAGCGTGGATATCTGAACAAGGACTTTCAGTTCTTTCATTTGAAGGATAGAAAAAGTATGGAATTTGAATTCCACTTTCACGATTTTAATAAAATAATAGTATTCATATCGGGGAATGTAACATATCTGGTAGAAGGGAAGGCATATAAGCTTAAGCCCTGGGACATACTTCTCGTTAGCAGCAGCGATATACATAAGGCCATAATAGGTACTTCCGGGACCTATGAGAGGATGATCCTATGGGTCAATTCAAATTTCCTGCAAAAATACGGCAGCTCCGGGAGTAATTTACTGACTTGCTTTGAGATAGCGTCCAAAGAGAAACGGAATATACTCAGATTGAATCCGGAGCTGCTCCGTCAGGCGAAGCACCTTCTTTCACAGCTTGAAGAGGAGTGTACTGGTGACGGCTTTGGAAGCACAGTACTCAGAAATTCATTATTCCTGCAGTTCATCGTATATCTCAACAGGCTGTATCTTAAGACTGATACTATAATATATCAGGCAGATGGGGATTATAATGAGAGCATAGGGAAAGTAATGAGCTATATCAATGAAAACCTTTATGAGGATATGTCAATCGAAGGTCTTGCATCCAGATTCTATATGAGCAAGTACCATCTGATGCATAAGTTCAAGAGCCAGACAGGTTATACCATACACAGCTACATCCTCCAGAAGCGGCTGATGATGGCCAATACTCTCATAAAATCCGGCAAATCCATGACTGAGGCCTGTGCGGAATGCGGTTTCGGGGACTATTCAAGCTTCGTCAGGGCCTTTAAGAAAATGTATGGGCTGTCACCGAAGAAACATCATAAGCTGATGGAGGAAATGGAAAGACAGGGAGGTCATATATGAACAGGATACTGACTACTCCGAAAGAAATAGAAAAGAATGAAAGGGTACTCTATGGGGGCAACCATTATATAAGTCTGCCCGAAATCAGCACTGCTGACGCCTCTGTCAAAAGTATGAACATATTGTCCTTGGCCAATAAAGGCCTGGTGGAGATCAAGGGGGAGGAAACGCTGTTCAGACCTGAGTTTTATAAGGACGGCAGGAAGCTAACCATTCAGCACGCAGATGTATATCTGGAAGATTATTATGTTCCGGTCTTCTGCTTCGGGCTGGAGGGTGGAGCTCAGGTAAAGGTAAAGCTCTATGCGGATCTCTATGAAAAGGGCTTTGTATATGAGTTTGAAAGCTCCGAGGTTATTGAAGCAAGGCTTTTATGCACTTTGGATAAGCTCAGCCTGCTGCGGTTCAACTCTCATGCATCCATATTCAGAAAGGAAATGAAACTGGACAAATGGCTGGGGAATCCTGCAGTAAATATTACCTCGGGCAGTACAGGCCTGAGCATAGCCTTCGGAGGGGACAGGGATTTCGGATACCAGCATATTGCCGGGGATAATCTCATTCTGAAGCTTCCATGCAGCGGCAGCAATGCCTTTTATATTACTGTAAATTCAGATATGGATGGGGCTTCCACAACTCTCATACATTTCAGGCGGAAGGGCTACAGGGGCATATACGCTGAGCTGTCAGAATGGTTAAAGAGCAAAGCTTTGGAGTATGGTAAGGATACACTGCTTCAGAAGCTTATGAATGAAAACATGTTTTTCAATTACTTCTTTGCGGTCGGAAAGGATATGGAAAGCGACAGATATGCCGCACTGACCTCCAGAAGCCCAAGGTATTATGTTTCGGGAGCTTTCTGGGAAAGGGACAGCTTCCTGTGGTCGTTCCCGTCGATAAAGCTGATAGATGATGAATTTTATAAAACTCTGTGCAGGGATATGCTGCTGATGCATGCAAAGAATGCAGGGGACCATGCCCATTATATAGACGGGACTGTGCTTTATCCTGGGTTTGAACTTGATGAAGCTGCCAGCTATTTTATACTGTTGGAAGGTTTGGAGGATATCGATGATGATGTAATGAGGGCTCTTGAAGCTGTTTTTAAAAGGATCGAGAGGGAATACGACAATAATACCGGCCTTTACAGGACCTTCCTGATGCCCTCTGATGACCCCAGTGAATACCCTTTCCTCACTATAGATAATGTGATACTCTGGAGAGGCTTCAGAAACCTGCTTAAGGTATACCGGAGAATGGGTCATACAGAAAAAGCCGGGCTGATAGACAACAGGATGGAAGGTATATATAAAGGCATATATGATAAGCTTGTAAAAGAAGTAGACGGCACCAGGATATTTGCCTGGTCAGGCGATGGAAAGGGCGGCTTCAGCTTATACAATGATCCTCCGGGGAATTTGGGACTTTTGCATTATTACGGCTTTATAGACTACAGGGAGGAGCTTTTCAGGAATACTATAGAGTATTATTATTCCCAGAAGTATAAATATTACTGTGAGTCATCCAAAATATGTGAGCTGGCATGTGATCATCACCCCAGCACTCCTTCGGGACTGGGGCTTTGCGGGAGCATACTTAATCCTGTTCTGCAGGAGCGGGCAATAGGATGGCTGAAGGCTGCCGATATGGACTTCGGACTCCTATGTGAAAGCTTCGACAGAAATACGGGAGAGGCAAAGACCGGGGTGGGTTTTGCCACCGGAAGCGGCTACCTGGCTTTTGCACTCTATCATGTGCTGATTCGGGCTAATAAGTAAGCAAATCAGCCATAGGAGGAGGGTTACCGATGAAGTCTGCTGCCATAGTGTTTAAGGAAGAAGATTGTCAAGGGCTTACCGGCTACGAAAAGCTTCTGGAGAAGATAAAAGGCCGGTTGGACTTCTGCCGTGAGCAGAATATAAGCATTGTGGTTTTCCCTGCACTTCTGGGATGTATTTTTACTGACGGAGACAGGTATATAAATGATATTATTGAACTTTCAGATGCATATAAGGGTATGGCTATATGCCCGGGAAGCTTTTATGAAAGGGAAGCGGGGCATACTTATCACTCCTCCTGCATAATAACCGGCGGCAGTATAGCCATGAAACAGCGGCAATTGTACCTTGCGAAATGGGAAAAAAGCATCGGGCTCTCCCGTGGAACTGTGTTGAACAGTATTTTCATAGGAGGTATGAGGGCAGGGATGATTGTATCCACTGACGTATTCTACCCACAGGTTTCCAGGGCTCTTGCCATGTCAGGGGTGGAGCTGGTATTGTCACCGGTGGCGATCAAAGGAAAAGGCAATATATCCAGGCAGCTGTCAGGCTTATGGCAGAACGTCCAGGCAAATCTGTTCTTCGGGATCGAAAGCGGCTTCAAGGGCAGCTTGAACGGCTGTGTATTCCACGGCCGTTCAATTATACATGCCCCTCTTCCGATGACGGAAAAAGAGAACGGTTTCATGGCTATCGAGAATAATACCCGTGAGGGTATGCTCGTTGCTGCGGAGCTTGACAGTGAAAAAAGGAAGGAAGCCGTAAGGAGATTCAATACACTGGCTCAACTGAACCCGGAGGCATACAAGGATATATTTATGGTATCTGGCGGTGAAGGTTATGATGGCTGATTTACTCGGGAAATGGTTTGAATGGAAGCTTAGGGAGTCCAGTATAAAAAGAAAGCTCGACAGTATAAAATCCTCTGAAGCCGGCAGCAAGGACAAGGTCAAGGGGGTCAGGGCAGCTGCCGTGCAAAGGAGAGTAAGTCCGGTAAGAAATATGGAAGCTTATGCTGATGTGGCGGAGAGCTTTGTAAAATCAGCAGCAGAGCAAGGCTGTGATATAATAGCCTTTCCTGAGTATAATTTTCTTGACCTTCTTGGGATAATACCCGGATTTGCCGCTTTGAACCGCTATCTGAACGGCAGATCAGCTTCTCCCGGGGACGGTCCCGGTATGGTCATGGCCGGACTTTATTCAGTGCTTTTCAGTATTTCTGCATCAATACAGAATGCAGTCGAACAGATAATGTGCGGTTTGGCCTTGAAGTACCGTATATATATTTATACCGGAAGCTACTTCATAAACGAAGGTGGACAGCTTTATAACGGAGGAGCGGTTATCTCCCGTGAGGGAGAAATCCTCGGGAGGCAGAAAAAAATGCACCTGACCGACTTTGAAGAGCAGCTGGGTATCAAAAGAGCCGATGAATTCATGACGTTTTCACTGGATATAGGGAAGGTGACATTTCCAGTATGTATGGATGCCACATACTATGAGGTATTCAACCTGGCAAGAAGCCGGGGCTGCGATATTGTAGTGCTTCCGATAGCCAATAACGAAGAGTACAGGCTCTACAGGGCGCTCCGGGGCATATGGCCGAGGGTGCAGGAATCCCATGTATATGGGATAAAGTCTTCACTGAACGGCTGGTTCTGCGGTATGCATTTTACCGGAAAAGCCGGAATTTTTGCGCCGATTGCCATGACAGCCCGGGAGGATGGTGTAGTGTCCATATCGAAATATTTTGAGGGGGACTCGCTTATAACGGGAGATATTGATCTTGAGGAGTTATATAAGGAGCGGGATGATGATGAGTATTATGGGGACTGCAATCCTGTTTTTGAAAAAGGATATTATCAGAGCACTTATTTCTTGAGTCTGAAAGGTTGACATTTAGGGCATTAGGGCTTAATATTATTATGGCTTATAATTTAAATCTGCGTAATTGTTTTAAGATGAAGGAAAATGGGGTGTGATGCTTATGAAGGCCGCTAATGGCAAGCTCAAGCTCTATGGTTTTAATAATCTTACAAAATCCTTGAGCTTTAACATCTATGATATTTGCTACACCAAGTCCGATGAAGACCGTACGAAATATATCGAGTACATTGATGAGCAGTATAATTCCACAAGGCTTACCAAGATACTCAGCGATGTTACGGAAATGATAGGGGCAAGTGTGTTGAATGTGGCCAAGCAGGATTATGATCCTCAGGGAGCCAGCGTTACGCTTTTGATTTCCGAAGAGGAGGTTCCTCTTTATGTGCTTGATCCTTCCTGCAACAGGGGGATAATTACTCCGGTAAGGGAGAACATAGTCGGGCATCTGGATAAAAGCCATGTAACAGTGCATACTTATCCGGAAAGCCACCCACAGAACGAAATCAGCACCTTCAGGGTTGACATAGATGTGACTACCTGTGGAACGATTTCGCCGCTAAAAGCATTGAACTATCTTATACAGAGCTTTGATTCGGATATTATTACCATAGACTACAGGGTCAGGGGCTTTACAAGGGACATACACGGACGGAAACACTTCATTGACCATAAGATCAACTCAATACAGAATTTCATTGCTAAGGAAACAATAGACAGATACAATCTCATAGATATGAACATCTACCAGTCCAGTATATTCCACACAAAAATGAGGATAAGCGACCTGGTCCTCAGCAACTATCTGTTTGAGATCAAAGAAGAGGATCTGAGTCCCAAGGAGAGAAAGGAAATAATTAAAAAGCTGGACAGGGAAATATCGGAAATTTTCTACGGGATAAATCTTCCCAAGGTATAATAGAATAAAGTGTTTAAAGAATAGCAGCGCTGCTATTCTTTTTGTTTGACTAATTGCGAAATAGGTGAAATAATTTACCTATACTACAAAAATTGAGGTATATTATGTCTAATTTCAAAGAGGTTTTATGCAATGCAATAGGAAGGCTTCATATCCCCCAGGAGCTGTCGGAACTGAAAGGAAAAAAGCTGCTTCACGTTTCGGATACTCCCGTCTGCTTTTATTCCGGGCTCAGGCGGCTCATAAACATACTGAAGCCTGATTACATCATCCATACGGGGGATATGGCGGATAATATAAAGCTGGAGCTTTACCCCACTTCAATCTGCGAATATGAGAAATGGATAAAAAGGCTGGCAGCTATGCTTGAGGCATCCGGAGCCGAGGTTGTCCTGGCAATGGGCAATCATGACGATTTCGATATTGCCGGTAAATATTTCAAAAGCAGCCGGATACTGAAGGAGGCTGAGACAATCAAAGTAGAGGATATGAGCTTCAGGATCAGCCATAAGCCTGAAGGTATATTGGAGGACCCTGCACAGTATAATTTGTTCGGACATGACCTGACTTTAAAGAGCGGCTGCATAGATAATAAATTGTATTACAATGGAATTTCAAACATAAATATAATTGAGCTGGATTCGGGGGAGTGCACGACTTTGAGCTATCCTTCGGGTACTGATGATGCAAGGCTGGGGAGACGGAAAATAGGGCTGTGAAATTGAATAGGATGGAGGTTGTATAAATGTTCTCATTGGTTAGAAGCGGACCGAAAATATTACTTTTTGAGAGCAATAACATTCAGGAACTGAGAGATTACTTTATACATGAAAAGGAAGCAGCTGCATACGATTTTAATACTGCCTTTGAAAAATCCGGAGAGGACCATACCATCATTTTTGTAACCGGCAAAATAAAGGATGTCGTTGATATAAGGGAACTGGATGAAGCACTGATAGTGATCGAGGAGCCGGATGTAATACTCTGCAATTTGCTCAACGATAAGAAGAGCCGGCTTGTAACCAGATCAAGGATTGCGATCAGGATAATACTGTTAAGGGCAATAGGGGATCTGGAAAGGGTAGTCAAGGAAATAGGTGAGGATTATAAGGCTGTGCAGGGGGATATAACAGATATACTTAATTCCTACAATGATAAGGGTACGATGGTGGCTATAACCGATAAGCCTTTACACAGGACAGTCGGTGCAAAAGACATATACAGGAAGGCTTTGTTCATAGAGGAGAGGTACAGGCCTCTTTTGAGGAGCCTCAGGTCCAACGCACTCAAATATCTGAACAGCGGGCTGGGAAACAAGGATTGGTATGAGCTTGAAATAAGGATATTCGACAGATACAGTGAATACAGGCTTCACTATGAGAGACTGCTTGACATCATGGAGTGGCTGGAGCTGGGTATTATTCTGGGCGAATCCTGGGGTAAGGACTACCCAAGACCTATGATGTCTGTTGAGGTATATAGGGTCAGATTCTTTACATACTACAGTCCGTTATATATCAAAAAGATACTTCTTGGCCTGGAGCTTCTTGATGACAGTACAAGGATAGTGGATTATGACCTGTATTATAACAGAAAAAAACTGAACTGGTCGGATGCTGCGGATGAGGGGATAAAGGCGAGGCACCTGATAGGGGAGAAATACAGGAAAGAGATACTGTCAAAGCTGAGCGGTAAAGAAATTGAAAAGCTTTATGAAATTGAAAACAAAATATTAGCAACCAGGACATAAAGTATATATGCAGCTTGTTACAAATAAAGAGTTATGATAGTATTGGGGGTTATCAGTTGAAAAACAGGGATTTGATATTATTTATGCTTGCCAGCGCATTTATCGGAATCAGTCAGAGTATAGACGCCTCGGTTTTTAATAATTTTTTAAGCGACGCCTTTCATCTTACTGTTTCACAAAGGACTATACTGGAGTTCCCAAGAGAGCTTCCCGGATTCCTGGTGGTTTTTGTCTCGGGAGCGCTGCTTTTTCTCGGAGATGTGAGGATAGCTTCCCTGGCAAATATGATTGCCGCTTTTGGACTTCTGGGACTGGGACACCTTGCATCGGATTATTATAGCATGATGCTGTGGATGACGGTATATAGCATGGGGCAGCATTTGTTTATGCCCATGTCCAGCAGCATAGGGATGAATCTGGCGGAAGAAGGCAGTCTCGGAAAGGTACTGGGAAGGATTAACGGATTGAATACGGCTGCTTACCTTGCTACCAGTCTTTTGACGGCCTTGATATTCAGATATGTGAAGGTAAATTACAGTATTGCCTTTACGGCAGGAGCTTTTGCATTCATATGTGCCTGCCTGCTTATGCTGTTCATGAAGCCACATAAGCCCAAGATCAGAGCGAAGAGGCTTTTTTTAAGGAAGGAATACAGGCTCTACTATTGGCTCAGTGTACTGTACGGCGCAAGGAAACAGATTTTCATAACCTTTGGGCCCTGGGTGCTCATTAAAGTATTCAGCCAGGGAGTAAGTACTTTTGCTGTGCTGGGTTTCTTTATTGCAGGATTCGGAATAGCATTCAAGCCTTTTGTAGGCAGCATGGTGGATAAGAGAGGTGAAAGATTCGTGCTGGCGGCAGAAGCTGGTGCATTGATTATCATCTGTGCAGGTTACGCCTTTGCCGAGGATATTTCCGGTTTGTTGGGCGTAAGCGGAGCGGCGCTGTTTATTATCTGTGGCTGTTTTGTAATAGATAAGCTGCTGGATGCAACAACTATAGCCAGGGCGACATATATAAAAAAAATCGCCGTCAAACCGGAGGATGTTTCTCCTACGCTGTCCATGGGCCTGAGCATAGACCATGCCGTATCGATGGTGGTGCCGTGGCTGGGCAGCCTGGTATGGAACGCATTAGGATATGAATATGTCTTTATCCTGGGAGCATTTATAGCAGTAGGAAATCTGCTGCTGACAAGATATATAAAGACAGGTGCGAGGTACGAGGTTTGAGGTTCGAGGAAAGGCTCAGGTATTCCTTTCAGGTCGGAAAAACGGTAACCACGACACACGGATGTTACCCGTTCTCCCCGTACCCCGCACCTTGTACCCGAAAAAACTTGTCTTATTTTTTTTTCGAACCATTGACAAGCCCCATGCATATACTGATAGCAAATGTGTATGGGAGTGAATGCATATGTATGATGATGATGAAAGAGAAGATATTGAACTAAACGATGAAGATTGCCAGAACTGCCCTTTTTATAGGCAGCGTCCGCCAATTTTCGGACCTTTCGGGCCACAATTCCCTCCGTCCGGAGGGCCTGGAGCCGGCCCCGGCCCTGGAGCAGGACCATCAGACGGGCCTCCGTCAGGACCGCCGCCATCTATTACTCCGAAGCTTACACAGCAGCAGGGGATAGGTGTTAAGGCTGTTGATCCCGGAGCCATAAGAAGATGCAGGAACAGGTTTGTATACCTGGAGCTCAGGAACGGCAGGGAATTCTGGGCATGGTTGAACTTTGTGGGGAGACGCTCGGTAGCGGGCTGGAGATGGAATGGATTCCGCTGGGTGTATTTTGGGGTTGATCTCAGACAGATAGTAAGCTTCGAATGCTTTTAGAATTATTTTGGCTATGCCGGGTAATATTGCCCGGCATAGCTTTTTCACATGGTTCCCATATTTCTGTTCCTGCATATTCTGTAGTAATTAGATTTTTTATAAGGAGGAGAAACAATGGGGATTACACTTAGCGCATTGCATTGGGTGTATTTGATCTTCATACTGCTTGTAATTGCTTTCATTGTAATGAGAAAGGATACCAGCTTTATTTGCATCGCAGGGATTCTTGCACTGGGATTGATAGCGACCTCCTCAGTCACTTATTCAGTCACCGGGGTATTCAACAGCTTTGCATACGCCATAAAGGAATTGATGGGCACAATATTGATAATATCAATAATTTACGGTATGAGTAAAGTGTTGATGAAGACAGGTATCAATGAGGTAATGGTATATCCCTTTACAAAGCTTATACGCACCCCAAATCTGGCCTACTGGGTCATAGGCATACTGATGATGGTCATATCCTGGTTTTTCTGGCCGTCTCCTGCAGTTGCACTTATGGGAGCAGTACTTTTGCCGGTAGCTGTTAAGGCAAAGCTTCCCGCAATGGGCGTGGCTGTGGCAATGAACCTTTTCGGTCATGGAATAGCGCTGTCAGGAGACTTTATAATACAGGGAGCGCCAAAACTGACTGCAGACGGAGCCGGAATACCTGTGGGTGAAGTGGTTGCAGCAAGTGTACCTCTGGTAATCATTATGGGTGTAGTTACAACTATCGCAGCTTTTATTCTGTTGAAGAAGGACTTAAGAACCGGTGCACTGAAGGTTGAAGAAGTGGAAAACAAAGGTACGGCAGCAGAAATAGATAAAGACGGCGCTCTGATGAAGGAAATGCCTGCCAAAGTGAGAAAAGCCCTTGCTGCCCTGGTGCCCTTCCTGTTTGCCATTGACATACTGATAATGTTCGTGGCGAAGCTGCAGGGCGGTGATGCTACTGCTCTGATAGGCGGCACCTCAATACTGATACTGATAATAATATCCTTCTTTGCTTATAAGACAGACCCTCTGGGCAAAATTACCCAGCACATGATAGAAGGCCTGCAGTTCGGCTTCAGGATATTCGGGCCGGTTATTCCCATAGCAGCGTTTTTCTACCTGGGAGACTCAGCGATAATTGATATCTTCGGCAAAGTGCTGCCCGAAGGCTCCAACGGACTTGTGAATGACCTGGGTATAGCCCTGGCAGGGGCAGTACCGCTTAATAAGGGCATCGGTGCTGTAACAGCTACGGTTGTTGGCGCTATAACAGGTCTTGATGGCTCGGGCTTTTCAGGTATATCCCTTGCCGGTTCAATCGCAAAGCTGTTTTCCATTTCCATTGGTCATGGAGTTGCCACACTCACCGCAATGGGTCAGATTGCAGCCATCTGGGTAGGCGGAGGCACGCTGATACCCTGGGCAGTTATACCTGCTGCGGCAATATGCGGAGTCGACCCATTCGAATTAGCGCGGCGTAATCTGAAGCCGGTGGTGGTGGGGCTTATAGCAACGACGATAGCTGCCATATTTCTGATTTAGTGCTTGGGATTGTTGTTGAATAATGAATTCCGGACGGGCCAGGACGCATCCCTACAGTATACTGTGCAGGGAACGGTCCTGACCCGTCTGTATTTTACAGCAGCCTTTTTTATAAAACACATTTCACAACTCTGATGCCATATATGCTTAAAATTGTTTGACTATCAGTGGATTATATTATATTATTTGTATAGGGACTGTATAAAAGGAAATATCGATAGAAAATATAATATTTGCAGTTTATACGTAATATTGTTATAATTTTATTTTTTTTGAGTGAGAAAATTCGTATTGTGCATTGTTCAAAGATTCTAAGCCGCAGGTTATCTCTGAAGGGGTATACTGTTACTTAGTTTTTTTTATACTATTAAAGTGATTGCATAAGAAAACAACAGGAGGTGTATAGAAAGAGGAGAAAACCTGCATAATCAAGATAGCTCAGATGGGGAAGGGCTATATGGTAATCAGTTTTTAAAATGAGAAGGAGGAATAGTATGAAAAAGGCGTTATCCTTGACATTAATAGTTGTAATGACATTGTCCCTGATGCTCACAGGGTGTGCAAAACCGGCTCCGGCTCCAGCTCCGGGTGGAGAGCAGCCAGCAGCTCCTGCTGAAGGCGATGTAATAAAATTGGGTGTATTTGAGCCTTTGACCGGTGCAAATGCTGCAGGCGGTGAACTGGAAATGGAAGGTATAAAGCTTGCCAACAAATTATATCCCGAAGTACTTGGCAAGAAGATTGAACTTGTTATAGTCGACAATAAGTCGGACAAGGTTGAGGCAGCTACAGCTGCAGCAAGATTGGTTGAAAAAGATAAGGTTTCTGCTATTATTGGAAGCTGGGGAAGCTCACTTGCAATAGCAGCTGGAGATATTGTAAAAAAAGCAAAGGTTCCGGCAATGGGTACCTCCTGCACAAACCCTCTTGTTACACAGGGTAACGAATTCTACTTCAGGGTTTGCTTCATAGACCCATTCCAGGGAGTAGTTATGTCCAACTATGCTTTCAATAAGCTTGGCGCTAAGAAAGCAGCAATAATACAGGAAGTATCAAATGACTATGCAGTAGGTCTTGCAAAGTACTTCGCAGATAACTTCAAGAAGCTTACCGGTGATGAAAATGCTATAGTTGCAATTTCTAACTACAATACAGGAGACCAGGATTTTACAGCACAGCTCACAAACATAAAAGCACAGAATCCTGAAGTTATATTTGCTCCTGGTAACTTCACAGAATCAGCCCTTGTTATAAAACAGGCAAGACAGCTTGGAATAAAGACACCGTTTATCGGTGGCGACACCTGGGAAACTCCTGAATTCATAGAAATCGGAGCAGATGCTGTTGAAGGTACTGTATTCTCAACATTCTTCGCAACAGAAAAACCGATAACTGCTGAATCAACAAAGTTCCTGGAAGCTTACAGAGCTGAATACCCGGGAAAGGAACCTGCAGCAGTTACAGCTCTTGCATATGATGCATACCTTATTTTAGTTAAAGCTATTGAAGCAGCAGGAACAGCTGAGTCTGTAAAGATCCAGGAAGCATTGGTTGCTATAAAGGATTTCCAGGGTGCAGCAGGGCTTGTAACCTTTGATGAGAATAGAAATGCTATAAAGAGTGCTGTTATAAAGACCGTTAAAGACGGAAAGTTCACTTTCATGGATGTTGTTGAACCATAATAAAAAAACGAATTAACCTTCCCCATATATGTAAAAATAAAGAGTATATAATAAAATGCATTTCCTCCCTTAATGGGAGGAAGTGCGTTTTATGACAATTTTTTAACTAATACTGGATGTATAGGAATATCTTATATACCTGTGATTCCAGGTACGAAACAGGCGGCGGGAGCCGACACATTATACTTAGGTGGTGTATATATGACATTGGAAATGTTCTTACAGCATTTGTCTAATGGTATATCCCTGGGAAGCCTTTACGCCTTGATAGCCATAGGTTACACGATGGTTTACGGGATTTTGAGGCTGATAAATTTTGCCCATGGTGATATATTCATGATGGCAGTGTACTTTGCTTTCTTCGGAGTCGTGACCTTTGGGATGCAGTGGTACGTGTCCTTCATAGTTGCAATAGCTCTGACGGGGGTACTGGGTATTACTGTTGAGACACTTGCTTACAGGCCGATAAGGGAAGCTCCGCGAATCTCAATACTTATTTCATCAATAGGTGCTTCTTATCTTCTGGAAAATCTGGCTATCGTAATGTTCGGCGGCAGGCCAAAAACTTTTCCGCAGATTGCCATGTTTACTGATATGGTGCAATTGGGTAATGTGCATATCCAGCTGCTGACCTTTATGATTCCTGTGGTTACAGTAGTTCTTCTAATAGCACTTATGTATCTGATTAATAAGACTAAGAGCGGTATGGCTATGAGAGCCGTATCAAAGGACATAGAAACTGCAAGGATAATGGGTATAGATGTAAACAGGACAATCTCATTTACTTTCGGTATAGGCTCCTTACTGGCAGCTGTCGGAGGTATAATGTGGGGCTTGAAGTTCCCGAGCATACTGCCTCTTATGGGAGTAATGCCGGGGATCAAATGTTTTATAGCAGCGGTAATTGGCGGTATTGGCAGTATTCAGGGTGCAGTGGTCGGCGGATTCATTCTTGGGATAGGCGAAATTCTTCTTGTAGCATTTCTTCCGGAGCTATCCGGTTACAGAGATGCCTTCGCCTTTATACTGCTTATAATGATTCTTCTCTTTAAGCCTACGGGTATAATGGGAGAGAAGATATCGGAGAAGGTGTGATTATGAAGAAAAATACGATATTTACATTATCCGCCATAGTATTACTGGTTATATTTTTATTTATCGCCAATACCACTTTAGACTCATATATTCTTAGAATATTGAATCTGTGTGCCATATATACGGTACTTGGACTCAGTATGAACCTAATAAACGGCTTTACAGGATTATTCTCCCTGGGACATGCAGGCTTCATGGCTGTAGGCGCTTATACGACAGCACTTATGACCATGTCTGTTTCAACAAAACAGATGAACTTCTTCCTGGCGCCGCTTATTTCACCGCTGGATCAGATTGTATGGCCTTTCCTGCCATCACTGATATTAGCGGGTATACTTTCAGCCATAGCAGCTTTCCTTATAGGCGCACCGGTACTGAGACTCAAGGGAGACTACCTTGCCATTGCAACACTTGGTTTTTCTGAGATAATCAGAGTTATATTCACAAACACACAAAGCCTTACCAATGGCGCTTTGGGACTCAAGGGGATCCCAACAACCACAAATCTTTGGTGGAGCTTTGGAATAGCGGTGTTCACAATTTTCATAATGGTTTCACTGATAAACAGCAGCTACGGAAGGGCATTCAAGGCAATAAGAGAAGATGAGATTGCCGCAGAGAGCATGGGAATAAGTTTATTCAGACACAAAGTGCTTTCCTTTGCCATAGGAGCTTTCTTCGCAGGAGTAGGCGGAGGTTTGCTGGGCAACCTGATAGGCGCAGTTGACCCGCTGATGTTCAGGTTCTTCCTGACTTATAACATACTTCTCATCATAGTGCTTGGAGGAATGGGCAGCATCACAGGGACGATAATATCAGCCTTTGTAATCACTATAGCGCAGGAAGTCCTGAGATTCCTGGATGAGCCGATGTTCCCGAACATACCTGCATTACCGGGGCTCAGAATGGTTGTATTCTCAATATTGCTTATGGTTGTAGTCCTCTTCTTCAGGAACGGACTCATGGGTACAAGGGAATTCAGCTGGGATAAGCTATTCGGCAGATTTTCCAAAAAGCCTCTTGCAAAAGGAGGTACTAAATAATGAACTTATTGAGAACAGATAGCATTACAATGCAGTTCGGCGGTCTGACTGCTGTTAAGGATTTCAGCCTGGAGCTGAACAAAGGGGAGATCGTGGCACTTATAGGACCTAACGGCGCAGGTAAGACCACAGCCTTTAACATGATCACAGGAGTTTATACTCCTACAAAGGGAAAAGTTATATTCAGTGAAAAAAGTACTGCTGACGGAAAAGAGACATACAAGGAGAGGGATATTACAGGTCTCAGGCCTGACCAGATAACCGGACTGGGTATTGCAAGGACCTTCCAGAACATAAGGCTTTTCAAGGATCTTAGCGTACTGGACAATGTGCTTATAGCCAACCATCTCCGGATAAACTCCAATGTCTTTGAGGCCATATTCAAGCTTCCGAGATACAAGAGGGAAGAAAAGCAGATGATAGAAAAGACTATGAGCCTCCTGGAAAAGGTCGGCCTGGCAGAGCACAGGGATGAGAAATCCAGCTCACTTCCTTACGGGCAGCAGAGAAGGCTGGAAATAGCGAGAGCCCTTGCCACCGATCCGAAGATCCTTCTTCTGGATGAACCGGCAGCTGGAATGAATCCCAAGGAGACTGACGATCTGACGGTCTTTATAAAGCAGATCAGGGATGAATTCGATTTGACAGTATTTATGATAGAGCACCACATGCAGGTTGTAATGGGCATATCAAAGAGGATCTACGTTCTGGACTACGGAATAACGATCGCTCAGGGAAGCCCCTATGAGATCCAGAATAATCAAAGAGTAATAGAAGCGTATCTGGGGGTGGATGAAGATGCTTAAGATAAACAATCTGGTTGTTGCTTACGGCGGAATTGAGGCTTTAAAGGGCATAGACCTTGAGGTTGAGGAAGGCAAGATAATAACACTGATAGGCGCAAACGGCGCAGGAAAGAGTACGACCCTCAGATCAATAATGGGGCTTGTCAAGCCAAAACAGGGCACTATAAGCTATATGGGCAAGAACCTGCTTGAAATGAAAACCCAGAACATGGTAAGCCATGGTATAACCCTGGTGCCTGAAGGAAGAAGAGTTTTCCCCAATCTGTCGGTGCTTGAAAACCTTAAAATCGGGGCTTTCGCAAGAAACGACGAAAAAAGCATAAAGGATGACATGGAATGGGTATACAAGCTGTTCCCAAGACTGAAGGAAAGAACCTGGCAGCTGGCAGGTACCCTGTCCGGCGGTGAACAGCAGATGCTTGCAGTGGGAAGGGCACTGATGTCAAGACCCAAGCTCATGATGATGGATGAGCCGTCCCTGGGACTTGCGCCGCTTATAGTAAAGGATATTTTCAGCATAATAAAGGAAGTCAACAAGCAGGGTGTTACGATTCTTCTGATTGAGCAGAATGCAAACGCCGCTCTCCACATTGCCGACAAGGGCTATGTTATGGAGACGGGACGCATCACCATGAAAGGGAGCGGAGCAGAGCTGCTTGCAAATCCGGATGTAAAGAAAGCGTATCTTGGAGATGCAGCACATTAGTAGAAGATTGCGCAGCAATCTTCTACAGATACGAGATTCGAGATGCGGGATACGAGGAGGTCTTGGTATTCCTTAAGGGTATCGGAAAAAAGGGAACCTGGACCCGTAAGAAATACCAAAGCTTTTCTCGCATCTCGCATCTCGTATCTCGCATCCTTCATACTTTCTGACTATTGTTGATATATACTTCAGTATCTCCTTTTCTAACTGCCTTCAGCTCTGATGTGAATACCTTGTTGTCCGGGTGCTGCTCCATTATGTCAAGCACCTCGATAAGCTTGGTCAGGTATTCCCTGATGCTGAGCTCGGATATTTTCGCCCCGAATTTTTTGCAGGATATGAAGGTCCAGCTTCTTATGGACTCATTGCTGGTCCTGGGCTCGAAATTGTACAGCAGCTTATAGATATCAATGATCCTGTCGGTAAGCTCCTGGAACTCCTCTACAGAGAGCTTCTGAAGCCTTATTATGGGCTGCCGGACATCATGCAGGGCGGAGTTGGATTTGTCTATGGCATCCCCGAGCCTCTGAGACAGGGCTTCATAAGTCTTGATGCCTTTTTCGGTGTTTTCAAAGAATTCATTGGTTGCAGCAAAAACAAATGTGCAGCTTCCCAATTCACCCGAGCAGCACAGGTCAATCATGTTTCTCAGGTTCTCATAGGAGACCTTGCGTATATCCACTCTTTCGCTCATTATAAGCTCAAGCTCGTCTATTAGAACTATAAGGCCACTGTAACCCATAAGCGTAATCAGCTTTATGAAGGCCTTCAGGAAATCCATTGAGTTAAGCCGGTCAATGCTGCCGATTATATCAAACTTTGCCTTAAGGTTCGCAGGTATGTTCTTCTCTCCCATCAGCCAGGAAGCGACTGCGTCTGAAAGAATCCTGTCCTTGTCCACCCGGGCTTTTATATAGGAAAGGAAGGCCCTCGCAAAGGACATGTTGTATTTGCTCAAAGAGGATATGACTGAGTTTATTTCCAGTGCCGCCTTTTCCCTGTCCGGTTCCTCCTGGAGCCTTGCAATCCAGATATCGAAAATGCTTTCAAAGCTGGTGACGGATTTTCCGGTAACATTAAGCGTAAGGTTGTGCATGACATGATAATACAGGTGCTCAGGACTATTGAACCTGAAGCCGCGGTCCACCTGTATCCTGGATACGATGAAGTTATTTTTGACAGCGTTCTGCTTGATGACATTCATGAAAAAGGACTTACCTGAACCATATTCCCCATTCAGGAATTTTACAGTACCATTGCCTTCGGCAGTTATTTCAAAGCACCTTGCAAACTCCTGTATCTCTTTGTTCCTTCCTACACAGAGCAGCTCAAGATCCTCGTCAGGAACAACGCCATTTTTCAGTGCATTGATTATATGCCTTGCTCTTTGCATAGTAAGGTCCATACTAAATCCCCCCGAATTGTTTGAATACATGTTTAAATTCGACATTGCCGTGCATATTCCTTCCTGGAATTTGCCGGAATATGGCTATAATTATAAGGTATATGTCTTTGCTTTCCGGAGGAGAATATTATGGTAACAATAATATAACTTGACTTCCTGGCGGCACTTTACTATAATGATTACGAATAAGGGAAAGGTAAGGTATTAAGGACATGAGAATAGTATTCTAATTTGGAACAATTAAATTTTAGCATCGATAACTCCTTTACAAGGGTTTATTATGCTATTCATTGATTCCGGTTAGGATACGAATTATGATATCTATATATACCAGTACGGTTGGCTGCCACGGCTGATTTTTATTGTCACGGGCTGCTTTTATAGAGTTATGTATCCTCTCCGGGAAAACAGGAGGGGTTTTTTTATGCTTATGCTGGAAATAAACAAGCTTATAAAATATTACGGTAACAGACTTATATTGGACATAAAGGATTTTAAAGCATACTACGGGGAAAGGATCGGTATAGTAGGAGCAAACGGAGCCGGCAAGACAACACTGCTTGATATAATTTCAGGCAGGAATACACCTGATGCAGGGACAGTGAGGCATTACGGTGAAATATCGTATATAACGCAGCTTGAGACGGAAGAGGCTGCAGAGATAGACAGCCGCATGGCAAAGGAGTTCAGACTGGATTTCAATGATCTGGACACAGCAAGCGGAGGAGAAAAGACAAGGTACAAAATTGCATGCTCCCTTTCGGAAAACAGCAGTATCCTGCTTGCTGATGAGCCCACCTCGAATCTGGACATACAGGGAATAGAGCTTCTGGAAGAAAGGCTTGGCCGTTTTAAGGGGCTGCTCCTTATTGTTTCCCACGACAGAGAACTTTTGGATAAGCTGTGCAACAAAATAATAGAGGTGGAAAACAATAGCCTGAGGCAATACAGTGGCAGCTATTCCCAGTACAGGCTGCAGAAGGATATGGAGCTTGAAAGGGCGCAGTTTGAATATGAACAATATACCGCCGACAAAAAGGCTCTGGAGGAGGCCATAAGCGAAAAGAAGAACAAAGTGGCTTCCATGAAGAAGGCGCCGTCCCGGATGGGAAACTCTGAAGCAAGGCTTCACAAAATGGGGAATCAGAAGGCAAAGGCAAACCTTGACCGGACGATCAAGGCCATGGAGACAAGAATCAGAAAGCTTGAAGTGAAGGAAAGGCCAAAGGAGCTGCAGCGGGTGGCAATTGATATGCAGGACGCTGAAAAGCCGGTAAGCAAGGTGCTGATATCCGGAACTGAAATAACTAAAGGCTTTGGCCCGAAGCAATTGTTCAAGGCAGCGGAATTCAAGGTGCTGAACAGCTCAAAGACCGCACTGGTTGGGGGGAACGGCACAGGTAAATCGACACTTCTAAAAATGATAATTGAGGGAGACGAGTCGATAAAGCTTGCCAATGGCGTTAAGCTGGGGTATTTCAGTCAGGGGACGGATATACTTGAGGATGATGCAACGATACTTGAGAATGTAATGAAGGGAAGCGTATACCCTGAACACTTTGCCAGGACGATGCTTGCAAGGCTGCTCTTCAAGAGGGATGATGTGTATAAGAAGGCGGGGCAGCTCTCCGGAGGGGAGCGGGTAAGGACCTGCTTTGCCAGGATATTCTGCTCTGATGCGAATGTGATAATACTTGATGAGCCTACCAACTATCTTGATATTTATTCAATGGAAGCAGTGGAAAACGCCCTGAAGCTTTACGAAGGGACACTTCTGTTTGTATCCCATGACAGGAAGCTCCTGAATAGTACGGCAGACAGGCTGATATTCATAGAGGACTGCAAGCTCAACACCTTTGAAGGCAGCTATGGGGAGTATAATGAACTTAAAAATCGTGCAGCAGCTTCTAGCGATTCTGACAGGCAAAAGCAAAAACTGCTCCTCGATACCAGGCTGTCGGAGGTGATAAGCAAGCTGTCCATGCCTGGAAAAGGTGATGATGTGGAACTGTTGGACCTGGAATACAAAAAAATTCTGGCTGAAATAAAGCAGCTGGGATCAAAAAAATAGTGAAGAAATACAAGCATAGGATACGTAGCTCCCATAAGCTCAAAATTATCTGTGGAAAAGGGCTTGTCTATGGAATATAATTAAAACAAGAGTATGTGCTTGGGGGTAGTAGTTTGGATGTAATAGCCGCACTGGTAGGCACCTTTGTATTTCTTATGCTTAGTATTTACATGGGGATAGATATATTTTATCCCCTTTTTGCCGTGCTTATAGTATTTATTATGATCGCATACAAAAGGGGCTTTAAGCTTAAGGATCTAATCGGCATGGTTGTGAGAGGCTCAAGGAAATCTCTTATAATAATCAACATATTGCTGCTTATTGGAGCCATCACCGCAGTGTGGCGGGCTTCGGGCACTGTCGCATATGTAGTATACTACGGCATAAAGCTTATAGACCCCAACTATTTTATATTATATGCTTTTGTGCTGTCCAGTATTGTGTCCTTTCTCCTGGGGACGTCCTTAGGTACGGTCGGTACTATTGGAATGATCCTCATGGTTATGGTGAAGGGCGGGGACATTAACATCAATATTGTAGCAGGAGCAATAATCGCCGGGGCATATTTCGGCGACAGGTGTTCCCCAATGTCCTCCAGCGCCAATCTGGTTGCGACCATTACTGAGACTGACCTATACATAAACGTCAGGAATATGTTCAAAACCTCGGTGATACCATTTGCTGTCTGTATCATCATATATGGGGTACTATCCTTCCTGAATCCTCTGCGTCTTGGAGAGAGCGCGATAAATGCAGAGATCATAGATGCCTTTAACCTGAATTGGATCGTTGTGCTGCCGGCGCTTATAATACTGGTGCTTGCCGCCTTCAAGGTTGAAGTGAAGCTTTCCATGCTGGTGAGTATTGTTATTGGGGCGGCTATTGCTGTATTTATTCAGAAGGAGTCTGTTATTAATATATTCAGATATATCGCGATAGGCTACAGCAGGCCGGAGCAAAGCTTTTTGGGGGATATAATCATGGGAGGCGGTATTGCCTCGATGCTTAAGGTCACATTGATCATACTCATAGCCTTTGCTTTGTCGGGTGTATTTGAGGGGACTTCACTGCTTAAGGATGTTGAGGGCTTTGTATACAGACTTGGCGGAAAGCTGGGTGTATTTGCCACTATGATTTTAACAAGCGTAATGGCAGCATCCTTTGGCTGCAGCCAGACCCTTGCGATAATGCTCACATATCAGCTGGTCAGGAATATGTATGCCTCTGCCGGCATTGACAAGTATGAGTTTGCAGTGGATATTGAAAACACAGTAATAGTTATATCGGCACTGATACCATGGAATATCGCTGGAGCGGTACCGGCTGCCGCACTGACAGCGGACAGCAGCTATGCAGTGTACTCGTATTATTTATTCCTGCTGCCTTTGATTAACCTGATAACAAAAAAATTCAAATTAATGAAGCTGCAGAAGACTAGTGCCTCGTAACGCATATCCCTTCTTGAGCATACGAGGCACTAACTAAACTATTGCAGAATACATGGAGGAAAGCACTGTGGAAATTTTACTGAACGCATTTCAGAGCGTATTGAGCCTGGTGGTTATGATTGTCCTGGGATATTACCTTGCCCGTAAGGGATTTTTTAATGAAAGCGCATCGGAGCTGTTTACAAAGCTGGTCCTCAATGTATCGATGCCTGCCATGCTCATTTCAAACCTGCTTACGGTTTTTGACAGGGAAAAGCTATACAGTGCAGGCAAAGGAATAATAATACCTTTTGCTTCCATGCTCATATGCTATGCGGCAGCGATGGCAACAGCAAGGCTTATAAAGGTCAGGCCTGAGAGGAAGGGAATCTTCCAGGCCATGTTTTTCGCTTCAAATACAATATTCATGGGAATGCCGGTAAATATAGCACTTTTTGGCGAGCAGAGCACACCTTATGTGCTGTTTTACTATGCTGCAAATACTTCACTTTTCTGGACTATCGGGATATATGGCATCAGAAAGGATAAAAAGGAATGCAAAGAAAGGTTGTTCAGTATGAATACTGCTAAAAGGATATTTTCTCCTCCGCTTCTTGGACTTTTGGCAGGGCTGCTTCTGATATTATTTGATATCAGGCTTCCACGCTTTATAATGGATAGCTGCAAGTATCTGGGGAGCCTGACGACTCCTCTGTCACTGCTTTTCATCGGGATAACCTTCAGCGCCATTGATATAAAAGCTATTAAGCTTGATAAGGATACGGCGGCTTTGATTTTTGGAAGATTTGTGCTCTCGCCTCTGGTGGTTTATGCTCTGGCACTGTTTATCCCAATTCCGTCTTTGATGACCAAGGTGTTCATAATACAATCGGCAATGCCGGTAATAGCACAAGCTGCACTAACAGCCAAGGCTTATGATGCTGATTACCGGTACGCAACGGTCATGGTTACAGTAACTACGGTTTTAAGCATATTATTCATACCTGTGTATATGCTATTAATGAGCGGAATATAGATTTGGGGAATTCAGAGCTCTATAGATCCTGTCTATAGTCTCCTGGCTTACCTGTTCATTTATATTCAGCACCTGATTGACAACATGGATCACCTTTTCAACGGTGAACGGCTTCAGTACGTAGTTGGCGGCTCCGCACTGCATAGCCTCCAAAATCACTTTATTATTATTGGTACAGCTTACTATAACGATTCTTGCGGCAGGAAACTCAGCTATTATTTTTTTCAGAGCATCTACCCCATTCATTAGAGGCATTGTTATATCAAGGGTCACCAGATCAGGCAGATGCTTCTTATACTCCATGCATGCCTGAATACCATTGGCGGCTTCAGCAACGATTGTATGGCCTGTCTCTGAAAGAATGGTTTTGAGATTTTTCCTCATTATATGTGCATCATCAACAATCAAGATATTTGACATTTGATCCTCCTGATATTTCTTACCCATAAAATACCAATTATCATACCACTTAAAATTATATTTGCGATTGAAGAAATTTACAACAGGTTTTTGAAAATTTTGTGAAAAAAAATTGAAATAAATATAAAAAAGCGAAACGAATATATACAAGGGTCCTGTTATAAATAATTATTACAGGGTAATATAAACAGAAGGACTAAAGATGATGCTTGTGGAATACTAAATGTATCTAAAATATGGAATCAGCACCAATATATTAATAAAGAAAGGTTGATTTTATTGATTAGAAGAGTGAGGTTAATAATTGCCCTTATTCTGATTATTGCAGTATTTGCAGCTGTTGCAGGAGGTTGTACCCCGGGACGGCAGGAAAGCCCTGATATTCCTGTTCCTGCAAATACACCTGCCCGGAAAGAGCCGGATATGGCCGCCAATGAGTACATCATAGATGCGGAGCTTGATCCTGCAAACAAGGTACTGACGGCAGAACAGCAGGTGACATATGTGAATAATGACAGCGTGGAGCTTTCTGAGCTATATTTTCACGTATATACCAATGCATTTAAAAAGAAAGAAACAGCACCTTTTCTGTTTGATGATTTTTCCAGAGCTTATGCGAGAGGGTTTCAACCAGGATATTCAGAGTTTACCTCTGTTGAGCTTTCTGACGGACAAAGCAGGAAGAGCCTTGAATACAGCCTTCAGGGAGAAGGCGATACAATTCTCAAGGTCAGGCTCCCGGAGCCTTTGCAGCCGGATAAAAACGTAACCCTTGAGCTTAAGTACAAGGTTATAATCCCTCCTGCCGGAGAGAGATTCGGTTACGGAGACGTGAACATAAATATGGGCAACTGGTATCCGGTAGCGGCTGTTTATGACGATGACGGCTGGAATCTGGATAAATATTATTCTGTTGGAGATCCGTTTTACAGCGATATATCAAATTATACAGTAAGCATAAAAGTGCCCAGGGAATATACAATAGCAGCCTCCGGTTCCCTGGCTGAGGAAAAGCCCGAGGGAGATCAGAAGCTATGGAAGTTCAATGGGCTGAATATGAGGGACTTTGCGTTTATTGCAGGGAAGCAGTTTGTGGTAGCTGAAGACAAGGCGGGGGACACACTCATTAAGTCTTATTACCGGAAAGGTCATGAGAAAAAGGGAAAAGAAGCGCTGAACTATGGGAAAAGGTCCATCGAAATATTCAACAGCTGTTTTGGCAAGTATCCTTACCCGGTGTATTCTGTGGTGGAGACCGAATTTCCAAGTGGTATGGAATATCCGGGACTGGTTTATATAAATACAGGGTTTTATAACAATGAGAATGACAGCGATAACCTGCTGTACACTACAGTACATGAGACTGCACACCAATGGTGGTACGGCGTCGTAGGGAACGACCAGATAGACGAAGCATGGCTGGATGAAGGCTTTGCCACTTATTCGGAGGGTGTATATACGGAAATGGAATTCGGAAGCAAAAACGGAGAGCTTTACTATAACTACCTGGAGCAAAGTGCAAAGAGTGATATAGATGCCAGGGTTTACGACGGTGTGATACTTAAACCTCTAAGCAGATATAACAATTGGGATGATTACGGTCCGGCGGTCTACACAGGAGGGGCCCTGCTGCTCAGCGAAATCCGCAAGCAGGTAGGTAACGAGGCCTTCTTTGGTATACTTCAGAAGTATTACAGTGAATACTCCTTCAAGAATGCAACCACCGGAGACTTCCTGGAGGTCTGCGAGCAGGTAAGCGGCAAGGAGTTTGACGATCTCTTCATAAAGCATCTCGGCAGCGCACAATAAACTTTAGGGGCGATTACTGAATCGCCCCTGTTTTATTAAATGCCCGACATTACCTGAATTATCGCCCTGTTGGTTCCAACCATACCCGGATTGCATACATACCCCATGTTCTTTATGATTTTCTCAAAATCTGAAGCAAGAATACCATCAGTTGTATTTATTATGGCCCCGCTCACAGCGAGAAGTGCCGATTGGACAGCCCAGCCGGCGGATAATGCCAGCTTGTAAGCACAGCCCTCCTTGCCCCCATCGCATATCAAGCCTGCAATAGTACCAACCATATTGATCATCGTACCAAGCATATCCTGGGAGGTGCCCCCCAGCAAATAGGTCACACCCACACTGGCGCCTATCCCTGCAGCAACACCGCAGCCGCACATGGCAGACAGGGTCCCGGTATAGGATTTGATATAGAAGGTGATAAGGTTACTAAGCGCCAGAGCTCTCAAAAGCTTTTCGCGGGATGCACCTGTCTTTTCTGCTATGGCAAAAACCGTCATGAATATTGTAATACCGTGGTTGCCGCTTCCCGCACTGCTCATTGCCGCAAGCTTGCTGCCCGACATACGGGCTTCCGAGGCAGCGGAGCAAAGCAGCTTTGCATTATACATCATATCCTCCGACATCATACCGTCAGCAACCAGCTGTTTCAGCTTTCCGCCTATTCCTCCAGGCAAGGTGAGCCCTTCCCTGGCTAATGCAAGATTCAAGGCAACTCCCTGTTCAAGGAAAGAAATCTCTTCAAGGGGAATCTTTTCACTGAAGCGGATGAAGTCCTCCAGTGTATAGCTTTGTATTGCCTGAGCTCCACAGCCGGATGCTGCATCCTGCAACCCGCAGGAGAAAGGCTGCTGCCCACCATCCGTGCTGACCACATTCAGATGCCTGTCCATTGTAATGATCCTGACTTCGCCCTTTTCCGTCTGAAGCAGAGTTTCTACATACAGTCTGGGATAATCCTCCCTGACCTGCACATGTATCTTTCCAGAGCTGATAAGTTCCTTTGCCTCTTCCAGCTGCTCAAGACTTATATCCTCAATAACACGCAGGGCCTTCCCGGGATCACCGGCCGTCAGGCCTAGAGCACCCGCCATCTCAAGACCCCGCTCCTTTATTCCCGGAATACCGACGCGCATACCGTTTTTAAAAAGGCCGGGATCGACAGTGATTACCACTTTTATCACTTTACCGGATAGCTTCTGCCTGGCCACTGCAGTTGAATAAGCCACTGCAACCGGCTCGGTACAGCCTGTTGCGGGTACGATCTCCCTTTTCAGGATATCTAATAGTACAGCATCGTCCTTGGTCATACCTGCATCCCTCCCATAAAATAACTTGCTGATGTTTATATTTAGCAATTGTTATGCCAGAGTAGGGCAAATTACTAATGTCATCCTGGGCGGAACAGAGGGCTGGATATCCTGAAGGCTTGCCGGAGAGTATTTCCCGGGTAAGCAGGAAGCATGAGCTTATTCTCATGCAAAGGGTAATATGAGTCATATTTTGAAGGGCAGCTTATTCAAATAATAAAGAAAATCTCATTCTTGAGATTCGGTAATTAAAAAGCGCCTGCGAGCAGGCGCTATAAGGCTATTTAGCTAAATCTCAGTTTTGAGATTATTCTCACATTTGAGATTTATGTCCAGTTCCCTGAGCTTCCTATAGAGTGTAGCCCTGCTGATATCCAAATCACGGCATACCTGCTTTGCCACGGCTTCTTTAGTATCAAGGCTGCTATGCTGCTTTATGCTGTTTTCCAGTATCTCTTTTTCATAAGCTCTTACTGCAGCATTCAGGTTTTTTATATCCGGCCTTTCCTTAGAATTATTTTTACCTTTGTTTATATTCAATCTTTTTTCTATGAATTCCATACTTACAGTATCGCCTGTTTCGAAGTTGACCGCATATTCCAGTACGCTCTGCAACTCACGGACATTCCCCGGCCACCGGTATTCTAAAAATATGCTTGCGACATCCCCGGACATATCCCTCAGGCTCTTCTTGAAAATACCCGCATAATGCTGTATAAAATGTTTTGCCAGATAAAGGATGTCATCCTTCCGCTCCCTTAAAGGAGGAATATGTATCGGTATGACATTAAGCCTGTAATACAGGTCCTTCCTGAACAGGCCGTCTTCAATGCGCTGGAGCAGATCTGTATTGGAAGCTGCAACTATCCGCACATTCACCTTTTGGATCTTGTTGCTGCCCAGACGGCATACTTCCTTTTCCTGTATGACCCTGAGCAGCTTCACCTGCAAATGGTACGGCATCTCGCTGATCTCGTCCAGGAAGACAGTTCCATTGTCAGCCACCTCGAACTTGCCTATCTTGTTGGCGTAGGCTCCTGTAAAAGCTCCTTTCTCATATCCGAACAACTCACTTTCCAGCAGTTCATCAGGTATTGCACCGCAATTTATCGGCACGAAGGCATGCTCTGACCTCCGGCTGTGGTTGTGGATCGCGCGGGCGAACAGCTCCTTCCCGGTTCCGCTTTCTCCGTAGAGCATTACATTGGATCCGGAAACAGCAGCTTTTTCTGCTAATCTCTTAACATCAAGGAAGTTCTCTGAAACACCCAGAATGTTTTCAAACTTAAGCCTGACCTGGCTTCTGGCATTGGACTGTATTATCTGCTTCCTCAGCTTATTGATATTCTGGAGCGTCAGAAGGATCTCACCTGTTTTTTCACCTGTATCCAGATATGAGATGGAAGCCAGCAGGGCATATTTTTCACCCTTATGCCTGACGGTTATTTCGCAAGGGTCAGGGTGTTCCTTTCCTGCCAGTATTTCCTGCAATAGGTGGTTTCCCCATATTTCCTTAACAAATTCATCGACATGTGCTATGCCTATTTCACTTAAAAGCCTGACCAAAGCCTTGTTTTTGTAGAAGACGTTGCCGGCTTTACCATAAAGTATGACTCCTGCATCAATGGTGTCCAACGCACAGGCGAGCCTGTTATTCAGCACCTTTTTTTCCATGTTGATCTGGTACTCGGAATATTTGGCCTCTAAGAGATCAGACATTTTTTCGAGGAAATTCAGAAACACCGGTTCGTTGTTTATGATCCGGCTCTTCTGCTCCTCATCAAAAGCGATGACGCCTATGACGCCGACTGTTTTGTCACCATGCTTTATAGGGACACATATCTCTGCCTTTTCTGCACAGGTTGAAGATCTGGGGCATGTCCTGCAGATGGAGTTATCCCTTTCATGATCAGCAATAACCTGAGGCTTCCCGGTTCTAAGGCAGCAATCGAAAGCGGTCTTTTCCTCGATCCTCTCCCCTATCAGGGCTTCATATCTGCCTGTCCCTGAAATACGCTCCATCTCACTGCTCATGATGGTTACATCAATTCTAAGGACGGCTTCAATTGCTTCAGCTACACGCTGGGATAAATCATAATACTGCTCCAAGCTTTCCATGTCACAGTTCACTGGATCACCTCCGCTTTCTGCAGTGCAGGTATTTACAGAACTCAGATGATTATACTTATATTTTTAGAATACAGCATTTTGCTGTTTATGTACACTATTCCATTTTGAAGTAAAAATTATATTTCAAAAGTCTAAACAAACATAAGACTTTTTTACGCAGTATCCGTAGTATACTATAGAAAGTGGATTGGAGGGACCAAAATGATAAAGAAAAAAGTGGGCAGCATAACCTTGGCTGTGGGTCTGATCACTGTGGGCGCGCTGCTGTTCGCACAGAATTTTATGGAATTACCTGTGAAGGACATATATAGATACTGGCCGGTGCTTCTCATCGGACTGGGTTTGGAAATGGTGCTTTATATGGTGCTTTATGGCAGGAACAACACGGAGGTCAAGCTCAGTGTTGACGGCCTGTGCATAGTGTTTATAATAATCCTGGGACTCGTATCCAACGGGGTAAGATTCATAAACATTGATGATCCGGGACATATGTTCTTCGGCAATCGCGGAAGTTCAATAATTGACGGCATTAAATACAGGTCACAGATTAGAGAAGTCTATACCAAAGACAATATTTCCAGCAGCTTTAACATAAAGGAGCTTAAGGTGACCAACAACTTCGGAGAGATAAAAGTGCTTCCGACTGATGCGAAAAGCATAAAAGTGGAAGCTGAGGTCACAGTCAGGTACAATAATGAAGCAAAAGCAAGGGAATATGTGAAAAATGCCATTGTGATAAAAGAAGGCGAAATCACGGAGCTTTCGCCCAGAAAGCTGGATAATAGGAATAAAAATGATATTTCAAGTGCCCAGATCGACTTCATAATATATGTTCCAAAGCAGGTAAGCGTGGATGCCAGGGGAAGCTTTGGAGATATTGATGTAGAAGGCGTTGACGGAAAATGTACTCTGGAAAACAAGAATGGTCAGATAGAAGCTTCAAACATAAGCGGCGATGTGGATATAGACAATTCTTTCGGCGATATTGATGTAAAAAATGTCGGGGGAAAGGCTGATATAATCAACAGGAACGGAGAGATAACGGCAGAAAAGATTTCCGGCGGAGCAGTATTTGAAAGTCACTTCGGAGACATTGAAGCAGCAACGATCGGAGGAGATCTGAAAATAACAGCCAACAACGGGAAGATAACTGCCGGCAATATAGGCGGTAAAGCTGAATTGAGCAACTCCTTCGGAGATATAAATGTCAGCAAGGTCAACGGCGACTTGACAGTGGAGAATAAGAACGGGGAGATAGAAGCGGAAGCGGTAACAGGTGATGCAAAGATAAAGAATTCCTTTGGGGATATCCATTTTAGATCCGAAGGTCTGAATAATGGAGACATATATGCCAGCACAAAGTTCGGAGATATCGAATGTGAAAAGCCCCTGCAGATCACCAAGAGCGGCCAGGAAAAGGTCGTCCAGGGTAAGCTGGGCACCGGACAGAACAGGATAGAGCTTATAACCAGTAATGGAGATATTAATATAGATTAAGGCTCAGATTTGAGCCTTTATTCTTTTTTACGGGTGTGGTAAATTATTCATAAGTAATTATATGTTCCGCACTAAACATTTTTCACTCTATATATATTGTTTGCATAATCATATAATACATAAATAAGAGATCATAAAGCATTTGAAATTCGGAGGGTATATGTACAAGGATATAAAGGCTGTTATATTTGATGTTGACGGTACATTGATAGATTCCATGTGGATATGGAGACAGGTGGATATAGAGTTCCTGGGCAAAAGGGGAATTTCTCTTCCCGAGAGGCTGCAGTCCGAGATAGAGGGCATGAGCTATTCTGAGACTGCGATATATTTTAAAGCCAGGTTTGACCTTCCTGAATCCCTTGAGGAGATAAAGGAGGAATGGAGCATAATGGCAGAGGACTATTACAAGAGGCGTATCAAGCTGAAAAGCGGAGCAAAGGAATTCCTGAAGCTGCTGTATGACAAAGGCTATACAATAGGCATAGCGACCAGCAACTCCCGGGAGCTTGTGGAGCATATGCTGGCCAATCATGGCATAAAGCAATATTTTTCCAACATAAGGACCTCCTGCGAGGTCGACAAGGGAAAGCCGCATCCTGATGTGTACCTGAAGGTTGCGGAGGATATGGGTATCGAGCCTTGTCATTGTATTGTCTTTGAAGATACCATCGCCGGCGTAATGGCCGCCAAGTCAGCCGGTATGAAAGTATTTGCCGTGGCTGACGAAGTATCAAAGGAGTCGAAGGATAAGCTCATAGAAATGACTGAAGGCTATATTCACAGCTTTGATGAAGTAATGAAGCATTTTGCCTGAAAAAGAACAATTATTTGTTCTTTTTTTGTGGATGTGAAGTGTTCAGGATGTCCGATTCGTATTAATACATAGGTAGGTGAAAAGGAAGTGATGGGTATTGAGAGACGAAGAGATAATTTCATATATAGTAAAAGGCAAAACTGAATTATTTTCAGTTTTGATCGATAGATATCAGTCTAAAGTCTTTTCAACCGTCTATCACTACACTCACGACCAGGAGGAAACAAGGGATCTTACCCAGGAAATATTCATAAAAGTATACAACAGCCTGCAGAGCTACAAGAACAAAGCCTCCTTCTCCACCTGGCTGTATAGAATAGCGGTGAACCGGTGCATCGACTGGACAAGGAAAAAGAAACTGCAGACAGTATCGGCTATTTATGACAGCAGTGAAGAGGAGATAGACATATACGACACCATAGCGGACAGCGGTGGAGGACCTGAAGAAGAGCTTATAAAGCAGGAGAACAAGGTATATATAAGGAAAGTGGTGGAGGAACTGCCGGAGATCTATAAGACCGTAATCATACTATACTATTTTGAAGATTTCAGTCCCCAGGAAATATCGGATATAACCGGCATCCCCAAGCGCACTATAGAGACAAGGCTATATAGAGGCAAGAACCTATTGAAGCTTAGACTGGATGAGTTGATTTGCGGAGGTGAAAAAGATGTGCTGCAATGAAATCAGAAATAATCTTCATGGATATGCAAGCGGAAAATTAAATGAGCTGGAAAGCCACTCAACAGCGAAGCATCTGAAGTCTTGCGACAAATGCAGAAGAGAGCTGGAAGAAATCAGGGCAATGAAAATATTCCTTAAGTCGGACCTCCGGGAAAATGTAACACCTCCTCTGGATTTAAAGTCCGGGATAATGGCGTCCATAAACCTGAATAAGTACAAGAAGGTATACAAAAATACCCTGGGAGAGCTGGCTAACTGGGGAATGAGCCTTGTTGCAGCAGGTTTGATACTGTTATTCGCAAGTATAGGTCCTGCAGATAATATAGTACAGGTGAGGAATGATTGGGACAATGCCAGAGAAGGCATAAGAGATAAGATATATCAACCCTTTAGTTCGATAAATGAGAGATTGGATAAGTTCACAGACAGGATCACTCAGCTTGATGGGATTACTGGGAGAATGGAAAGAGAGAAAGAGGGAGGAAATTAAAATGAATTGTAAATATCATAAGGAATCGGAAGCAAAATACATCTGTGATAAATGCAAGCAGCCTATATGTGAAGAGTGTTCTGTGGACGTGAATGGAAACAAGCTGTGCAGTAACTGCATAGAGAGGTCGGTATTCTCAAACGAAGGCCAATATTATAAGGGAGGCTTTTTCGAGAGCTTTGCATTTTTCTGCTTCGCTTGTGTACCCGGAGCTGCCCAGATGTATATGAACCTTTTCAAAAGAGGTTTTCAGCTGATGTTTGGTTTTATAGGCTCCATTGTACTGTTCAGCTATGTTAATACTGAAGGCATGATACCTTTGGTAATAATACCCGTTTGGTTCTTCAGCTTCTTTGACAGCTATGCCGTAAGAAGAAGGCTTAGAAGGGGCGAAGTAGTGGAGGATGTTACAATAATTGATTACGACATACTATTCAGCCATAAAAAGGTAACCGGTATGGTGATGCTTGTCCTTGGTATACTTGGAGTCGCAAATGCTTTTGAACATTCTGTGATGCGGGATATCTTCGGAGGACAGCTTTACTGGGCGGTCAAGAGAAGCATAGTACCTATAGCATTGGTCCTGGCCGGTGTTTATGTACTGGGGAAATCAAAGAAGACAAATGCTGAAGAGCAAGACACTGAGGACGATTTGGTAGTATAAAACAGTAAGCGGAATTTTATAAATTCTGCTATAATATAAATATGGTTTAAAGCTCGTAAAATTGAATATTTTGCGGGCTTTTTATACAAAATATCATTTCCGGAAATGAGGTGCAGGCGATGAACATCATTATTGAAAAGAATGCAGCGGCTTACATTGAAAAACATTCCAGGGACAATTCGGTAACACTCTATATTCAAGCAGCAGGCGGAGGCTGATGTTCCGTACAGAGCCCGACAGTTCAGTTGGGAAAGCCGGAAAAAGCTGAAAGCTATGATCTGTATAATATTGATGAAATAAGTGTATATCTAAGAAAAGGCATCCAGGTAAGAAATGATCAACTCCACATATTCCTGAGGAAATTCCTCTGGGTAAAGGATCTGGCAGTGGACGGAATGCGCATTAATTACTAAAAAGGTTGTATTATACATTGACTTATCATATTTATTTCATTATAATGAGAAATGAACTTCAAAAACAAAAATGTGCCCGTAGCTCAGCTGGATAGAGTGTCTGACTACGAATCAGAAGGTCGTGGGTTCGACTCCCTCCGGGCACACCATTATGAAAGCTAGCAACCGCAATTATTTGCGGTTTTTTTTATTTTGTCTTCAATAGTGTTGACATAATTATGTTTGGGGATTATTTCATTGAAAATGTCAAAATACATGCAATATTTAGTTTGTTTTTCAACAGCGTAAGCAAAAGGGACTGCCCCCTATGCTTTTTATAATTCAGGAAAATTTGTAAATAAAAAACTCAAATGTTACCATGTAACAATGCGTTCCCCAATAAATTTGTAAATGTTATAAAGCTAAAATAAATAAGTACCAGATGCAGAACATAAGAACATATTGGTACAGATGTAAAGCATAAGTTCTTAAGTGCTGTACCTGGAACCAAGATGATACTTGACCGGAACTTTGAGAAATCAGGGTTTTTTGTTTTGGGGGGTCACGCATATTATACTATTTTGAATTGGTTTTTATTGGTATAATAACTGTAAGTATATTTATTGTGAGGCATTTATGTATCGGTATTCAGGGCTTTGCTCCCAATGGAGGTTCAAGAATGAAAAAAGTAATACTTATCGTGTTGATTATTAGCTTACTGCTCACATTAGTGTCTTGTAAAGAAAATATAAATCCTGCAATTTATGACGGAAGCAGTATAAAAGAAACAGAAGCTGCAGTCAGTACGGAAGCTAACGGGTTCTACGGTATACTTGATGATGAAATTCCATCTCTGCTCAAAAGCTACAATGTTCCGGGAGTTGCAGTAGCTGTGATTGACAATAGCCGGCTCGTATTAGCTAAAGGCTACGGCTATGCAGATCGAGGAAAAAAGTTATACATGAGCGGAGACACAATATTCCAGGCAGCATCAATCTCAAAGCCTGTAACTGCCTGGGGTATTATGAAACTGGTCGAGCAGGGCAGGATAAACCTTGATGCTCCTGTAGAGAAATACATCAAGCGGTGGAACTTTCCTGGATCCGATTACGATAGCAAGGGGGTCACAATCCGGAGACTGCTGAACCATACTGCAGGGCTTTCCGTAACAGGCTACCCGGGAGTAGAACCATCCGCAACAATTCCTACGATAGAAGAATCACTTAAAGGTTATGGACCGTATGTAAAGCCTTTGAGCATTATACACGAACCGGGAACAAAATGGTAATACTCAGGCGGGGGATATACGTTGCTGCAATTGCTTATTGAAGAAACTACCGGTGAACCCTTCGATAGCTATATGCAAACCGAGGTACTGCAGCCGCTGGACATGAAAAACAGCACATACGACTTCCGTCGAGTAAACAAGAAACTCCTTTCCAAGGCATATGATAGAGCAGGAAACATGGTACCAAACTACCTATTCCCCGAAAAGGCCGCAGCCGGCCTATATACAACTGCTGCTGACCTTGCAAAGTTCATGGCTGCCTCCTTTGTCGGCCCCAACAATGAAGTTCCGGGCAGGGACGTACTTTCAGCAGCTACTCTTGAATTAATGTTTCAATCCACAAAAGAATCTAACGGAACCTGGGGCTTAGGATACCAGGTGGGATTAAACAGCTTAAGCACTAATGAGAAGATCGTATTGCACAGTGGCTCAAATAGCGGCTGGAAGGTAGTCTTTGTAGAAAAGCCTGAATCCGGTGATGGCATAGTCATCCTGACTAATAGTGACAATGGGGTCGACCTTATGCTGGAGTTGGTAAAAAAGTGCGGAAGCAACTAAAGCTGCATAATGTTATATGCCAGTCTGTCAACCTATTAGCTTATTTACGGATAAGTCGATGAGTTAGACAGACTGGCATTGTTTTAATTTGGTTTTGCGGATGTGAGTTTATAGATGCAGCCCGTTACATAAGGCCTTTCCCTGCTGGGTTACATACTTTGAATCAAGGGCTTTGAATTATAAGCTTGCTTCTCCAGTATTTGCTTAAAAATATCCTGGAAAGTTTGACCACTACAATTACCTTTATTATCGCCTTTATTACCGCCACTGCCAGAATGCCCTAATGAGGATGAATTTGTTGGGGTAAGTGCTGGTATTAAATTAATTTTTATTTGTACATATATAGGAATGCCGGTAATGGAATATGTAAGGCGCAGGCGCATGGCTTTTGCTGCCTCAGAGCTTTCCAGAGACAGACGTATTATAGATATAGCATTGGATTATGGTTTTGATACTCATAATGGCTTTTCTAAGGCTTTTCGAAGAGAATACGGTATTTGTTTTCCGCATGACGTAGAAACAGGTAAATTCACTTATGCCATCGGTGTAAAAGTTGATAATTACGATAATGCATCGGAGGATATGTTCAAGGGCGAAGTGCCTGAAGCTACTTACGCCGTATTCACTACACCGCCGGCCGATTATGCGGAAAATGGCTTTGTCAAGGCAATAGAAGGAACATGGAAGTATATTTTTGAAAGATGGTTTCCTAATTCGGGATATGAGTTTGCGTCGGAAAAAGTGGATTTTGAGTTCTACGATGAGAGATGCCACGGCGATAAAGGTGTTGTAATGGATATTTATATACCAATAATCAAAAAATAGAAATACGATATTACAAAGTTTTCTGCTTCTAGTACCGATTTGCACTATAGAAAAGTAATCTAAAGATTAGGGCAAATTTATCTTAATTTAGATATTCTACGGTTAGCGTTTCAGTATGCCCTGGGTGGATAAGCTATTTCTATGAGGATCTTTATTGTGATAGAATTAGTTAATTGCTATAATAAAATAAACATATATTTACTGACTACCGCCTACATATTATTATGAATGGTCATGCTATACCAATTATACAGGTGTCTATAGGTATTAAATGCATAAAGGAATAGTTGGGGGATGATTTGGCACATATTTCGGAACAGGTGTTTTTACGGGAATTATCGATTGCCCAAGATATATGAAGACAAACATTTTATATAAAAAGGGGGGATCACATGTTAAGACTTTATATAGAGAAGATCCTAAAAATATATAATCTGATTGATGATGTATGCATAGTGGATAAAAATGGAATCATACAGTATGCCGAAGCTTTTGTAGCCGGAGCTTATAGTTATGATTCGAAAGAACTAGTAGGCAAACATATATTTGAGGTGTATACAACATCTAATGAAAAAACAAGCAACTTATATGAAGTCTTAAAAACAGGAAAGCCGATATTTAATAGAATTGCTACATGGAAAACCTATAGAGGAGATACAAGATGCGGTTCTGTTGATACTTTGCCCATAATGAAAGGACACGAGATTGTCGGTGCAGTTGAAATTGCGAGATTTGTTGGAGATAAAATCGAAAAACAGAAAATTGTTCTTGATGCTAAAGATAATGCAATTGAAAATAAAGCTTCAAGGTATTATACACTAGATGATATAGTAACAGATGACATAGAAATGATTGACATAAAAAACAAAATCAGGAGAATAGCACGAAATAATTCAGCCGTTATGATATATGGAAAGACCGGAACGGGGAAAGAACTGGTGGCTCAAGCTATACATACCTGCGGAACTAGAGAGGGAGATCCTTTTATATCTCAGAACTGTGCGGCTATACCTGCTTCATTATTGGAAGCTATATTATTCGGGACGGAAAAAGGGAGTTATACGGGTGCAGAGAATAGAAAAGGTCTGTTTGAACTGGCACAGGGCGGAACATTGTTTCTGGATGAGATAAATTCTATGGAAATCGGTGTACAGGCCAAAATACTTAAGGCGGTTGAAGAGAAAAAGATAATGAGGATTGGCGGGCAGCAGACGATTAGTGTCAATACTAGAATAATAACAGGATTAAATGAGGATCCCATTATCGCTATGAGGGAAAAAAGACTGCGTGAGGATCTGTTCTATCGCTTATGCACTGTTCAGATAAATCTTCCTGAATTGAATGATAGAAAAGGAGATATCAAAGTACTGGTTGATTATTTTGTAAAAGAATATAATGAATCTATGAATATGAATATAAAAGGAATAAGTAAAGACGTCGAAAGAATATTCATGAATTATAAATGGCCTGGAAATGTCAGAGAACTCAGAAATGTGATTGAAGGTGCGTTTAATATTACAACAAATAACTATATTGAGGAATGTGACTTGCCGGAGTATTTATTATTATCTGGTAAAGCAGAATATATGAATATGGAGTTGGAAATAAAAGCACTTAAAGATATGTTGGAGAATTATGAAAAATCAGTGGTTTTGGAGGCGATAAGAATTACAAAAAATAAAATTAAAGCGGCGGAATTATTGGGCATGTCTAAACAATCACTCAATTACAGATTGGAAAAATACAAAATCAAGTAAGGGTACTATGCTTATTTACATAAACAGATAATACACAGAAATGAGGGATTCGACAATTCGGGTACAATGGATGTGGAAAATCAAAACGGTGATTTTAATATAGTAAAAAAACTTTTTACATAACGATAAAAAGTTTTTTTACTTTTTTTATTGCGGTCAGGGAAGTATAGTTATCCTTTGAGTGTCACTTCCTTTAATGAATTCTGTGGAAAGTTACCTTGGCTGCTGAACTGCTTTAATTGAAGCCTGCTAAACAAGTATCTGCAAGGTAGACGGATCAGGCAGTTTTTTAGCAATGAGTGAAATGGCATGATATTTGCACTGTATTTTTTTATCTATCTAAAGTGTTCATATAAAAATGTGGAAATATGATAAGGTAATACAATCGAACATTTTGATAAGAAAAAGATATTATGGGGAGGGATACCGTGTCAAACATTGGTTCGCTTAAAGAAAAACCTATTGCTGTATTAGGTGCCGGTGCAGTTGGAAAGTCAATTGCGGCAGATTGTGCATTGGCAGGTGCTAAGGTCAGGATTTGCGACTTGCCGCCGTATTCGGAAAAAACTCTATTTGGAATAGAGAAAAGCGGGATCAGATTTTTTGGAGAACAGTTGAATCTATATGGTTTTGAAAGATCCGGTATTGCCAGGATGGAAATCGTAACTGAAGAAATAGAAGAAGCGGTAAAAGGGGCAGGCATAGTCATAGTAGCGTTACCCTGTATTGGACACAAAGTATTTTTTGAAAGGTTGATTCCTGTATTGGAAGATGGGATGGTAATACACATATTTCCGGACAACTATGGATGTCTGATTTTAAGAAAGATGATGCGGGAAGTAAATTGTACAAAAAAAGTCATAATAGGTGGGTGGTCCAGTGCGCCATTCGGAACACGAGTAGACATTAAAGGCGGCGTTGTAATGCCTGCCGTAAAAGTGGATTACAGGGCAATATCATTGAGAGGCGCCTCATTACCGTCAATTGATCAGGCGGACTTCTTTGAAAGCGCAAAATATATAGGGGCTTTGGATTCGGTCATTAAAGGTGACGGCATAGGAAGTGGCGAAACAGTAATGGATATAGGCTTCAGCAATATAAATCCCATTTTGCATGCTCCGGGAACGATTTTGGGCGTTGGAGTGATGGAGAACATGGGAGTTATATTTGGCATTAAAGAAGATTTTTCAATATATTCTCATGCGTATTGTCCATCCATATCGAAGGTCCAGTATGCGCTTTACCTTGAGGAGGTAGAGCTGGCAAAGGCGTTGGGCGTAGGGATTCAGCATTTTGAGAAAAAGCAGTTTTTCTCAAGAGAAAGCATACTGGGCTGCGAATATATGGGAATGAATTTCGAAATCCCTTTTGAGGACATCAATCATGTTGCCTGGGGAACGGGTCCCTTTTCAACAGATACTAGATACCTTACCGAGGATATTCCCGTAGGATGCCATATTTATCACTTGCTTGGGAAAAAGTACGGTATAAAAACTCCTATTATTGATTCAATGATTAATATAGCTTCTGTTATGCTCGAAAGGGATTTCTATGCAGAGGGGTATACGCTTGACGATATTGGAATCGGTCATATGTCATTGGGGGAATTGCATCAATATCTCTACGAAGGCAGGTATGTGGATTTTACTGGTAGAAATTATTAGCTTCACTGGATTGTACATTTATATGCGTTTCCCGGAAGTTTTGGAATCGTGCCGGGAGAATTTCAATTTTTAATTAGATATATACCCTCTGGGTTGTTTTAAATACAAGGAATAGTATAAGGAGGAGAGTAATGAGTAATGTGCAGTTGAATGCCGGGCTGGATGAGATAAGTACCGGGAATCCGAACACAAAATACAGCCTAAAGCAGATATTAAGATTTGTAATTCCATCTCTAATAGGAATTCTGTTCTTTCTCACTCCTATAAAAGATGGCGATAAATACAGTATTCTGGTTGCGATATTGTCAAGCAAGTTTTCAGATACTTTCATATCAATAATGCCATATGTTGTTTATGCAATAATTATTACCTCTGCTACAGGTGTTGTACTGGCCAAAACATTCAAACCGAAATTTATAATGGAAAACGAGTCGCTGAATAATCTGTTTAATGTAAGCGCGACATGGAGTGCCATTAGGATCATAGGAGCGGTCATTGCCGTAATGTGCATGCTGCAGGTAGGTCCTGAAATGCTTATTTCAGCTGATACAGGGATGTTTTTGGTGGACGGATTATTGGTATACTGGATCGGTACAATTCTTTTTGCAGGATTTTTTATGACCTTCCTAATGGACTATGGATTGCTTGAATTCACTGGAATATTTGCTTCAAAGGTCTTTCGCCCATTGTTTACATTACCGGGACGTGCGTCAGTGGACTGTATAGCATCATGGGTCGGAGATGCTATTGTAGGTGTCTTGTTGACAACCAATCAATATGAGCAAGGGTATTATTCAAAAAGAGAAGCTTCAACGATTGCAACAACTTTTTCCGCTGTCAGCATAGCTTTTGCGGTGATTGTTATTACACAAGTAGGCCTGGAGCATTTGCTTTTCCAATTTTTGCTTACGGCAGCGGCGATCGGGATAATTTGCGGCATTATCATGCCTAGGATACCGCCATTGTCTTTGATAAAAGATGATTATTACAGTATAAATAAACCGGCTGCATTTGAGCAGCTTGAAGGAATATCCCTGTTCAAAAGGGCACTATGTATGGCAGTTGAAAAAGCCGGTAAGACAGAAATATCTGCGGTTAAATGGCTGAAAAACAGTCTAAAAACTGCCTTTGAAAACGCAGTTGCTTGCATGCCGGCTGTAATGTTTATCGGAACAGTATCACTGGTATTGTCAACATATACACCTGTTTTTAATTGGTTGGGCTACCCATTCCTGCCATTGCTGAAGCTTTTACAAATACCGGAAGCCGCTGCGGCTTCACCATGCGTTGTTGTAGGCTTTGGAGATATGTTCATACCGGCAATTATAGCATCGGCAACGATTGAAAGTGAATTCACCAAATTTGTGATAGCTGTTATTTCTATTACTCAGCTGATATATATGTCTGAAGTCGGTCCATTATTGTTGAGCTCCAAACTATCAATCAAATTCAAAGATTTAGTTTTCATTTTCCTTGAGAGGACTGTCATAAGTCTGGTTTTTGCATCTTTGATTGCCAGATTCATAATACAATTGTAACCTTGAAAGGGATGATATTAATGAGGCATAAGTTTATAGCAAAGAGATATTGGAAAGATATTACCACACCAATGGGAAAGGTAAATGAGCTTGCTAAACAATTTGACGACGTTATCAATTTGAGCTTGGGGGATCCTGACCTGATAACTCATGAATTAATTATCGACAATGCCATGAAGGATGCGAAGGCAGGACATACCAAGTATACTGATTTCAGAGGGGATCCTGAGCTTAGAGCTGAAGTTAGAAAATACTACTCGGAAGAATACGGGATAGATTGTGCAGATGAAAGCATAATGGTGACGGCAAGCGGCTGCCTGGCGATGTATCTGGTACTTGAGGCAATTTTAGATGACGGGGATGAAGTCATAATACATGCGCCTTACTTTACCCCTTATCCGCAGCAGATAGAGCTTGCACGAGGGGTACCCGTAATATTGGATACCTATGAAGAAGAAAACTTTCAGGTTAATGTCGACAGATTGGAAATGCGCATTTCAGAAAGGACAAAAGCTATAGTCATAAATACGCCCAACAATCCTTCTGGGAGCTGTTTTACAAGAGAGACTATGGAGAGAATCGCAAAGATTGCGCAAAAATACGACCTGCTGATTATTGCAGATGATATTTATGGTTCATACAGCTTCGAACAGCCTTTTATACCAATGATAACTCTTAAGGATATGAAGGACAGAACTATTACAATAAACAGTTTTTCGAAGGATTTTACTATGACCGGGTGGAGAATAGGGCATATTATAGCACCCGAATATATTGTCAGGACTATTAAGCAAATAAATGAAAACGTGGTGTTTACCGCACCCTCCATATCCCAAAGAGCAGCAATCCATGCATTAAGAAATAGAAAAGAGATACAGCCGAATATGGTGGAAGAGTATAGAAAAAGAGTAGAATATGCAGTAGACAGAATCAACAATATCCCCAAAATGTCTGTGCTTCCTGCAAGAGGGACATTCTATCTGTTTATAAATATAAAAGAGATGGGACTCACTTCAGTTGAAGCTAGTGACTTAATACTTAGAGAAGCCCATGTTCTTACCATACCGGGGATATCTTTTGGTGACTGTGGTGAAGGCTATGTAAGGATTGCCTGCACCGTCGGAATAAAAAAGCTGAAGGAAGCATTCGACAGAATAAGTGAAATGACAATGATCAAATGATCATCAAGTCCTTCGATAGGCTGTAAAATGTGATCTTTAAAATCTTTAGGATTATCAGATTACAGAAGTCCTCCAGTATTATGCAAGCAGCATAGTGTTGGAGGGCTTTCCTATAATCCGTAATATGAAAGCAAAAAGGACCGCCACCTATGTTTTTTAAGCTTGCTTTTCCAGCATCTGCTTAAATATATCTTGGAATGTTTGACCACTATAGTTACTTTGATTGTCGTTTTTATTATCGCCATTACTTGAGTATCCTAATGAGGATGAATTCATTGGAGTAAGTGCTGGTATAGGATTTATTCTTATATTGCCCATAATAATTATCCCCCGTATCGATTTTATTTGTATTTACTATATATATTCGAGAAAATGCTAAATAAATACGGGGTTATTAATATGGCAGAATATGGTGACAGGCCTCGGAGTTATCCAGTTATTTGCAGTCACAGACAAATTTACTGAACAGCTTAGGTGCCTGGCATCTTTATGCCCGATTTGGCTTAATCATATACGTAGTAATATCCGTGCTGCTCCCGCAGAGCGTGTAAGAGGCTTGTCAAGCTCAAAGGAGCTGCCGCTCCCGAGAAAAAGGCTATCCTCCCATAGTGCCTCAGCTGCATAGCCGTATTGCACTTCATAATCGGCATATGGAGTCAGCAGGCATATGGAAAAAAACAATGCAATAACGAGAGCAAATGAGACCATATGGTAATCTCTATTCATACTATAGCCTCCTTGATAACTTTAACAGATTTGTCAATTTTACCATTAATTATAGCATAACCAAATAAAAAAATAGATGTCAGTCTGTCAGCCTGTTGGTTTATTTAGGGAGAAGTCGGCAAGTTTATAGACTGGCACCTATCACAGAAGTTTGTTATAATTTTTATATATTAGTAACCATAAAGAAAGTGGGAGTTTGCTATGAAAGTGATTGATCTGACACATACGATTTCAGAAAACATGCCTGTTTATCCGGGTACGGAGGGGCCTAAGCTGGCAGTTGCAAATACATATGAGAAACATGGCTTTAAAGAAACGCTGCTGACAATGTTTTCGCATACGGGAACCCATATGGATTCACCTGCACATTTATTTCCCCAAAGAACTACTTTGGATTCCTTCCCTGTAGAACAATTTATTGGAAAGGGATTAGTTATTGATTGCAGTAATTTGCGGGAAGGCCAAAGAATTGACATTGGATATATTGAAGCTGTAAAAGAAAAAGCTGATCAGGCAGAATTTATTCTGTTCCGTACCGGTTGGGACAGCCGGTGGGGCACAAGCTCCTATTTCGGAGAATACCCATATATAACAGAAGAAGTTGCCGAATACTTGATCAGGAGCAGGAAGAAGGGAGTAGGCCTGGATGTGATAGGCATTGATCCTGTCTCAGATGAAAATCTGACTATCCATAAAAAGCTTTTATACGGTTCAGAGATAGTAGTTGTTGAAAATCTCACCAGGCTTGGAGAAATAGGGAATGATCTGTTTACATTCTGTGCTCTGCCGATAAAATATGACAACTCTGATGGAGCACCTATCCGGGCAATTGCTATTTTACATGAGTAATTGGGGCCGGGAGAATGGGTTCGTTGCCCTGAAAAGCCTATGAGGAATATGGGATCGTTCTTTTTTGTTTCTCGAAAAAAAGCAGAATGAACCGTCCCCGCTGCTTTGCATTGCTTTGATGAACGGAAAAAATTCGATTAGAGGGGTAGGCTGATTATGTATAAGGTACTACTTGTTGACGATGATAGTTTAGTAAGGCAGACCTTAAAGGCAGTGATAAACTGGGAAAAGCACGGTTTTCAGATTGTGGGGGAAGCTATTGACGGACTGGATGCAATGGAAAAGATCGACGTTTGTAATCCGGATATCCTGGTACTGGATATGAGTATGCCCCAGGCCGACGGGATCGAAGTCATCAAATATGTCCAAAAGGGTGGCTGCAAGACTAAAATATTGGTGCTGAGCTGTTATGATGATTTTAGCTATGTAAAAGAAGCATTGAAGTTAGGCGCCAATGACTATATGCTTAAGCACCTGATGAAAGAAGATTCACTTATTGAATCTCTTCTGGCAATAAAGCATGATATAGAATCGGCAAGAAGAAAAAATCAAGCAATGGATCATATGGAGCAGATAGCAAAGGAAGGTGCTTCATTACTCAAAAATAGACTACTACTTAAGCTGTTATATGATCAGACAAACTCTCAAAAGTCAGAACAGGAATTTAAGCAATATTGTAAAAATCTGCAGCCTAATAATTTGGCCCTGATTTATATCAAAGTGCAAGACTATATCAAAGTGATTAAGAAAAATGATCCTAATGGAAGCGACATATTTTTTACAGCTTTTTCAAATACGGTTTATGAGGTATTTGAGTCCGGTCACAATTATGAAATAGCTAACTGTGAAGACGGAAAATTTGTCATATTGGTCAACATAAGCAATAGCGGGCAGCTGGAAAACAAAAAATACCTGGATTGTGCCATGACAAAGGTTGGACAGGCATTATCAGAAAAATTAAGGATTGAAGTCCAAGCTATCTCAAGTATAAACTGTACATCCTATTTAAAGTTGTGGAAGATATATGAACAGTTGGACAATAAAATAAATCATTTCTTTTATGAAAAATCAGATAAAAAGTATTTGATTGCAGAAGACTTTAGTATAGTCTCCGCTGGAGAAATAAAGGTTGATGATTATCAAATCAGAGCATATAAAGAATACATAAAGAAAAGCCGGTTTTCCTTATTGCGGGAAGCGCTTATGAAAGAATTCAGTGAGATTACCAAGGATAGAATCGTACCGGCTCATCTGAAAACCTACTACATTAGTCTGATAAGTACGATGTACAGTTATATCTACGAGCATTTTGATATGAAGCGTGACTATGTATATATGGAGACAACCACCAGATATATCCTGGACGCGGGAAATATAGGTGAATTATTAACAATTGTAATGGGTATTACCGATCATGCTGAAATGCTGATATCTAATGATCTGATTCCGAAGGTTGAAAATGATTATGTAAAAGAGGCGATACAGTATATACAGTGCCATTATATGAAGGACATTATCCTTACCGATGTGGCGAATCACATCCATGTTTCATCCACATATTTCAGCTATCTGTTTAAACAAAACACGGGCATGAAATTTATTGATTACATTAAAGAAATAAGGATGAAAAAAGCATGTGAATATCTATTGGATGCCAACATGAAAGTGAAAAAGATAGGGGAATTGGTGGGAATGCCCAACCGCAAATATTTTTCCAAGGCATTTAAGGAATATACCGGGATGAGTCCACAGGAATATAAAAAACGAAACATCTAAATATATTGACCCTATTTGAAATAATTGCTTACTTTTTCTTAACTCCACTTTTGATAAAATGATTGTAAATATTTGTTGAAAGGGGAATTGGAATGAAATTAGGACTGATTGGTGCAGGTCGTATTGGAAAGCTGCATGGTGAGATAATTGCCCATCAAATAACGGGAGCCCATATTGAAGCTGTCTCTGATGTTCGCACGGATGGCCTGGAAAGCTGGGCTTCCTCACTAGGAATCAAAAATGTAACAAATGACTACAAGGATATTATGAATAACCCTGAAATCAAAGCTGTTGTAATCTGCTCATCCACGAATACTCATGCGGATCTCATTATTGAAAGTGCGAAAGCGGGTAAACACATATTCTGTGAGAAACCAATAGATTTTGATGTGGAAAAGATTCAATTGGCACTCGATACGGTTAAAAAAGCGGGTGTCAAACTCCAAATCGGGTTTAACCGCCGTTTTGACCACAATTTTAAGAAGGTTCAGGAATCCGTAAAGAATGGTGATATAGGAGATGTAAATATCGTAAAGATTACATCAAGAGATCCGGCGCCTCCACCGGTAGAATACATCAAGGTATCGGGCGGGCTGTTCCTGGATATGATGATTCATGATTTTGATATGGCAAGATTCCTGTCCGGAAGCGAGGTGGAAGAAGTATTCGTAAATGCAGCAGTATTGGTAGATCCGGCAATAGGCCAGGCAGGAGATATAGATACAGCCGTCGTTAATTTGAAATTCAAAAACGGAGCAATTGGGGTTATAGATAATAGCAGGAAAGCCGTTTACGGATATGATCAGCGTGTAGAGGTTTTCGGATCAAAAGGTATGGTATTGGCCGACAATGATTACCCAAGTACAGTAAGGATTTTTACAGACGGGCAAGTAAGCGGCGAGAAACCAGAATATTTCTTTTTAGAAAGATATAGGGATTCATATGCATCAGAGCTGCAGGCTTTTGTAAATGCAGTCAGGAACAATGAAACCCCTATGGTAGTTGGTAATGATGGGCTGCAGCCGGTCCTGATCGGATTAGCGGCCAATAAGTCCGTGAAGGAAGGGCGACCGGTACGTGTTGGCGAAATACTTGCCAAATACAGCATATAGTATCTTCGGCTTTAATGGATATATATATGTTGCAAAAAAGATTTATCATTTGCATAAGCAGTAGAAGCATCTACTTATGCACTATCAGAGATGAATTTTTTGCAATATATGAATCAAGGAAAATGTTTTGCACATCTGAATTCAATGTAAGATGTTTAGTGCAAAACATATAGTATTGAATGATTCTACTGATAAGTCAAAAGGGTAAGGAGACGATGAAATGAAAAAATCAGCATGTATAGAGATGATTTTTACAGAATATGATTTTTACGACCGGTTTAAATTAGCAGGGGATGCAGGCTTTAAGGCTGTCGAGTTCTGGGGTTGGGAAGGCAAGGATATTTTAAGGATTAAGGAATTATGCGATAAGTACCAACTTGAAATAGCAAGCTTCTCGGGAGACAAGGATTTCTCATTGATCGATCCGGCTCATCATAATGCATATATCGATTATGTGAATCAATCAATTGCGAAGGCCAGGATCCTGGGATGCAAAAACCTTGTCATCCATTCAAATGCATTAGGTGAAGGCGGCGTAGTCATTAATAGCTATAGTGATAAAAGTGACTATGAAAAATTCGGCGCTATGGTTTCAACTTTAATAGAGCTTGCTTTAATTGCGGAAAAGGAAGGTGTGACACTTGTACTGGAGGCACTCAACACCGAGGAGGATCATGTAGGAAACTTCCTGGCTTATACACGGGACTCTGTTCAAGCAATAAAATGTGTTAATAGTCCAAATATCAAAGTGCTGTATGATATCTACCACATGCAGCTGATGGAAGGAAAAATCATTAATATTCTTAAAGAGAACATTAATGAAATAGGGTATATCCACGTTGCAGATGCGCCCGGACGTATGGAGCCGGGTACGGGAGAGATCAATTATTCCAATGTATTTAAAGCTCTCAAGGAATTGAGGTATGACGGCTTTATCGGCTTTGAATTATCTCCTTCAAGGGATTCTATTATAGTAGCCAGGGAACTGACAGAACTTTTTTAAATGAACATTGTATGCCACGATTGGAGTAATTTTAATTTTGGAGGCTATGATGAAGGCTTGGAATCTGTTTTATAATATAAGAACGCGCTTAATTTTAGTTATTATTCTTATAATAGTTTTTATTGCCACTTCAATTTCTTATGCCCTTTACAATTACTCCAATCATTTTCTCGAAGAGAAAATGGCAAACCTGACAACCGATAACCTCTTAAAATATTCTAACAGCTTGGGCACCATGCTGCAGGAGATTTATCATGCAGCCATAAAAACCGTAGCAGATCAGGAAGTCACTCAATTGACTGAAAGCATTCGATCCACCTCTGATCCCGAAATAATAGAAGTGTTGCATAATACCCTCCGGGATAAATCCAGAAGCAATTCATACATACATTCGATGTATGTCTATATAGAAGGAAGAAACCAGATTGTGACTTCCAATTCATTAAGAAAAGCGAAGATGATCACCAATTATGAAGATTATCCCTGGATCAGCCACTTAAGCAAGGATAGTCTATATACCAATCTTCTCTCCTTAATAGAGTATAGGGATCATGTCGGAGTCTTCAATAACTTTTTCTATTCGGTCGTAAAGCCCATAAGGAATGAAAACAAAGAAGTCATTGGAATTCTGAGTGTAAACATTAATGCGGATAAAATATATAATGACTTTTTAAGCAATATAACCTATGAGGACGAATCCAGCGTAATGCTCATTAATAAAGACCAGTACATCATTTATCATAGCCAGCCGGAAATGATGCTGGGCAATGTCAGTGAAGATCCATCATACAAACGTATCAGCGATTATAAAAAAGGATATTATGTTGACGAAATAAATGGCGTCAAAACCTTGGTGGTATTTGTTTCGGAAGAGAATTCGGAGTATAAGCTGGTTTATTCCATACCAATGGAAAAAATATCATATGGGATAGCTGATCTGAGACGGCTATCGGTAATTCTTTCTGTCATAAGCATTTTATTTGGAGCAGTTGTTATATTGTATTATTCAAAATCATTATATGACCCTATTTTAACCGTAAAGCGGGCTATGATCAGTTTCGGGCAGGGGGATTTTAAAGTAAGGATCAACGAGGAGCGAAAGGATGAGTTTCAGGTCCTTTACAAGGGTTTTAACAATATGATCGAGGAATTGACCCGCTTAATCGATGAAACTATTGTTCAGAGGATCAAGATTAAGGAAGAGCATTACAGAACACTTCAATCACAGATCTCACCGCATTTTATTTACAATACACTAAACTCAATAAAATGTGCTGCTATCTTACAAAAGGATATCAAGGTAAGTGAAATGCTGGAGGCTTTTATAGATCTTTTACAGCTTAGCGTGGATGATAAAAGGGATATGATTTTCCTGCATGAGGAAATCAAACAAGTCTCCAACTATTTATTACTGCAAAAGCACCGGTATGGTGATTTGTTCAGCGTTCAATACGAAATAGATGATAATATAAAAAACTGCCTGGTACCAAAGCTTGTTTTGCAGCCATTGGTCGAGAATTCCTTGAATTATGGTGTTAACCTGAGGGAAGGAAAAGGTCTGATTCATATTAAGAGTTACAAAGTGGATAAGGGTATTATACTCGAAGTATATGATAATGGAAATGATGCAGATATAAATAAAATAGAGCAGATTATGAGAACAAAGGGTAAATCGAAATTTAGCGGGATCGGTATCTACAACATTAATGAAAGGATAAAACTGATCTATGGAGAGTCCTATGGACTATCTTATGAAAAGGGCGAAAATGGAGGGCTCAAGGCAATTCTATACCTGGGCGATTCAACACTTACGGATTATCATACGCCATACGGCAATTTATCTGAATTATAGAAAAAATCGAAAGATTCTAAAGAAAAGGGGACGGTTCGAAAAAATTGCCCCCTTTTTTCTATGGGCATAAGATTGGATAATGAAGGAAAGCATCACCCAAATAGGGTGGTGAAAAAGGAGGATGAGTATTAGTGAAAAAATTACTCGCTGTAGTTCTTGTTCTATCTTTGGTACTGTCTTTAGCTGCATGTGCACCAAAAGCCGAAAGTGCGCCTGAAGCAGCTGCAAGTACAGGAGAAGCCGAAAAACTGACTATAGGTTTTGTTGTAAAAGGTTCAGATGAACACTGGATTCAGGTGGAAAAAGGGGCTAAACAAGCTGCGGTTGATTTTGATGTAAATCTCAATTTCAGCGGACCTGCTAAAGAGACATTAGTCGAAGAGCATACTTCCATGATTGAAAACAATATTACAAATGGTGTTGATGCACTTTGCGTAGCACCTGTGCAGCCTGCAGCCCAGGTTAAAATCCTTCAGAAGGCAGTCGACAAGGGAATTCCGGTTCTATTAGTAGATACGGACGCTGACTTGGCCGGTAAAACTACTTTCTTAGGAACAGGTAACTATGCAGCAGCCGAATTGGCCGGTAAGCATATCTTCGAAAAATTGGGCGCCGGTAAAAACGTCGTTATTATCCGAGGTGCCTTAGGAGATAAAACCCATGATGACAGGACGGCAGGAGCAAAAGAATTCATGGAAAAGAACGGTATGAAGGTTCTTGACGTTCAACCTGCAGATAGTGATAGTGAAAAAGCTACAAACGTAATGGAAAATATGATGCAGACCTTTAGTGAAATTGATGCAGTATTTGTTACTGCCGACCAGATGGCTTTAGGCGCATTAAAAGCCGTTACGCAATCGGGCAGACCGATCATGGTCGTTGGATTCGACGGTTCACCTGGAGCCCAGGAAAAGATTAAAGAAGGCACAATGGAAGGATCAGTAGCCCAGAACCCATATCAGATGGGATATTTGGGAGTAGAAAATGCTATAAAGGCTGTTAAGGGTGAGACTGTAGAAAAACGTATTGATACAGGGGCGAATCTGTTGACCAAGGATAACTTAAAATAATAGCTTCTTTTGTAAAGAAAAACCAGACTGGAATTGTCTACTCCAACGGAGTAGACAATTCTAATGTCATCAACCGACATCCCGTTGGTTTCTATCAAAAGCAATCCGGCGTTGACATTAATGGAGCAGACAATTATTGAAAGAAGGTCGTGCTATGAAAAGTATATTTATGGAATTGAAAGAAATTAGCAAGCGGTTTCCCGGCGTTCTAGCCCTTGACAAGGTTTCGATGTCTATATGCTCCGGTGAAGTCCATGGGTTAATAGGTGAAAATGGGGCTGGGAAATCTACTTTGATTAAATGTATGGCTGGTGTTCACATACCTGATGAAGGGACAATTCTGATTGGCGGAAATCAGGTTGTTATTAAAAACCCAAAGGCAGCGATGGAGACAGGAATTAGTTGTATCTATCAAGAATTAAATATTATAAGGGAGCTGTCTGTTACTGATAATATTTTTCTGGGTCAGTATATTAGAAAGCCATCGGGCATTTTAGATTATAAGACAATGGATAAAAAAGCTGCGGAAATAATGAAAAGATTAGGACAGGATATTGATCCCAAAACCCAAGTAGGAAAATTAGGAATAGGGCAGCAGCAAATGGTCGAAATAGGTAAAGCTATTTCGCGGGATGTTAAATTTCTTATCATGGATGAGCCTACATCTAGCTTAAGCGAAAAAGAAGTAATAGAGCTTATGAAGGTCGTTCGATATCTTAGGGAAAATGGTGTTGCAGTTCTATTTGTTTCACATAAATTAGAAGAAGTCTTTCAGATATGTGATGTTGTAACAATATTGCGGGATGGCCAATTGATTACCACAGCACCTGTTTCCGGGATGACGAATGATTCACTGATAGAAAATATGGTAGGCAGGACACTGGAAAACTTATTCCCTAAAGAAGCTGCACCTCTTGGAGAGGAATATTTAAGAGTCAATGGGCTGACACGGCATGGTATATTTAAAAATATCTCATTCGGCGTAAGAGGGGGAGAGGTTTTAGGAATATCCGGCCTGGTGGGGGCAGGAAGAACTGAAGTAGTCCGGGCTGTATTTGGTGTTGATCCTGTTGATATGGGTGAAATCTATTTACATGGTAAACCTGTGAACATTAAAAACCCAAGACAGGCGATTCAAAGCAAGCTGGCATTTGTTACTGAGGATAGAAAAGGAGAAGGCCTGATATTAAATGCTTCTGTTATCCATAACCTTACACTTGTGTGCATCAAAAGGTTTACCAAGCTTTCCATCCTGTTAAAAGATAAGATAAGAGAAGCGGCAGAATCCAATATCCATTCTCTAAAGATAAAAACGGCATCCGGTGATATACCTGTGGGGCAGTTAAGCGGAGGCAATCAACAGAAGGTAGTAATCGGTAAGTGGGTTAATACAAATGCGGATGTTTTTATTTTGGATGAACCTACAAGGGGAATCGACGTTGGCGCTAAGGTGGAAGTGTATAAACTGATCAATCAGCTGGTGAAAGCCGGGAAGGCTGTAATCATGATATCCTCTGAATTACCGGAAATATTAGGAATGAGTGACCGGGTCATTGTTATGAGAGAAGGCAGGATTACGGCGGAGATAGACCGGGATAGTGCTGATTTTAATGAAAATGATATTATGAAGGCTGCGTGGGGCAGTCAAATTCAAAGCTGTATTGGGGGGACAAATTAATGAAAAGCAAAGTATTACCGGCATCATTAAGGGAACTATTGTTTAAAATAGCACCACTATTAACATTGATCCTGCTATCCATATTTCTATCGATAGTATCAGATAATTTCCTTAAGTTTGATAATATAATGAATGTCCTGAGACAAGCATCAACCATTGCCTTAATCGCTGTAGGCATGCTTATTGTCATTATAACCGCAGGAATCGATTTGTCTGTTGGACCGTTGATGGCATTATCAATATGCGTGATGGGTATTGTAATGAAAGCAGGAGTTACCAGTCCTTTCTTGTTGATCGTGGTCTGCCTGCTGGTAGGATCCGGTATGGGGGTGTTAAACGGCCTCTTATTAACCAGGCTGAATCTGCCGCATCCTTTTATTTCAACCATAGGAACCAGAAATGTCGCAACAGGCCTAGCTCTCATTATTACAGGTGCAGCACCGATTTTAGGTTTTCCTGAAGCAATTGAAGCACCGGGGTCAGGGGATATAAATGGATTTCCGATCAGCTTTCTTATAGTCATTATTGTTTATGTATTGGTTCACTTTTTCTTAAATAATACTGCTCTGGGAAGAGAGATATATTCTATCGGCGGAAACAAGGAAGCTGCTCTATTGTCAGGCATTAATGTTAAAAATGTATTGACTTTTGTTTACGGTTTTTCCGGATTTATGTGCGCATGTGCCGGAATCATTTTCGTTGGACGCGTTGGAGGGGCATTGCCGTTAGCAGGCACCACTGCTGACATGGACGCTATTGCTGCTGTAATTATCGGGGGTGCTTCCTTCTTTGGCGGAAAAGGTACCGTATGGGGAACAATGATCGGTGTTTTGTTGATCTCGGTTATCCGGAACGGTTTGAACCTGCTCAGCGCATCCTCCGATCTCCAGTTTGTCGTTATGGGTATCGTCATAATAGTGGCAGTCTTTATCGATGTTATACGAACCAAAATTGAAGAGAAGGCAAGAAGAATGGCTAAAGCAGAGTAAATTTGCATAATCAAGGGGTTTGACATATTTTATTCATTAGATCCGGATAAACCATAGGGAGGTCAATATTATGAAGAAAACCTTTATATTAATATGGATAACCCTTCTATTGCTAAGTTCAACTACTGGATGTAATAAAGACGAAATAGTAAAGAACGGACAGGCAGACCTTAACGATGCCTATGAGAAATTAAGAGTCGGAGTTGTTTTGAAGGCACTGGATAGTGAACACTGGCAAACAATGAAAAAAGGTGCGGATAAAGCAGCTAAAGATCTTGGCGTAGATGTGATCGTTCTGGCGCCTGACAAGGAAGCAAATGTTGACATGCAGTTCCGGATTATTGAAGACCTGATCCTGCATCAATTGGATGCGATCTGTATAGCGCCATGCGATTCAGCGAATGTTACTCCGATTATCAAAGAAGCAAATACAAAAGATATCCCCGTATTTACTATAGATACCAATGCAGATACAGAGGTTATTTCGTTTATTGGAACCAATAACTATCTGGCAGGTAAAATGGCAGGTGAGAGGATGCTTGACATCCTGGATGGCAAAGGAAGCATAGTTTTGATTACAGGAGTGCTTGAGCAGCAAACTCATAGAGACCGATGCCTGGGTTTTAAGGAAGTGCTGGAAGGATCAGAGATCAAGATTATTGAGCAAAGACAGGCAAACAGTGAAACCGAGCTGGCAATGAAAGTTATGAACCAATTGATAAAAGAACATAATAATATAGATGCTGTCTTTGTAACAAACGCCTTAATGGGATTGGGAGTTTTGGAAGCCATAAATGATAATGGAAAAACCGACGAAATAAAAGTAATCGGGTTTGACATCCAACAGGAGCTTTTGGAGAGCATAAAAAATGGGAGCGTCGATAGTGTAATTGCACAAAATCCCTACAGTATGGGTTACGACACAGTCAAAGCAGCAGTGACTTACCTGAGGGGCGGCTCAGTTGAAAGCTACATTGATACAGGAACAGAATTAGTAACTAATCAGAATGTAAACAAATATATAGAGCTATTTGGTTATTAGACTAGTATTTTGAGTGCCGGACACCGGATTTACCCAGTTATTATATTGTAATTCTAAAATAACTGGATAACTTGGGTGTCTGGCACTTCTACTTTTGAACTTCTCAGAAAGGTTCAGTGGATTGTCCATTATAGATTAAATAAATGATTTCGAAATCTGTTGATTAATGGTATAATTTAGTTATAGTGCATAAAATGTGAAAATGTAATGGCAGGTGAAGCTAATGTATAAAATCAACAGTGAAAGCATAGGAGATGTAAAAAAATACGTATGGCATTACAGGAAGGACAATAAGGAGCATGGACCTTTTACCTATGAGGATATAGTTGAAATGGTCAAAAAAGGGGAAATTGGTCCTGAGGACTATCTGTTGAAGTTCGGCAACAGGAAATTCTTCAAAGCCTCAGAGGTACAAGGGCTTTTTGATGAAATTGGACAGCCTGAGCCAGAGCAGGAAGAGCAGAAAGAAGAGGTACTGGAAGAGCAGACCGCTGTGATCAAGGAAGAACCTAAAGAAGATACCCATATGGTGTTTGAGAACAGAACTGTATATCCACATACAAAGCAGAGTAACGAATCCTCCGGAAGCAGGATAATAATGATTGCTGCCGGTTTGCTGGGCTTATGCCTGGCAATCTGGGTCCTGATGCGATTGTTCTAAAATATGAAAGCCTCGATACATCGGGGTTTTTGATTTTTTCCCTATTATTTCGATACAATGCACAGAGCTCACTTTTTTTATTGCTCATTGTTTTGGTATAATATTTTACATAAGTGATTTGAGTGCTGATTTATCATATAGGTCTATGCACATAAATCCAGTCAGGAGATATATATTTTGGATGGTTTGGAAATTCAGGAAGCTCAAGTTGTCGTGCTTGATAGGAAAAAGCTGAATAAGAAGATCATTTCCATGATTGTACCCATAACCATAGAAAACCTGCTTCAAATGATAGCCGGGATCGTTTCAATGGGGATGATAGGAAGGATAGATGCTATGTCTATCAGTGCCCTGGGGATAGGTATGAGGATAACGCAGATTATATTTGCGTTGTTCAAGGGAATTACCACAGGAGCAACGGTTTTTGTAGCACAATACTATGGCGCGGGTGAAATGTGCAAGGTCAGGAAGGTCATCAGACAGACACTCCTTTCTGGTGTTGCTTTGGTTGTAATTCTGCAGCTTATTATTTATACCCAGGCGCCAAGGCTGCTTATGATTTTCAACCCCCAGCCCGAACTCCTTGGGCTTGCAACTGAATATGTCAGAACTGTTTCCTTCGGATTCCCCTTTCTTGTAATAATGCTGGTAATCGGAGGCTCCATGCAGGGAATGGGCAATTCGAAAGTTCCGATGTTCATTACCATGCTGATGAACGTGGTCAATATAGCGGTAGGCTACACCGTTATTTTCGGAAAGCTTGGAATAACTCCAATGGGTGTCAGAGGTGCAGCCCTGGCGACGGTCGCGTCTCAGGCGACTGCTGCAGCCCTTGGACTGTTTATCATATTTAATAGAAATGGAGTGCTTAAAGGTTCCTTTAATAAGAAATATCTGTCTGTAGATAAGCGCCGGATCATTGATGTATACAGGGTTGGGCTGCCTACCTCCATGGAGTCGATATTCTGGCAGTTTGCAGCAATCATACTTACAAGGGCTATACTGACCTTCGGAGAAACGGCTTTTGCAGCCCATCAGCTGGGCTTGCAGGCTGAATCGATATCCTATATGCCTGCTGCAGGCTTTGGCGTGGTTGCAACTGCACTTATCGGCCAGGCATTGGGTGCAAAGGATAAGGAGCTTGCACGCCTTTACCTGCATCAGATACTGAAGGGAGCTCTATGTATCACTGCTTTAAGCGTAATTGTGCTGATCGGTTTCCCGAAGGTGATGATGTCTGCACTGACAGACAATAAGGAGATAATTGAGCTGAGTGCCATATACCTTATTTTAATGGGTATGGTGCAGTTTTTCCAGAATACTACCGGGGTTCTGGCAGGAGCTATGAGGGGAGCGGGCTATACCAAGGTACCAATGATGGTGGCAGGAGCGGGACTGTGGGGTGTGCGTGTACCCCTTGCACTGCTTATGACCTATGTATTCAAACAAACTATTGTTGCTATATGGATAGTAATGTGCATAGATCTGATATTCAGATTTATTGTATGTCTGACATACTACAGGAGCAAGAATATATATGAGAGCCGCCTGATGGCGGAGGAGAAATAAGATTATGGGGGAGTTAATTTGAATCAGGTTATTGAGTCGCTATTAAGCAGGAAGTCGGTCAGGGCATATGAGGAAAAGGCCATACCGGAGGAGCTCAAGCAGATAATAATAAAGTCGGCCATGAGGGCTCCGACAGCAGGTAACCAGATGTTGTATTCCATAGTGGAGGTTGCCGGTCAGGAAGCCAAGGAGGTATTGGCAAGAACCTGTGACAACCAGCCCTTTATTGCCAGGGCTCCTCTTGTACTGCTGTTTCTTGCCGACTATCAGAGATGGTATGACTACTTCATGGCCTCAGGAGTACCGGAAATGTGCGGCAAAAAGGGCGAAGAACTGCGAAAGCCTGAGGAAGGGGACCTGTTCCTTGCTTGCTGTGATGCTCTGATTGCAGCTCATACTGCGGTAACAGCGGCGGAGTCCATGGGGATCGGGACCTGTTATATTGGGGATATAATGGAGAACTATGAAGAGCACAGAGAATTGTTTGACCTGCCACAGTATGTTTTTCCAATTGCATTGATATGTCTGGGGTATCCCACTGAGCAGCAGAAGGAAAGGCCGCAGCCGGAAAGGTACAAGCAGGAATACATCGTATTCAGGGATAAGTATAAGAGGCTCAACAAGGAAGAGTTTGAGGATATGTTCAGAAGCACAAATGACAGATTGTTCGGGAATAGGGGCTCTATAAACGGAGCGGAAAATTATGGGCAGCACATGTATTTTAAGAAGTTCAGCAGTGCCTTCTCAAAAGAAATGAGTCGGTCTGTCCGGGAAATATTGAAAAATTGGAAATAAGAAAGAAATCCTTCGATCCTGTTTATGTACAGGATAGGAGGATTTTTGTTTCGTCACTAGAATATCATGTTAAAAATAGCTATGGCACTGTATAAAAGCAAGAGACTCATTGTTATATTGAAGGCTTTCCTACGCTTTGACAGGAGCATTTGGAACATTGCGCCGAATAGGGCCCAGCAGGTTGTTGATATAAAGCCTATAAATGCAAGGAAAAACGAAAACAGTATAAGCGCAGCATGGCTGCTGTAATAAGGTATAATGAAACTCGAGACAGTAGTGATTCCATACATTATAACCTTTGGATTGACAAATTGCAGCATAAGTCCTGTAATAAACGAATTCATATGGGTACTGTCACTTTCTCCATCAACATGTTTGCTGGTGCAAAGCTTGTATGCGAGATAAACCATATATGCTGAGCCTATGATGCCCATAAAGGCTTTTATCCGTGGTATCAAATTGAACAGCAGAAGGTTGAAATAGCTACATGCCAGCATTATGACCATAAAGCCTGCAAATACTCCAAGATTGAAATTGACTGTTTTTCTAAATCCATCCCGGTTGGCATTTGTCATGGACATTATATTGTTAGGACCAGGAGTAAAGGTAGTTACAAACACATAAGAAAGAAAAGGGACCAAGTTAATCATCTTATTTACCTCCTTAAGTATGATATAATATACATATAGTGCGTTATATTATATGTACGTTATAATTATACAATATGTGCGTTATACAATACAATAGAAGGAGGAGGTTTTTCTGGAAAACTTAAACGTTATAGTGGCAAGAAACCTGAAAGGTATACGCGAACAAAAGAAATTGAGCCTTGATAAGGTAGCAGAGCTTACAGGTGTGAGCAAGAGTATGCTTGGGCAGATTGAAAGGGGCGAGTCAAACCCGACAATAACGACAGTCTGGAAAATAGCTAACGGCTTGAAGGTTTCCTTCACAACATTGATCAATACTCAGAAGCAGGATACTGTTATTATAGAACGGAAAGATATTGAACCTCTGATAGAGGATAATGGCAAGTACCGGCTTTATCCGTACTTTCCATATGAGGACGGACGGCACTTTGAGGTATATTCCGTGGAAATTGAAAAAGGTGGATATCTGAGTGCCGATGCCCATCCGGAGGATACTCAGGAGTTCATTACGGTATTTGATGGTGAATTGACCATTAGGGTAAATGAGCAGGAGTTTACAATAGAAGAGGGAAACTCAATCAGGTTCAAGGCTGATAAACCTCATGTCTACCATAATTCAGGAAATAAGCCTGCAAGACTGAGTATGGTTATATACTATCCGGTCTGATAGTCGGGGAGGTATGTTATGATTTGCAATAAGCACTCTTTACTCGTATTTATTAGAATTACAGCTGCCATACTTCTTTGTGCCTATCTGATATTCATAGCCTGGCGCATGTTCTTCTACGCTTTCGGCTCATACTACCGCACATACAGTGCATTGCCGGAATATAACCTGATTCCTTTCAAAACTATAATAAATCTTATTGTAAACTTCAGGTACTATGAGCTTGATGTCTGGATATATAATCTTTTTGGAAATCTTGCAGCGTTCATACCTCTTGGACTTTTGCTGCCTGCAGCTATTGGCGTGAAAAGGAAGTTCAGGGCCACTGTCATATTTTCAGTGTTGCTCCTGCTGACTGCTGAAACCGCTCAATTGATGTTCAGAGTAGGTGTATTTGATGTGGATGATATTATTCTGAATATGATTGGAGTAGTATCAGGATATATGGTATATATTCTAATATTAAAGCTTAACAGGATTAAATAGTGCACTATAAGCCGGAAGTAAGGGAAAAATGCATAATTTGTATAGTTTTTTATAAATTGCCTCATGATATTTGTGAGGTGAGAATAATATGGAAATATTGAAATATACACATATATTTTACTTTGCCATTACGTGGCTTTTCGTGTTCATATTTATCAGGCCGAAGCGTATCCTGGAGCTGATTCCTATCGCCGTTTTGGGAGTAATAACATTAACTATTGTGGATATCTACATTACTTCACTTAATTTGTATCAATACAACAAACCACTGATCAATGTGCTTGGCGCTCCCTTATTTCATTTACTATGGGGGGGAGGAGCAGGAATTGTGTATATACACTACATGAAACCCGGATTTGTTCATAAATTTGTAAATGTAGTATTATTCACAATAATCACCCTGGCGCTTGAATTCATATCGGAACAGGCAGGAGTAGCACAGCGGCTGGGCAGCTACAGTTTTCTTCACAGTGCACTGTTGGATTTTGCTGCTCTCGTTGTGCTCCTGTGGATTGCTGAGGGTTTGTATGGCAGCAGGATATATAAAAAACAGTAGATAAAGCATCTATGAATGTCTTAAATACCTAAATAAAAAAATAGTTTTCGGAAAATTTGCTCGGATATGTTTACATGAATAAATTTCTATGATAAACTCTAATTGTCGACAATCGGTATACAAAACAAAGGGGAGAGCTTAATGAAAGATAATTGCAAACAGAAGGCATATGATTATTTGTATGACGCTATAATTACAAATGTGATTCAACCCGGGCAGCCCATTATTGAGCAGGAGATATCCAGCACCCTTGGGACAAGCAGGACCCCGGTGCGTGAAGCTCTTAAACAGCTGGAGTCAGAGGGATTGGTGCGCCATATACCCGGGAGGGGGACCTTTGTTTCTGAAGTCACCACACAGGATGTGGAAGAGATATTTACATTAAGGAGTATGCTTGAGATACTTGCATTGCAGTCAGCTTGGAAAAAGATCAGTGATAAAGAATTGGAGGAAGCATCACAACATCTGGTATCATTGGATTCCAATTGTTCTGCTGATGAATTCTACAAGAGCGACAGAATGATTCATGACTTGATAGTACGTAATGGAGGCAACCGCAGGCTTGACAGCTTTCTAAAAAATATTAACGCTCAAATCGAGAGGATCAGGATAATCTCGTCATTAACTCCCCAACGCCTTGGTAAATCTAAAGAAGAACATCTTGAAATAATCAGCGCTTTAAAGGAAAGGAATTTGGAGAAAACTGAGGAACTGTTGCGTGCCCATATTAATAATGTCAAAGAGAGTGCAATTGAGGTTTGTAGAAATATGAGGTTCGATTGGTAAAACCGATTTCTTTTACCTTTAATTGCCGACAACGTGTATACAATCGGTCGGCAAACGATATATTTTGAGAAGGTACTGCTTGGCGGTGCTGCTCTAGAGCTATTTTATCTGAAGTTCAGCAGAAAAAGGAGGATTATGCATGAGATTAACGTTTGAAGAGAAACAGATGTTGGAAGGGAAATATGGCTATCCGACACAGAAAGCAATGGAAATACTCATACAGCTTGGAGAAATATATAATGCTGAAGAGATGCTTCCGGTATCTAATGTACATATGCCAGGGTCATCAGTAGTAGTTGCCGGTGAGGCCGGAACCAAGTTTGTTGAGATGATGGCTGAAAAAGGAGGGAAATTCAGAGCCTTTACAACTTTAAATACTGCAGCTGTTGATTTTGATTTGTGGAAAGAGCTCGGTTTCCCGGAAGCTACATATAAATTACAGGACAGGCTTACCCGCGCCTATGAGGCCATGGGAGGAGTTGCCTGCCATACATGCACACCATACCTGATTGGAAATACTCCCCGCTTCGGTGAAAATGTGGCCTGGGGTGAATCATCAGCGATAGCCTTTGTCAATTCAGTGCTTGGAGCCCGGACAAACCGCCATGGCGGTCCATCGGCTCTTGCAGCAGCACTTACCGGCCGCGTTCCTGCATATGGCTATCATCTTCAGGAAAACAGGTATGGTCATGTATTGGTTAATGTAACAGCAGAATTGAATGGTATAGAAGACTACGGAAGCCTTGGCTACTGGGTCGGCAGAATAGTGGAAAGCAAGGTGCCTGTACTTACCGGTATTCCAAAGGATGCATCAATTGATCAGCTTAAGATGCTTGGAGCTGCTCTTGCGTCATCAGGCTCAGTCGCATTGTTCCATGCAGTAGGGATTACACCTGAAGCACCAACTGTTGAAGCAGCTTTTGGAGGAAGACAGCCTGAGCAGGTTCTTGAGTTTGGTAAGGATCAGCTGCTTGAAGGGCACAATTCTCTGAATAAACATCAGGGACAGGAAATAAAGCTGGTAACAATCGGTTGTCCTCATGCGTCAATCTCTGAAATTGAGACAATTGCTAAAATGCTTGAAAATAAAAAGCTGCATAATGGAGTGGATTTATGGGTTATTACTGCAGTACCGAACAAGGCTTATGCAGAAAGATGCGGTTATAAGGGGATCATAGAAGCTGCAGGCGGTCATCTCGTAAGCGATACTTGTCCTATTCTTTCACCTATGGTTTATGTAGCCAAAGAAAGAGGGTATTCAGCAATAGCCACAAATTCAGCCAAACTGGCACATTATGCTCCGGGACAGTGGGCGCTCCCAACCTATTACGGCAGTGTGGAGAGATGTATAAACGCCGCTTTAACCGGTAAATTTTAAGGATGCGGAGGAGTTTACTATGCAAATAATAAAGGGTAGGAAAGTAATTGGCGGCAAAGCAAAGGGTGAAGCTCTGGTAACCTCTGAACCAATTTGCTTTCTTGGCGGTATAGATGTAAAGACCGGACAGGTTACGGAAGTAGGACATCCCCTGCATGGAAAAAGCATTGCAGGAAAAATACTGGTGTTCCCTACGGGAAAAGGCTCTACAGGCGGTTCATACCTGATATATGAGTCAACATACAACGGTGTAGGCGCTGCAGCCATGATAAATTATAATGTTGAACAGGTTACGGCTATTGGCTGCATAATGGCGGAAATTCCTCTAATTGACCAGCCGGAACAGGATCCCATCAAGCTTATAAAGGATGGAGATCTGGTAGAGGTGGATGCAGACGCAGGAACCATCACCATATTATAAAGCGAGGTAGAAAGTAATATGTCTTTTGAAAAATATAGGGCACGATTGGAAAAGCTGTCATCGACAAATATTTCAGATGCATTGGATGCATATGGCCTGAAGGGCGCTACATACGGAATCCGTCCTATTTGGGAAGGTGCAGGTAAAGTAGTCGGGGAAGCGGTTACGGTTAAAATAACTGCAGCAGGGCTTACAAAGGGAAAGAATCACCTGGGGGTCAAAGCCATTGATGCTGCAAAAGCAGGAGATGTAATAATAATTGACAACGGCGGCCGGTTGGATACTTCCTGCTGGGGAGGGATCCTGGCCAATGGAGCTCAGATGAAGGGGATAAGCGGCGTAGTCATTGATGGAGCCTGCCGTGATGTGGATGATTATGTCGACATCAAATTTCCCGTATATTCAAGAGGTGCTGTTGTAGCAACCGCCCGTGGAAGGATCATGGAAGAGGCGACTAATGTGATGATTCAGTTTGCAGGAGTTCAGGTAAGGCCTGGAGATATAGTATTCGGAGACCGCAGCGGAGTTGTCGTTATTCCCCAGGAAAAGCTGGAGGAAGTAGTGGTGAAGGCAGAAGAGCTTTTTGAAAAAGAGGAAGCTATGGTTGCTGAAATACGTTCCGGTAAATCAATGCTTGAGGTGGATAACAAATATAGTTATGAAAAGATGCTCAGCAAGTAAATAAAATACTTAAGGAGATGAGCGCATGTTAAGTAAAGATGAGATACAACAGTTCGGCAAGCTTCCTACGGGCAATGTCTGCGATGCCAATAATAAAGGCGGAAATATGGATTTTCAGATAAAGCCTATAGACAAAAGAAGCAAGCTGGTTGGACCTGCAGTTACGGTAAAATGCCAGCCGGGGGATAACCTGATAATACACCAGGCCATATATAAGGCGGAGCCTGGTTCGGTGCTGGTAATTGATACCCATGGCTATACTGGTGCAGGACCCATGGGAGAAATAGTGGTTATTGCCTGCCAGGAGAGAGGCATAGCGGGTATTGTAGTTGACGGCACCTGCCGTGATGCAAATGATATAGAGGAACTGGGCTTCCCATTTTTCTGCAGGGGCTTCAATCCCGGGGGTACAGTGAAGGAAAGCTGGGGAACCATCAATGAGACCATTCAGTGCGGTGGTGTTGTGGTCAATCCCGGGGATATTATCGTCGGGGATGTGGATGGAGTGGTAGTAGTTCCACAGGATAAAGCGGCAGAAGTATTGGAGAAGGCAAAGGCCATAGCAGATAAGGAAGTAAAAGTAAGGGAAATGCTTCGCCAGGGGAAAACAACACTTGAAATATATGGTTTTGACAAAATCATTGAGCAAAAAGGCTATAAATAGGAGGAGTAAGATGAATAACGTACCCAAACTTGATCCGTCAATTGTTGAAGCTTTCAAAAAGCTTGATACAACCAGCGTGTCTGATGCATTGGACCGCCTCGGCATAACAGGAGGACTTCTGGGCATCAAATCGGTAGTAGCAGATACTACGATCTGCGGACAGGCATTTACAGTGCACTACGTTCCATGCGGCAGTGTAAAAGGGACTGTGGGAGACTTCCTAGATGATGTTGAGCCCGGCCAGGTAGTGGTGATCGATAATTCAGGCCGCGATTACTGTACTGTATGGGGTGACCTGATGTCCATTACAGCTACCCGTATGGGTGTGGCAGGAACTGTTATAGATGGCGTATGCAGAGACATACCTGCCATAAAGAAGATAAAATATCCGATTTTCACAAAGGGTACATATATGGTAACCGGTAAGGACCGTGTATTTGTGGATGCTGTAAATGTGCCGGTATCTGTCTCGGGAGTTCAGGTAAAGCCTGGAGATATAGTTCTCGGAGATGAGACAGGAGTTCTGGTGATTCCTGTAGAGAGGGCGGAGGAAGTACTAAAAGTATCACAGGAAATAGCGGAGAAGGAAGCCATAATAGAAGAGGCTGTTAGGACTGGAGCAACCTTGAAGGAAGCCCGTGCCAGGGCAGGCTATCATCAGCTGCAGACACGCAAGGCTTAATGAGTGCAATTGTATAAAGTATTGAAAGACACAGTAAGGGGGTATTTTAATGAAAGATCTTAGTGTAAAATTAGGAAGCTTAACGCTGAAAAATCCGATAGTCGCTGGAGGCGGACCTCTGGCAGGCACAGTTCAGCATATCAAGGACTGCGTGGATGCAGGCTTCGGAGCAGTGGTAACAAAAACTGCTTCTACAGTATGGTATCTGCAGAGATATCCAAGACCATTATATAAATTGATCGATTACAAAAAAGACAGCAGTAATCCGTACTATACTCCGAATGATTACGGCTGGATGCACAGAGAGCATAACTCAGTTTATCCGCCGGAGCAGTTCGCGAAAATAATTAAGGAAGCCGCTCCATACGCTAAAGAACATAATTGTGCAATCATAGGAAGCTATTCTGCAAGATTCATGGAAGAGTGGGTCGAAATAGCGAAACTCTATGAAGAAGCAGGTTGTGCAGCATTGGAAATCAATTTCTGCTGTCCTTTCCCGCCGGAAGGCTTGGCTAAGAGTGAGGATGATGTCAGAATAGGCATCTACTATACAAAAAATCCTGATGAGGCAGTAAAGGTAATCAAGAAATTAAAGGAATTTGTAAAAATACCAATGTTCGTAAAAATGAGCCCCGACGGCTCCAACTTCGAACAGGTGGCTAAGATGCTCGAAGAGGCAGGCGCTGACGGTGTAACAATGTTTGCAAATAACAAGACTCTGAGAGTTGATATTGAGACAGGAAAACCTGTCGCATACGGCCCGGCACCGGGTACAGGCCCGGGAGTCAAGGCTCTGGCTATCAGATGGGTGGCAGAGGTTTCAGCCAAGTGTGATTTTGCAGTAATGGGCAATCGTGGAGCGTCGACCTGGCAGGATGCTATTGAGTTCATAATGGCCGGAGCTTCAGCGGTACAGTACTGCACACCTGTTATGATCCGCGGCCTGGTATATGTAAAAGAGCTTCTTGACGGAATAGAAAAATACATGGAAAGAAGAGACTATAACAGCATCAGTGAGTTCCATGGTATGGCAATGAGACAGATATACAGCAACCAGGACCTTGTAGACAACGTTAAGGCTCTGTATGCCGAGGTTGATTACAGCAAATGTACAGGCTGTAAACGCTGCAGTCAGGTATGCTGGTATGATGCAATAAAGGTAGTGAAGAAGGCCATAATAAAGAAACAACATTGTGCAGGCTGCAGCTTGTGCAGCCAGGTATGTCCGGTGAATGCAATCAATATGCATGAAAGAGATAATGATCTTGAGCACTTCCAGGCTATGGCTTCCGCACATCCGGAGCTGCTGCCGGAATACTTCAAAGATGGAGATAAATAATAATGAGGAAATATTCTATTGCGCTTATTCCGGGTGATGGAATTGGAAAAGAAGTAGTCGCATCGGCTAAAGAAGTCCTGGAGGCTGTACAGGCCGCTTCGGGAGAGTTCAGTCTTGAATTTGAGACATATCCTGCCGGACAAGAGGTGTTTGCAAGCACAGGCAGTGCTTTACCGCAGGAGACCCTGTCCGGGATAAGAAAAGCCGATGCAGCTTTGATCGGCGCATTGAATGCAAGTCCTGTACCTGCACCAAGCCCTGTAGGACAGCTGCGGAAGGAACTGGGACTGTATGCCGATGTCCGCCCGGTTAAAGCCTGGCCTGGGATATGGAGTATAAAGCCTGGCCTCGATATCATCTGCATACGTGAGAACACCGAAGGTTTTCTTGCGGACCGCAATTTATACATGGGTAATGGCGAGTTCATGCCCACAGAGGATGTTGTAATGTCTGTCAGGGTACTGACAAGGCAGGGCAGTGAAAGAATAGCCAGATATGCTTTTGAACTGGCAAGGAAGCAGAGCCGCAAAAAGATCACTGTGGTTCACAAGGCCAATGTTCTGAGGCGGGGCTGCGGTTTCTTCCTGGAAATAGTAAGGGCTGTGGCAAAAAATTATCCTGAAATAGAGCTGACAGATGAATATGTGGATAATGCAGCAAACAACCTCATACTGCAGCCTGAAAAATATGATGTTTTACTGGCTACGAATTTATTCGGGGATATAATTTCGGATGAGGCGGCAGCCCTCGTATCCAACCTGGTACCTTCAGTCAATATCGGAGAGGATTGCGCTGTTTTCTCACCAATAAATCATTCCGGGAAAAACGATGAAGCAGGCAAGAATATTGCAAACCCGCTAGTACATATAGTCTGCGCCGGCATGATGCTGGAGCACCTGGGTGAAGCGGAGGCCGGACATAAAATATATCAGGCTGTAAGGGATGTTCTTAAAGAGGGAAGCATTAAGCCGCAGGATCTGGGCGGCAACAGCAGTACCACCGAAATAACATCGGCAGTATGCAGCAGAATAACCGGAAATTAACGAGGGGGAATCTGCAATGGGAATGACGATAGTTGAAAAAATACTTGCTAAGAACAGCGGTATGGCAGAAGTTAAACCAGGGGACATTATAGAGGCAAAAGTAGATGCTGTAATGCTGCATGACATAGGAACCCCAGGGATACAAAGACCACTCAAAGAGCTTGGACTGGACAGGATCGCGGATAATGTGGAATGTGTGATCATACCGGATCATTTCGTTCCCGCACCTACAGTCCAGGCTGCTGAAAATTTGAAAATCACCAGAAATTTTGCTGTTTCAATGGGTGTAAAAAACTTCTATGATATAGGCCGCGGCGGTGTATGCCACCAGGTGATGGTGGAAAAAGGGCATGTCAGACCGGGACAGATTATTGCGGCTCCTGACTCCCATGCTACGACCTACGGCTCCTTTGGTGCTTTAGGGACAGGTTTTGGAGTTACTGATGTAGCTATTGCCCTGGGAACCGGACGGCTTTGGTTCATGGTGCCTGAGACGGCTAAAATTGTTTTAAACGGAAGGCTGGGAGCCGGTGTAAGTGCAAAGGATGTGATCCTTCACCTTCTTAAAACCTTCGGAGAAGCAAGGTTCATATATAAAGTAATCGAGCTTTCAGGACCTGTAATTGAGAATATGAGCATGGAAGGACGTATGTGCATTGCAAACCTGGCTTATGAGCTGGGAGTTAAAACATGCATTATCCTCCCTGATAAAGTTACGAAAGATTACCTGACAGAGCGTACTGACATTGCATTTGAACCGGTTCTGCCTGATCCGGATGCACAATATGCAGAAACACTGGAGCTTGACTTGAGTGACCTTGCACCTATGGTAGCAGCACCGCACAGCCCATCCAACGGCAAAACGGCGGCTGAAGCGGCAGGTACAAAGATCCATCAGGCTTTCCTCGGATCCTGTACAAACGGTAGAATCGAAGACCTGCGCATAGCAGCGGACATACTGAAAGGGCAGACTGTGCATCCTGATGTACGTTTAATTGTGACTCCGGCTTCCCAGGCTGTATACCTGCAAGCTGTAAGTGAAGGTATAGTAGAGGTGCTGCTTAAAGCAGGCGCCTGCATAACCAATCCCGGCTGCGGAGTATGCCTGGGCGGACATCTGGGGGTAATAGCCTCCGATGAGGTATGTATTTCCACCTCCAACAGAAATTTCAGAGGGAGAATGGGCAGCGTAAACGGAGCAATTTACCTGGCCTCACCTGCAACAGTTGCAGCATCGGCAATCAAAGGTGAGATAACTGATCCGAGAAGTCTGGAGGTGAAGCAGGCATGATAAGCGGGAAGGTATGGAAATATGGCAAGAACATAGATACTGAAGAGATATACCCGGCAAGATATCTGGTTCATTTTGAACCACAGGAAGTGGCTAAACATGCTATGGAGGATATAGACCCCAAATTTGCGGAACGTGTGAAGCCCGGGGATATAATCGTCGCAGGACATAACTTCGGATGCGGCTCCGCCAGGGAACAGGCGGCCATGACTTTAAAATATGCAAAAGTCGGCGCCATAGTAGCAGATTCAATTTCGAGAGCCTTTTATAGAAATGCTGTGAATAATGGACTTCCTGTATTGGCGATGGAAGGGATCTCAGAGCAGGTCAATGAAGGTGACGAACTTGAAGTCGACCTGGAGCTTGGGATAATAGTCAATCTTACTACAGGTATGAAGTGGCAGTCAAAACCTGCACCAAAGCTGATACTTGATATCATATCAATGGGTGGGGCTATAGCGTATTACAAGAAGACAATGAAATAATGTTCTGTATATAAATATCAACTTATTCATGAAAGGGAGGAGTCAAATGCCAAAAAGTTTGGGAAGTTACATAGAAACGCTCAGAGCACTATGTCCTGAAGAAATTGTTGATGTAAAGAAAGAGGTAGATCCTAAGTTTGAAGCTACAACATTTTTGAGAAAATTGGAGCTGGAAGGCCGTCAGCCGATGGCAGTCTATCCTCATGTGAAAGATCTATACGGTGAAAAGTCCGAGATACCTCTGGCGCTTAATGCTTTTGCAAGCAGAAAGAAGCTTGCTGTAGCTCTTGACCTTAAGCCCGAGCAGTACAAGATGGAGCCGGTAATGGAATTGGCAAAGCGTTACCGCAACCAGGGCACAACTGAAGTAATAAAGCCCGAGGATGCTCCGGTGAAGGAAGTAGTGAAAAAGGGTGAAGAAGTGGATCTGTTCAAGCTCCCTATCCCCACTCATAACTCAAAGGATGGCGGACCATACATATTAGGTGCATGTACTGCCATGAGGAATCCGGAAACAGGTGTATACAATCTGGCTATGCTGAGACTCCATGTAAAGGACAAGGATAAGACCACTATACATGCGGAGCTTAACCACCACTCAGGCATGATCATAAAAGCGAACCGCGAAGCGGGGAAAGAGACTCCTATTGCATTGGTAGTAGGGCATCATCCTACCTTCTATCTAGGCAGCCTGTGGGAAGGACCCTATGGGAAGGATGAATATGAAATAGCAAGCTCAGCCATGGGCGAGGCACTGAGAGTAGTTCCATCTGAAACCTGGGGTGAAGATTTCATGGTTCCTGCGGATGCCGAGATGATAATCGAAGGTGTCGTATTGGCTGAAGAAGTTGATGAGGAAGGCCCTGTCGGAGAGCATACACGCTATTATAAAACCATACGCGGAGGCAAAATAGACAAGAGATTTGACCCCGTGGTAAAAATAACCGCTATTACTTACAGAAAAAACGCGATATATTTATCTAACAATATGGCTCATGCAGATCAAGGCTTTATAGGAGCACTTCCAAAGGAAGCTGTTATCTATGAAAAAGCAAAGGGCTGCTGCCCGGGAGTGAAAGCCGTATATCTGACACCGGGCGGAGTCTGCCGTTATATATGTTACATATCGCTTAAGCAGCGTGTCGCCGGTGAGGCAAAGGATGCAATAATGGCTTCCTTCATCAGTGACTGGCATATAAAGTTTGTTGTTGCTGTTGATGATGATGTGGATATCTTTAGCGATCAGGAAGTACTTTGGGCTATAGCCACAAGGACTCAGCCCCATCGCAGATTCTTTATAATTCCTGAGGCCATGGGAGCCAGCCTGGACCCGACAGTAAGCATGGAATCGTCAAAGCCCGTTACATCGAAGATGGGTATAGATGCAACTAAACCGTATGGCGAGCCTTTTTCCGAAGTATGTGAAGTTCCTCTTGACCTGCTTCAGGAAATCCGCCTTGAGGATTACATATAGACTTTGGTACGGTGAGAAAGGAGGGAAGAAAACAGGTTTTTTACGGGTAGATCTATCAAATGTCAGATTATAAATTAAAGGGAGGTCAAAATAATGAAGGTTAGCAAGAGAAGAATAGCTTTAATTACAGTGTTAGTATTTTTACTTAGTTCCATCGCTTTAGCAGGTTGTACACCAAAACCGGCCGCAGAAGGAGCTGCACCGGCAGCCGCAGAACCTGCAAAAAGCAACTACCCTTCCCAACCGATAACAATGTACATACCTCATAAGGCCGGAGGCAGCACCGATATGGTAGCTCGTGCCCTCCAGCCATATCTCCAGAAGAATCTTGGGGATAAAGCATCTGTTGTTATAGAGAATGAAGGCGGCGGAGGAGGAAATGCTGCTCACCTGAAGACCTACAAAGCAGCTCCGGATGGATACACTATTGAAATGACACCATTCCCTTCCATGACACTTGGTGAGATAGTAAAGGGCGGCGAATTCAAGGCCATGGAGTACACATATCTGTATAGTGTAACCGGCGGCGATTATAACGGTATTTACGTAAAATATGACTCCCCGTACAAAACCCTTAAAGACCTGGTAGAAGCAGCAAAAAAAGGTAAGATTACAATGTCAGGCTCCGGCGTTGGTACAAACAGTGATATGTCCATGAAACTGCTGGAAAAACCGGCAGGCGTTAAGTTCGAATATGTATCTTATGACGGTGGAACAGAAGCTGCTGTTGCTGTTGCCGGCGGACATACCGACAGTGGTGTAGGTAATGTAGTTTCCCTGAAGCAGATGGTTGATGAGAAGAAGCTCAGAGTTCTGGCTGTTATCGGTAAGAACAGACATGCAAATTACCCGGATGTACCAACTGCCGTCGAAGAAGGCTATGAGGGCGCAGCAATGGATGTATGCGTTGGCGTAATTGCACCTCCAAACATGCCTGCTGATATAGCTAAAGTATTGGAAGATGCTCTGAGCAAGGCCGTTGCTGATCCGGAATTCAAGGCACAGGCCGATAAGCTGGGTGCAACTCTTGTACCTTTGAGCTCAACAGAATTCAAGGCCGTTGCTGAAAACATCTATAATCAGGCCAATTCAATGAAGGACGAGCTTAAAGCCGGACAATAATCAGGGAATACCATAAAGAGAAAGGGGTATTATCTCCCTTTCTCTTATCCAAATATTAGAGGCACTATAGAAGGGGGTATACGATGAATACGGCATCTGGTGCAAATAAGAAAAAACTATCAAACATGTTGTTCACAGCTGCAATTATCATTGTTTTTGCAATGGTTCTTGTGATGTCCTTCTCACTCTCCAAAACGGCTGGAAGTGTACCGAGACTGATCAGCATAGTCGGAATCATACTGTCCGTTATTTCGCTGATTACAGACTCAAAGAAAAAGGATGGCAAAAAGGAAGGCAATAATGCTGATTCATCTGAGAATCAAGGAGTGCCTTTTATGAAGACTTTTGCGTTTATAATAGCATATCTGGTGGCAATGGTCGTATTGGGATTCTTAGTATCTACCATCCTGATACTGTTCTTAATGACAATACTAATGAATTATAAGAACTATAAAGTTAGTGCGATTTTTTCGGTTATAGCAACAGTAATGCTTTATGCCAGCTTCAAATACCTGTTCTACGTCCGCTTGCCTATTGGCATTCTGTTTGAGTTATTTTTATAGGGTGGTGAGATAATGGAAAATGTAGTAACTGCATTAGTCAATATATTTTCTGCAGCTAATTTTATGTATTTGATTGCAGGGTCAGTAATCGGACTGATCATAGGCGTGCTGCCGGGATTAGGTCCGACCTTCGGTACAGCTCTGGTACTTCCGTTTACTTTTGGAATGAGCCCTGACTCAGCATTAATTCTCCTGAGTGCAGTATATTCATGTACTGCTTACGGAGACGGTATCACTTCAATTCTCTTGAATGTACCTGGCGGCCCGGGAGGGGTGGCTCTCACCTTCGACGGTTATACCCTTACACGTAAGGGTAAGGCTGCTGAAGCCCTGGGGGCTCTTGTTGGCTCATCCTTTGTCGGCGGTATAGTCGGAGTTCTGGCTCTTATGTTTATTGCACCTCCTATGGCGGAGTTCTCTCTGAAGATCGGCCCGGCGGAATACTTCATGCTTGCTATGTTCGGTTTATCAATGGTAGCAGTAGCCGGTAAGGGTGATACGGCAAAGGGACTTATTCTCGGCTGTTTGGGTCTGCTCTTCTCCTTTGTAGGAATTGATGTAATTACAGGAGCAGAAAGATTTACTTTCGGCAGCACTTTTCTTGAGGACGGGTTATCCACTGTAAGTGCCACAATCGGCTTGTTTGCTCTTTCTCAAGTGTTCATACTCGCAGAAGAAGGCGGCAGCATAGCCGGTGAGTTTACGCTGGTAACCAAGCCCTGGAGCGGAATCCGTGCTACAATAAAGTACTGGTATGTTACATTACGCTCTTCCATACTGGGTGTTTCCATAGGTATGATACCTGGAATAGGAATATCTACGGCCAGTATCCTGTCTTATATTGCCGAGAAGAGAATTTCAAAAAATCCTGAGTCTTATGGAGAAGGTAATATAAGAGGTGTTATTGCCCCCCAGGCATCTTCAAACGCTTGTGTAAGCGGGGAGCTTATTCCTGCTTTTGCACTGGGGATACCGGGAGGTGCCACAGCTGCCATATTCCTGGCTGCAATGACCTTACACGGCCTCAGACCTGGTCTCAGCTTCTTCTCGACGGGCGGAGCCCTGGTTGATACTATCTTTATGGGAATGATAATGGCGCAATTTGTTATATTGTTCTTCGGACTGACATCTACACCGCTTCTGGCAAAAATCACAAAAGTACCGAATGCAATCCTGGTACCGGTAATTATGGCTCTCTGCTTTGTAGGAGCATTTGCAGTAAATAATTATATCGAAGATGTGATTGTTGCTATAGTTTTCGGAGTTATCGGATATGTGATGTTTAAGAACAAATGGCCGATGCAGTGTCTTGTTCTCGGACTGGTGCTGGGTGAGATCGCTGAGAGCAACTTCCACCGCGCAATGCAGATATCAGGCGGGTCATACGGCATATTTGTTCAGAAACCGATCTCTCTGGTTTTACTTATTTCAATTGTTGCAATTTTATTCTGGACTTATTTTGGCGATGTAATCAAAGCGAAGCTGAAAAATGCATAATACAAACATTAAGGGTGATGTATAATGGGGTGGCATCGGAACAAGCCCCAATTTCATCACCATTCTGTTATTAAACGTTATAAATATAGATTTTACAGTAAAGGGGTATAAAGAGTGAAAAGACAGTGGGATGATCTGTTAACAGATGTAGATAGAATTGTAATCGAGAGAAGTAAATATGGACAGCCCAGGGGTTTTGGCAAAAAGCCTCTGCTCCTGGTCATTGATGCACAGCCAAATTACGTTGGCGCAAATAAGCCTATTGAGGAGCAAATAGATGAATGGCCGGCCGGCAGCGGTGAAAAGGCCTGGGCAGGAGTAAAAAAGGTTTTATCCTTGAGAGATGCGGCCAGAGAAGCAGGGATACCTATTTTCTATACAAGAAATGTTCAGAATGCCACTACAATGTTTGACAGCTTCGCTACAAAGACAAAAAGGGACCAGACAAAGTTTGTTGACGGTAATCCGGCAGCAGACCTGCTTCCTGAGATAAAGCCCTTACCTGATGAACTGGTTATTCCAAAAGGTTATGCCAGTGTATTCTATGGTACTCCGCTGCAAAGCTATCTGGTCAAGCTGGGGATAGACACCATCATTATCGTCGGCGGTACGACAAGCGGCTGCTGCCGTGCAACAGCAGTAGATGCTGCAACAAGGAACTATAATGTGGGCTTCGTGGAAGACTGTTTGTTTGACAGGATTACAGTATCACACAAGGCTGCTCTTCTGGACATCTGGATGAAGTACGGAGATGTCGTAACAAGTGATTATGTGAAGGAATACTTTAAGACCCTTGGAAAATAATCAGGGGTCTCCTATAAAGAACCATTTACGATCCGGACTTGCACCTCAAATTTATTTTTCTTTATCAAAACAGTTTACTTCGTCGATAATATATTCAAGGTCTTCAAAATCAGCATGCTGGATTTCTTTCAGGTACTTTTCCCTGAGCTTTGGCTTTTCGAGGTCCCCACTTTTTATCCGGGGATTGCCCCTTAAGGTTGTCTCGAAAGGCGTCCTTTCCAGTTCTGTATTACCTTTAGCTTTAAGAATATTGAGGAGCTTATCGCCTTTTTCATTATTGCTCAGGATCAAAGATACTCCAAGATCATTTTTGTATTCCTTCGGGACACCCCAATAATCTGCCAGTGTCAGGTCACCCTGCCGGGGCGTACTGCAAAAGGTGCAGTTGTAGCAGGCGTCATTTAAGTACAGGTCGCTAAGAAAACCGACCATGAACGGATCCTTGCGGAAGGTTTCCGAATAACTGCTTCCATCCGTAAATTCGATATACATTCTGAATTTGGACCAACCAATGTCTTTATTGCGGAAATTGATGGCTTTGACTGTACGGGAATCCCTTATATATTCCAGGTATTTATGGAAAACAGCTGCAGAGGGTGTGCCGTGACAAACCAGGTCGAGGGTTATGAGGTTTTCGCTATTTACAAAATTATGAAGAGCGGCTACCTGACAGGGCAAACCGGAGAATAATACAAGCCTGCCGCTTTTGATCAGCTTATCGATTTGCGTATATGACAAACCGACGTTGCTCTGCAGATACTTTGAACCGCGGAAAGGAAGAAGGCCACTACTGGATTCTGTTTTTGCATGACAGAGGGTCCAGTCAGATTTCCAGCATACTCCATAAACAATGCCCTTTGAATCCAAAACAGTATTTGCTAATTCCGTAAATATTCCGCCTGAGGAACTGTGTTTCCGGAGTGCTTCGTTCTTAGACCAGGCAGCATATGAAATTACATCTTCAGAAGACCTGTTATTGGTATGGGAAGATGAGCCTGTAAGCACAGGGCAGCGCCTGGAACAAAGACCGCAGTTGCTGCAGCGGTTTTCCATCAATTCAGGACGATAAAAGCCATATGATGACAATTTCATTTTTATTGCATTTTCAGGGCATGCATTGTAACAGGCAAAACAACCTGTGCATTTATCATAGGGTATTGTATGGATTATACTATTATTAAAAGACATATAAGGCCTCGCTTTCAACGGTGTTGCCACTAACATTATTATACAGGATAAGTTCGGGACTAGCTATGGTATACTAGAAAAAGATATAAAAATCATTTGCATTAATTTTTATTTATGTAAAGGAGTGTCAGGCTTGAAAATCATTGTAGGAATAAGCGGTGCTTCAGGCGCTATTTATGGTATAAGACTGCTGGAGGAATTGAAAAAGAGGAAGGTTGAAACCCATTTGATAATGAGCAGGTGGGGCGCGGTAACAATTGCCAAGGAAACGGATTATACGGTGGAGCAGGTAAATGCCCTTGCCGATAAAATATATAGAGAAGACGATGTCAGTGCTGCAATATCCAGCGGCTCTTTTCAGACCGGAGGAATGATAGTTGCACCGTGCAGCATGAAGACTCTGAGCGGTATCGCCAATGGATATGCAGAGGACCTTATGACAAGGGCAGCCGATGTATGCATCAAGGAAAGACGAAAGCTTATTCTGGTGGCAAGAGAAACTCCGCTAAATGCCATACACCTGGAAAATATGCTGAAGCTCTCGAGGATCGGAGTTGAGATCATGCCGCCTGTTCCGGCCTTCTATTCAAGGCCGCAGAGTATAGATGACATTGTTAACCATACAGTAGGACGCATCATGGACCATATAGGCCTGGAAAACCGGCTGTTTACAAGATGGGGGGAGTAATATGAAGTCCCAGATTCATGAAATGCTAGAAGACGGGAAATATTCTCTGGAAGCATTGCTTGTACTGACAGATGATGGAATCGCAATGTTTGTCGGCGGAGGAGAAAAACCGCATATAGGCACAGTAGTCATAAGCCAGCCCCGGCCGGGTATGAAGGCCGGCAGCGGTATAAGCTGCACTACCTCGGTAACAAACATGCTGTCACATAAGGACGATCTGATAATAATCCCCATAGCTGAGGCTGTCTGCAAAAAAACAAGCATGGTTGTTGCAGCTTCAGGAGGGGTTCATATTGATAATGCTGATGAGTCAGCCATAAAAAGGCTTATGAGCAATATGGAGGAGCTTACAAAGAAGCTGCTGGAGAGGCTGTAATACTGGACTTTATATTTTGGGGCTATGTCTTCGGTCATACTAAAGACACAGCCCCATATCCGTTTTTAAAAGCAGGCATTCACTCTTGACAGTACTTCCACTAAAATATCCTCATCAATTTTTTCTATAAATTCAGCCTGCCTTGCCGTGTAATCGAGAGATTTTAAGTGTTCTATCCTTGACAATCAAGCCTTACAGAGAATATAATTGAAAATGCAGTCAGTTCGAGACCATCCTGACTTAAAACAAAACTACGGAGGTATTAAAAGTGAAAAATGTTCGATTCATGGTGCAAGGGGCATTGATCGCAGCTATCTATGCGGTTTTAACCGTTGCATTTGCTCCAATCAGCTACGGCCCTTTGCAGGTCCGCATTTCCGAAGCGCTGACCGTTCTGCCGTTTTTTACTCCGGCTGCGATTCCGGGGCTTTTTATTGGCTGTATCATTGCCAATCTGTACGGCATGCTGATGGGGATGGGCGCCGGTATGCTGGATGTCGTCTTCGGCAGCCTGGCAACCTTGCTGGCGGCTTATCTTTCCTACAAGATGCCGAAGAAATGGCTTGTGCCTCTTCCGCCTGTTGTCGTAAACGGAGTTGTTGTCGGTTTAATGCTGTACTATGTGCTTCAGCTGCCGCTTCTGGCTACTATGGGCTGGGTTGCTCTGGGGGAATTGGTTGCGTGTTATGTAATCGGTTATCCTTTGATCCTGGTGCTCAATATATATAAGGACAAGATATTCAGATAAAAAATTCTCGCTGCCCTTTAAACAGGCAAGCGAGTTTTTTTATCTTTTATCTACTGATTCACGGATCCGTTTAAGTCCTACTTCAAGCAGGCTCCTGGGACAGGCTATGTTCATGCGCATAAAGCCTTCTCCACCTTCTCCAAAAGCACTGCCGTCATTCAATCCTACCAGGGCTTTACTGATAAAGAAGTCTGCAAGATCCTTCTGATTCATTCCCAATTCCCTGCAGTCCAGCCATATAAGGTAGGTGCCCTCAGGCTTGAATACTTTTATTCCCGGTATATTATTCCTGAAATAATCCAGCAGGAAGTTAAGATTATCTTCCAGATAAGCAAGGAGCTGATCCAGCCACTCGGCTCCATGGGTGTATGCGGCCTCCAGTGCGGTAATGCCGAATAAATTGCTCATTTCTACACCGAGACCCTTTATCGTGTTATTGAACTTTTTACGTAAAGCCATATCGGGAATGATTGCTACGGAGGTTGACAATCCGGCTATATTAAAGGTCTTGCTGGGAGCGAGGCAGGTCACGGTACGCTTTGCCAGCTCTTCAGATATTGAAGCTGCAGGTGTATGGACATTGCCGCTGTAAATAAGGTCTGAATGTATTTCATCGGAGACAAGTATTACATTATGCTTGATGCACAGCTTTCCGACCTTTGTTAGTTCATCCCTGCTCCACACCCTGCCGACAGGGTTGTGGGGGCTGCATAGTATCATGACTTTTACACCGCTTCCGAGCTTTGTATCAAGATCTTCAAAATCCATCAGATACCTGCCGCCCTCCTGTTTCAGCCGGTTGTTCACAATAACCCTTCCGTTGCTTTCTATTGCTGAGAAGAAGGGGTAATACACCGGCGTCTGCACCAGTACCTTGTCCCCCGGCTCTGTGTAGGAGAGGACACTGAAGCTTAATGCAGGAACTACCCCGGGGCAAACCCATATCCAGTCCTTTTCTATATGCCATCCATGCCTTTTCTCTGTCCAGTCCGCTATGGAAGCATAAAAACTATCAGGCCTGTTGGTATAGCCGTAAATTCCATGCCGGGCCCTTTTTACGACAGCATCAATTACCGGCTGAGGGACTTCAAAATCCATATCCGCCACCCACATGGGGAGTACTTCGGAATTACCGAAAACCCTGTCAAGGTAGTCCCACTTGACTGAGCCGGTACCCATGCGGTCTATGCTTTTATCAAAATTGTAATGCATATTTCTATCTCCTTTATAATAGATACTTTATAGTGAAATTATATATCATTTTATTATACTATATATTTAAATAAATGAATTTGTATTAAAATAGAGAAAAGATTATTAAACTAGTTTGAGTGAAAGGGTGGGATTGATATAGTAGACAAATTGAATGATGAGCTTATGGAAGTAAGCCTGAAGCTTAGGGAAAGGGACAGATTACGTAATAACCTGAAGAAGAACCGGGATGTCCTGGCCGATAAGACAAAAAAGTTGACTGAATGCGGAATCATTATGGAAAAGGAGGGCAAGGATTTAAAGAAGTATGAATCCCTGAGCCTGACAGGACTTTTCCATACGATACTGGGAAACAAGGAGGAGCAGCTGGAAAAGGAGAGACAGGAGTTTCTTGCAGCAAAGCTAAAATATGATGAAACAAAGACAGCGGTCAAGGATCTGGAAACCGGCATATCGGGGCTGATAAAAGAATTGGCTGCTTATGGAGAGGTTGATGACCAATATAATAGAATAATGAGGGCAAAGGAAACCTATATAATTGAACACAACGATGAAAACTCCAACAAGCTGATGGATTTGATTGAGGAGCTTGCCGGGATCAGGTCCAGCATAAAGGAGATTAAAGAAGCGATGTCTGCAGGTCATCTGGTAAAGGAGAAGCTGCAGCAAATGATAGGTTCCCTTGAGAGCGCAGGCAACTGGGGTACATGGGATATGCTCGGCGGCGGATTTCTGGCGACGGCAGTCAAGCATTCAAGGATAGACGATGCGCGAAGCCTCGCCTATGATGTTCAAAAGCTACTGCGGGAGTTCCGCTATGAGTTGGAGGATGTGGATGCATATATCGAACTGGATGTGAATATAGGCTCCTTTGAGACCTTTGCAGACTATTTCTTTGACGGCCTTATTTCCGACTGGATCGTACAGTCCAGGATCAATGACTCGCTGAATAATTCATTGATGATGCGTGACAATATTGATGACATTCTGTCACGGCTCAGCAGAAAGCTTGACGAAGCACAAAAGAAGAGTGTCAGCATGGAGCAGGAGAAAAAGCATATTATAGAAGAATTATAGAAATAGAACCGGGCGAATATGCCCGGTTCTATTTCTATATAACTAAAAGCTCTTATGCTCTGTCCTGGTGATTATCTCCTCCTGAAGGGCGACCGTCAGATCGCAGAAATAGTCACTGTAGCCTGCTACCCTCACTATAAGGTCCTTGTACTGTTCAGGATCTTTCTGAGCTTTTCTGAGTGTGGCGGCACTTACAATATTAAACTGTATATGATGTCCATCCAGCTTGAAATAGCTTCTTACAAGCTGTGACAGCCTGTTGATGCCCTCTTCGTCCTTTACAAGGTCGGGAGTAAACTTTATATTCAGCAGGGTGCCGCCGGTTCTGATATGATCCATCTTACCCGCTGATTTTATTACTGCCGTTGGTCCATACACATCAGTGCCTTGTACGGGTGATATGCCTTCTGACTGTGGCTGTCCGGACTTCCTTCCATCCGGGGTCGCACCCGTGACAGAGCCGAAATATACGTGGCAGGTGGTCGGAAGCATATCTATCCTGTAAACTCCGCCTTTAACCGTTTTTCTCCCGTTCACTTCATTGTAATATGCATCAAAAAGCTCCTTCATGATATCGTCGGCATAATCATCGTCATTGCCATACTTGGGAGTACTGTTCATAATGAGCTGCCTCATGCGGTCGCTGCCTTCAAAGTTGTTTCCGAGGGCTTCGAGGAGTTCTGCCATTGTATATGTCTTATTATCAAACACATGCTTTTTAATAGCCGCACAGCTGTCTGTCAGGGTGCCTATTCCCACACCCTGGATGTAGTTGGAGTTGTACCTTGCACCTCCTGCGTTATAATCCTTCCCGCTCTTGATACAGTCGTCGGTAAGTATCGAAAGGAAAGGCGAAGGCATAAGATCCGCATATAGCTTTTCTATTACATTGTTTCCCTTTATTTTGATCTCGATAAAATGATGAAGCTGCTTTTTAAAAGCATCCATAAGCTCTTCATAACTCTTGAATCCAGCCGCATCGCCGGTATCCAGGCCTATTTTCCTGCCTGTTCTTGGGTCTATTCCATTGTTCAGGGTTATTTCAAGAACTTTTACCAGATTGAAATAGCCGGTGAGTATATAAGCTTCCTTGCCGAAGGCTCCTGCCTCTACACAGCCGCTGGTTCCGCCGTTTCTGGCATCCTCAACACTCTTCCCGTGGCGTACAAGCTCTTCCACAACAGAGTCGGCATTGAATATTGAGGGTTGACCCCAACCCTTACTGATTATCCTGCAGGCCCTCTTCAGGAATCTGTCGGGATTCTTCTTACTGAGCTGTATGTTTGAGCTGGGCTGCAGCAGGCGCATCTCGTCTATGACATCAAGCACCATATAGGTAACATCGTTGACTGCATCGGATCCATCAGTTTTGAGCCCTCCGCTGTTTATGTTTGCAAAATCGGTGTAGGTGCCGCTTTCCTGAAGGGTTATTCCCACCTTGGGAGGAGCAGGCTGGTTGTTGAACTTCACCCAGAAGCACTGCAGCAGTTCCTCTGCTTTCTCGGACGTCAGTGTGCCGTCCTCTGTGCCCTTCTTATAGAAAGGATAAAGATGTTGGTCCAATCTGCCCGGGTTGTACGCATCCCAGGTATTGAGCTCGGTAATTACACCCAGGTGGACGAACCAGTACATCTGTAAAGCTTCCCGGAAATTCCTCGGAGCGTTGGCCGGCACATGAGAGCAAACCTCTGCAATCTGTTTGAGCTCTTCCTTTCTCCCCGGGTCGCTTTCCTTTTCTGCAAGCTCCAGGGCTTTTTCAGCGTGACGCTTCCCAAAGCTTATTATAGCATCTGCACAGATGCTCATCGCCTTAAGCTCCTCCTGTTTGCTGTAAGCATCCATATCATTGACAAAATCAAGGGCTGCAAGCTGAGCTTCAATATCCTTCTTAAAGCCCAGGAAGCCTTTGGTATATATTTTGCCATCCCCGACAGTGTGGCCGGGAGCCCTTTGCTCCATGAACTCGGTATAGATCCCGCTGTTGTAGCAGTCCTGCCATTCCCGGGTCATTTGGTCAAACATCAGGTCCCTCATGGATCTGCCCTTCCAGTAAGGTATTATCTCATCCTTCTGTATTTGTTTTGCTTCTTCGCTTACTCTGAAGAAAATCTTCTGTCTTTTGTCTATTACATCAAAATCCTCAACCGTATGACAGCACAGCTCCGGATATGTCGGTGTGGCTTTTGGAGCGGGCCCCCTTTCACCGACTATCAGCTCCCCGTCATTAATACAGATGGTCTTGCTCTCCATCAGCGCTTTGAAGGCCAATGCCCTGAGCACCGGAACAGATACCTTGCCCGCGTATTCTTTATATGTTTCCGTTACTATCCTGGCTCTTTCAAGAGACATGGTGGGAACTGCATCAAGGCTCTTCTGTCTTAATAGCTTCACTCTCTCATTCATTGCTTTATCCTCCTATCTTTACTCGGATTCCATATTCCAAAAACATTCCGGCAACAGTCTCCATATACTCCTTTGAAGGTACGGGTATATCCATAAGACTGCTGCATTTTCCCAGTCTGGTATATTTATCAGCGGCAATATTGTGATAAGGCAGAATATTGACCTGCTGCACAGCGGGTGTGTCCTGTATGACTCTTGCTGTCGCCCTTATATTGCTCTCATCATCATTGATACCGGGTATCAGGGGTATTCTGATATAAACCTTGTTTCCAAGCTGCGATATTAAATTGAGGTTGTCAAGTATCAATTTGTTGGATACACCGGTATACTTTATATGTTTGGCGTCATTTATAAGCTTCAGATCATAAAGGAACAGATCCGTCATACCGCTGACCGCCCTCAATGTTTCTGCAGTTCCATAACCACTTGTATCCACAGCTGTGTGATACTCCCTTTTTTTACACTGCCTGAGAAGCTCCAGCAGGAATTCCGGTTGTGAAAGGGGTTCTCCGCCCGAGAAGGTAACGCCACCGCCGGACTCGTCATAAAAAATGCTATCCTTCTCAAGCTGAGTAATGATCTCCGGTACTGTTACAAGTTTGCCCGCAAGCTCCCTCGCCTTCGAATAGCATACCTCTGCACAGCTGCCGCAGGAGGTGCACTTGCTCCTGTCAAGCAAAGCGTCATGCCCGCATACCTCCGTGCACTTTCCGCAGCCGATGCACCTCTTTTCATAAAGCATGAGCTCAGATCCGAAGGCCTGGCTCTCGGGATTGTGGCACCAGCTGCAGGTGAGGGGGCAGCCCTTAAGGAATACAGTAGTGCGGATGCCAGGCCCGTCATGTATTGAATATTTTTGAATGTTGAATATCGTTCCTTGTATCAAATTATCACCTCGCTAATATGGCAAATAAATATAGCAAATTGCATGCCATATTTGGGAGCTCCACAGGTACTGCAACTACATAACTGATCATGGACAGAAAAAGTGTGTACCAAAAATGGTACACAAACGTACTGATTCTGATATAAAGTACCAAAACAGGGACTATTCGATTTCTTTTATAAGCTTTATATTATGCTTTTTAATTTTGTTGTGCATCGTCTGCTTAGGCAGTCCAAGGGACCTGGCAGCCAGGGATATATTGCCCCTGGAGGCCTTGAGGGCTTTGATAAGAAGACTTTTTTCATATTCATCAACAGCAGCATTCAGATCAGCAGGAGGGGTATCAGCAGAAAGTGTTTTTGAATCCATAGCCGCAAGCTTCTGCCTCTTATCGAAGTAGTACCGGATATCATCAAGAGAGATGCTGTCTCCCTCAATAAGATTCATTGTGCTTTCCACCAGGTGTTCCAGCTCCCTTATGTTCCCGGGCCAGGAATAATCGTGAAATACCTTCATAGCTTCCCTGGAAGCACCGGAGACGTTTTTGCCCAGCTGCTCATTATTTTTTTGAATGAAATGATGTACCAGGATATCTATATCCTCCCGCCTTTCCCTTAATGGGGGCAGCTCCAGATATATGACATTGAGCCTGTAATAAAGGTCTTCCCTGAGGAGCTTTTTTTCTACCAGCTCTGAGGTCGGCTCATTTGTAGAGGCTATTATCCGGACATCCACATCCTTTGTCTTTGATGCCCCAACCCTTCTTACGATCCCGTCCTGTATAACCCGAAGAAGCTTGGCCTGTAGTTCTGTATTGAGAGAGTTCACCTCATCCAGGTAAAGGGTGCCGCCGTGGGCCAGCTCAAACAGCCCGGGGTTGTCCTTGGCACCGGTGAAGCTTCCGGCAGCTGTCCCGAAAAGGATTGACTCAAGAAGGCTGAAGGGAAGTGCCGCACAGTTCTGAGCTATGAAGGGTTTGTTCCTTCTTTTGGGGTCTGCGTTATGTATTGCCTGAACCAATAGCTCCTTGCCTGTGCCGGTCTCTCCATATACCAGCACCGGAGAGCTGCTCCCGGCTATCCGTCGGGCTTTTTCCTTCAGCCTGAGAATAGGGCTGCTGCTGCCGATTATATTATCAAAGGTATATTTTGCTCCACTTTTGTTGTAATCTTTTTTTCCTGTACTGCCTTTATACAACTGCTCCTGCAGGTGCATTATCTTTTCGGACAGATCCGTAACCTGTGTCAGATCCTTGAAGATCTCAAAGCAGCCTACAAGTTCTCCATTTTCAATTATGGGTATGGTGGAGGTTACTGTAGAGACCTTTTTCCCCTGATAGTTGGTATAGTGCTGTATATGCTCTATTATGGGCTTCCTGCTCTTTATGACACTGTAAAAGGTGCTTGTTTCCGGGGTAAGGTCAGGAAAAACATCAAGTATATTTTTACCGATGGCAGTATGGGAGTCAATACCTCCAATATTGGTTGCCGGCTCTTTGTAAAAGGTTATACCGGCTTTTGCATCAGTTACTATTATTCCTTCATCAAGGTTAAGGAGTATAAGCTCCAGAAGTCTTTTGTAGTTCATAGCGATCCCCCATACAAATTTATTCTTTATTATAATGATAAAGGACTCTTGACGGTTAATCAAGAGTCCTGACTGTTTACTATACATTATAAGCTACATATATCTTTCTGCAATCTGTGCCAGCGGGCTTCGTTCCACCTTGTTCAGCGTTACATGGCCGGTTATCTGGAAAGGCTTCATTTTCTCTATGGTATAGACAAGGCCGTTTGAACGTGCATCCACCAGCACATTGTCTATCTGGCTGTCCGTCGGGTCTCCCAGAAATACGAATTTAGCACCGAAGCCTGCACGGGTAAGCATCATTTTAGCAAGATGAGGGGTTATCTCCTGTGCCTCATCGACCACTACAAGAGCATCGGACAAGGTCCTTCCGCGCATATAAGTGAAGGTCTTGGTCTCAATGATCCCATGCTGCCTGTAGTCCTCAATAAAGGAATCCACGGTAAAGGTGGGCTTGATCGAACTGTCCGCCTTGCTCCCTTTTTCCTTACGCCTGTATTTGTTTCCGAAAAGATTGTCTACCGCATCGTAGAAGGAACCCATCCAGGGCTTCAGCTTTTCCTCTTCGGTGCCCGGAAGGAAGCCTATATCGTTGCCTGCCGGAACAACAGGCTTTACAAATACGATTTTCCTGTAGACCTCTTCTTCTATAACCTTCTGAAGGGCTACTGCAGTGGAGAGTATGGTTTTGCCTGAGCCGGCGCCCCCTGCAAGGGTAACAAAATGAATATTGTTATCCATCAGGAGTTCAAAGGCCATTTTCTGTTCTCTGTTTATCGGCACAAGGCCCCAGGCGGAATTATTCGCATACCTCAGGGGAACTATTCTGTCCCCGTTGAAAATAGTAAGAACTTCATGACTTGAGGTGTCGTTGCTTTTAATATGGATAAACTCATTGGGATAAATCGTCTGGTCAAGCTGCTTGGGCAGCTTCAGCCCATCCTTGAAAATCTTCTCAATATCCTTGGAGGGCAGCATCAGCTCTGTATAACCGTTGTATACCGATTCGACGGTAACCTTATCGTTTTCATAATCCTGCACGATGATTCCCAAACTGTCACCTTTAATAGACATATATACGTCTTTTGTGACAAGTATGGTCGGATGCTCTGTATCCTCCTTCTGGAGATTTTTTGTAAGAGCAAGTATCTTGTTGTCAACCTTGGAGAGATCCAGTCCATCAGGAAGCTCCATTGTATCCAGATGGTCCAGTTCAATCTTAAGCATGCCACCGCCGGGTAGGTTTACCCCTTCACTTAGACTGCCGTATTCACGAAGTTTGTTAATTTCTCTTGCAGCACTTCTTGCGTGAAAACCTAGCATACCCTCCCTCTTTTTCAGACTATCCAGCTCTTCAACTACCATGATCGGGATTATCACATTGTTATCCTGGAAATTGGAGATACAATAGGGGTCGTGTACCAGCACATTTGTGTCAAGGATAAAGTTCTTTATCATGCTTTTACCTCCATAATTATACATAGATGCTTCCTGGTATACGGCTCTATCAACTGGAGATAAACTCCTTGGCGGTCCCTAAGATCGTTATATATTAATTCTGCCAGAAGGCCTCAAAATCCTGCATATGTCGATTAGAATTTACATAAAAATTACATTAGGGCAGGTAAATATTTTATTTTGCTGTCAATATGTATTATAATATTTTGTGGGCAGGATTGTTGAATACAGGAACCTTGTGAAAATACCTGCGTATACTGAATTAATTACATACTTGATGGGGTAAAGGCCGAAAAGCTGCACAGAATAATATAGGCTTATTACTTTATATGCTGTGTTATTGTTTTTGAGCATAGTTTATAGTGTATGGGAGGATATAAATTTATATGCTTCAATAGAAACTGCAGGTGTGAAAAAAGGGGGTTATGCATATGGATATAAACACAATTCTGATTGCATTCGGGTTGACGCTGATCGCGGGGATTTCCACTGGGGTAGGCAGCTTATTGGCACTCTTTGCAAAAAAGACAAATACAAAGCTCATAACTGCTGTCCTTGGTTTTTCTGCAGGAGTTATGATATATGTTTCACTGGTGGATATTCTTCCTCAGGCCGACCAGATACTGACAGCCACAATGGGGAAGACGGCAGGTAGCTGGATGACTATTGCAGCGTTTTTCGGAGGTATACTGCTGATTGCTTTAATAGATAAACTGATTCCCTCTTTTGAGAACCCTCACGAGACGAGGAGAGTGGAAGAAATGGGAGAATGCTGTGATGCCAGAGCAAGCGGTATAAAGAACCTGATGAGAATGGGCATTCTCACAGCCTTGGCAATAGCAGTCCACAACTTTCCTGAAGGGATAGCCACCTTTATTGCAGCACTGAAGGATCCCAACCTGGGAATAGCAATAACCATTGCTATAGCTATACACAATATTCCTGAGGGTATCGCCGTATCAGTGCCGATTTTCTACGCTACGGGAAGCAGGCGCAAAGCATTTGTATATTCCTTGATGTCAGGCTTGTCGGAGCCGGTAGGAGCTTTGCTGGGATACTTGTTCCTGCTGCCTATAATGAGCGACAAGGTATTGGGAATAATGTTCGCACTTGTTGCGGGTATAATGGTATTCATATCCCTGGATGAGCTGCTGCCCACCGCTAGGGAGTACGGAGAGCCTCATCTCGCCACATATGGTCTTATGGCGGGTATGGCGGTAATGGCAGTGAGCATATTGCTTTTTATTTAAAATTTTAAAATGAAATTGGTATAAAAATGCCGGAATCATGAGATTATATTGCTGTAAAAGACTTAAGAACATTTACTCAAAATGCATGATTCCAAAATTTGCGATTGACAAAACTGTTATTTTTATATAAAATTCTTATGTGAGTCAAGAATGCACCTATAGCTCAGCAGGATAGAGCGACGGTTTCCTAAACCGCAGGTCGGGGGTTCGACTCCCTCTAGGTGCACCATGTGTGATTATAGACACTGCAAGAGATTGTGGTGTTTTTTATTTTAACTAATAAAGTTTACATAATGTGAGTATGGGGACTATTTGGGGACTATTTGGCTCGAAAGTTACAAAAGGACACCTTAATTTATAAAAAAATAACAGGCGATTAGGCCTGTTTGGATTTTTCGGAGTTATCTTTTTTCTTGAACAAATCTTCGAGTTTATTTGCTGCTTCAATATCCGGTTTTCTAAGTGCATGGCTGTATATGTCTGTTGTTGTTGATGTTCTTGCGTGTCCTAACCTAGAACTTACTGTTGTTACATCTACTCCCTGACCGATTAAGAGAGTAGCATTTGTATGTCTTAGCCCATGAAAGTTCACTTCCGGAAGCAGGTATTTTGGCTTATCTTCCTTTGAAATCGTCTCGTCTTTCTCTATCTTCTCATTATGTCGCTTGATAAATTTGTGAAACCATTTCGAGGGGGTATCCGGGAACATTGGCTCTCCGTTCCACTTTGTAAATATACGGCCGCTGTCTACCCATAGATCATCTTGCTTTGCTTTCTGCCCGTTCTGCCAGACTTTGTATTCCCTTAGCAAATTAGTAACCGTGGCTGGAAGAGAGATCACTCGCTTGCTGCTTTCGTTCTTAGGAGATTTAATATATGTACCTTCAGTTGGGATGTATTGCCCGGCCTGCTTTATCCTAAGAAGATTATTCTCCGTATCAACATCATTCCATTCTAAACCAGCAAGCTCTCCTAAACGCATACCACCAAATACGGCGAGATTTATCATAGTTCTATATTTCAGAGGCTCCTCTTCCATCAATTGAAGTATATATTCTGTTTGCACATCATCGAAATGTTTGGCTTCTTCTTTTTCGGGGGTGGGAGGCTTTACTCTTTCTGCAGGATTGCTCAGAAGGCATTGCCATTGCACTGCACACGTCAGAATGCTTGATATTAATCGGTGGTGATGCAATATTGATCTTTCCGATAAGCCTCCAGGTTTTCCAATCAGTGAAAATATACTGTTAAGCTTTACTTCAAGGGCTTTTGCTACAGATTGAGCAGTTTTGTGAGATATGGATTTCCCGGATAGCATACCGTTTAATGTCCTATCGCTTATACCGGATAACTGAGCTATGTCCGTAGATAGGAGTCCTTTATCACTTATCAAAGTATGTAGTTCTGGCTTAGCAATATATTTGCCGTCTGTTCGAATACCATTTTCTCGAAGATTGTTATAAAATGATGTAAGGTGTGGTGGTTGAAGTTTTGATAGTTTAACGTGTCCCAGTGCCGGTATTATTCGGGTATCAAGTAATTCTTTGTAGCGGTATAGTGTTTTGGCGGCAAGGCCAGGCTCTGCATAGTCTTTAAGCCAACGATCAACAAATTCATCAAAAGTCATTTTACTGCCGTCCAAATACGTACCATTTTCAACCTCTCGCTCGAACAGAGCTGCTTGCTTTTGGAGTTCCTTTTCTCTCTGCCTCTCAGTCAATCCCGGGTCCAGATTAATAGTTTTTGACTTCCGGAGCTTCTTACCTTTTGAATCATAGCCACAGCTGCAGGTGATCCGGTAACTGGTATCTGACCGCTTTTCAATATGCGCCATCGACATTCGCCTCCATTCGTTATGCGCCAAACCATTTTGATAGGTCGTGCAATAAATCACAAGTCCTATCTGTGTCTTTAGTCATCTCTGAATATTTATTAATAATATCACTTAGCTTTGTACCACTTGATAAATACTCTGCCACTGCGCTATAAACATTAATTCTTGCCTGTAATTCCCCAAATAAGTGATGACCAACGCCAGGATGAATGTGTGGCTCTCTATTATTTTTCAAATCGTTTTGATAATAATACTTTTCAAATTTCGACAAGCATTCAACCAACTGTCTATATATTTCTATTGAAGCACTTTGTGAATATGGGCAAAGGGTTTCTTTTTGCTCACTTACATCGGCTATTTTTTGTTCTTCATAGTTTCGATAAGGAGATACTCCAAGAAGATGGTCAACAGTAATATTAAAGAAGTCTGCAATCTTAATAAGCATTTCAATATTAGGTTGAGATTTTTCATTTTCGTAATCAGATATTGTTTGTTTCGCGTTTAAACCCAAGTGATCAGACAATTGAGATTGTGTTAATCCTCTTTTTGTTCTTTCTTTTCTTAAAATTTCTGAGAACTGTTCCATTTGAATCTACCTTCATTTCCTCATTATTTTACTAAAAGGATACTATAAGAATAATAAATAGTCAATATAATTCTTATAAAAAATAATTGCAAAAGAAAAACTCTTATGATATCTTTAAAGTAAGAATAAATCATACCAAATAGAAAGGAGTAATGAAAACAATGACTATAAAAATAGATTCAAAAAAGATGAAGATCGAGCGAATCAAAAAAGGTATGTCAATTGCTGCATTGAGTCAGGCGTCTGGGCTCAGCGTATCTTCTGTATGGAAAATCGAAAATGAATTTACGGCGCCTACTCCATCAAGTGCAAAAAAAATATGCCAGGCTCTCAATGTTGACTTTGATCAGCTATTCATGATCGTAGATGAGAAAGGAGCATAATTATGGCTGCAAAACGTGTCGGTATAAAAGCTGCAGCGGAAGCAACTGGGCTTAGCGAGTGGGAGCTCCGCCAAGGGGCAAGGTCTGGGCGGTATCCGCACTTCAGGGTGGGTGACCCTGAACACGGACGAATAATTTTCGATATTGATCTTCTTGAAGAACACTTACGTAATGTAGCGCTTAATAATATTAAGCAGCCGGATAATATCAAAACTTATGGAGTTATACGCAGAGTTGGTGATTAATAATACAAAGGAGGCGGATTACAGTACAAAGAAGGTGATAGAATTGGCATCTCCACAACTTGAGTCGGGATACACACGTTTAGCAAATTCCATATTAGAGGCTTTAGCTAAGACACAACTTAACGGTACGGCATGGCGTATCATTATAGTGGTCTTTCGTTATACATATGGGTTTGGACGAAAGGAAACTGAACTTTCTGAGTCATTTATTGCAAGAGCAACTGGTGTACACCGTAAACAGATAAATAGAGAAATTAATACTTTAATATCCTCTAGGGTACTAATTGTAAAGCGACCGGCTACTTTCAATACTCCTAGAATAATAGCTTTCAATAAAAATTTTGAGTCATGGAAAGTGTCTACTAAAAAGTTGACAGGTAATGAATTAGATGCACTCAACAAAACTGAGGACACGACAGCCAACGAATTAGTGGATACGACAGGCAACGAATTAGTAGACCAAGAAATAAATACTATAAAAAAAGAAGTAAATAAAATTACATATAGTCCCGATCAACTTGAAATTTTAGAATTATGGAATGCACAGGATATTGTCAAGCATGGGCAAACAGCAGAGATTCAGAAGTCCATTAAGAATGCACTTAAAAAACATGGGAAAGACGCTGTTGTCACTAGCATAATTAATTACGCTAGAATATTGCATGATCAAAAGTACTTCTATAATCATATCTTCAGGCTAGACAAATTCTTAAAGCAATCTAATGGTTTGCAGAATTTTTTGGAAGATGGGCAGGCATGGATAAATTATGAAAACAGGGTGGTGAAGGGAAATGATGAAAGCATCGGAGATAATGCAAGCGAACCTAAAGGTAATAGCGAATATGCAAAACTCCTCGATGGTATATAATTGCTCAGAATGTGGACGGCCTGTGGTAGATGCTGAGATTACTTTGCCTATATCTGGTAGGAAAGTATTGGTTAAGAAATATGGCTGCTTCTGCTATCAAAGTAATGAGATAGAGCGGTGTTTAGGACAGGAGGGAATAGCTCGTAACAAAGATATTTTTGAAATGTCGGGCATAGGCAAGCGATTTAAGAATTGCAGCTTTGAAAACTTCAAGCCATATATTGAAGTAAAACAAGCTTTTGAAACTGTTGCAGAATACACTGAAAAGTTCGAATTCTATAAGGAAGCTGGTATAGGTTTGATATTGAAAGGCGGACCCGGCTGTGGGAAATCACACCTTGCCGCAGCATTGTGCCAGGAACTCATTTTCAAAGGATATATTGTAAAATTTGCATTAGTACCAATTATCTTGGACGATATGCGAAAATCATATGGGAAAAAACCTACAGAAGGAGAACAGGATATTTTAAAGCAAATGGCAGAAGTTGAGCTCCTTGTACTTGATGATATGGGGGCTGAAAAAAGTACTCCATGGGTGATAGAGCAGATGTTTATTCTAATAAACCGTC
>DASPLL010000021.1:0-31543 GCA_035627615.1 Clostridia bacterium
TTCTTCGTTTGTCATGGAATCATCTCCTTAAAAGTGATAATTCCATTGTAACGGAGAAAGGCAAAATCTGCCGAATTTGCTGCAGATTTAGAAAAACGTATCTGATTGTGAAAACCACCGCGCCAGCGGTTTAGTGCTATAGCAATAATGGAAAGCTCGTCCAACGGAGGACATACAAGAATTGGAGGGATAAGATGAAATCATATGAACTGCAACCAACATATGAGAACTTACTAAGTACCTACCTAAACGATACCATTGCAAGGGATATGGACGTGTTTCGCTTTATCGAAATACTCAATTCCATAGATGACAGCTGCTCTATCGCACTTGACGGAGGATGGGGTAGTGGAAAGACATTTTTCGTTAAGCAGGCCAAAATGGTGTTGGATGCGCATAACGATTTCATTGCCTCGTACGAAGATACAGATAGCGGGAAAATAAAAGGCCTGTGGGCACAACGCCATAAGAATCAACCGGTGGAACTTCAAACTCAAGTCTCTGTTTACTATGATTCATGGGAAAATGACAACGACGAGGACCCTGTCCTTTCTCTGGTTTACAGCATTCTTCAAAGCGTAGAGAGCGACTATTCTTTTAAAAAAGGAGCTGACTGCCTGCAAATTGCTGCAAACATATTAGAGTTTTTTTCGGGAAAGAAGTGGGCGCAACTTATGAATAGTTTAAAGGGTGAGGATCCACTTCAGGAACTAAAAAAACATAAAGGAATCCAAGAAATGATTAAGGAATTCCTGGATTCGCTGCTTCTCGAAAAAGGAAATCGCCTTGTCGTTTTTATTGATGAATTGGATAGATGCAAGCCGAGCTACGCTGTTCGCCTGCTTGAACGAATTAAACACTATTTTTCAAATGACCGGATTACATACGTGTTTTCAGTTAACATTAATGAGTTGCAGCACACCATCAAGCAGTATTATGGCACCGATTTTAATGCTTCAAAGTATTTGGATCGCTTCTTCGATTTAAGGATTTCATTGCCTCCAGCCGATTTAAATCGCTATTATCAGAGCTTAAATTTCAATGATCTCAATTATACATATGATATTGTCTGTGATACTGTGATTAAAGCCTATCATTTCGAATTGCGGGAAATAGCAAAGTATCTGCGTCTGACGAGAATTGCAGCCTATGAACCAACTCACGAAAGCAAAAAATATGATTTTTCATTTCCGGATAAACGTGGCGTTCAATTTGGGCTTATATATGTTGTACCAATTATGATTGGCTTAAAAATATGCGACCCACGTAGGTATTCCGACTTTATTAACGGAAAGGATTACTCCCCATTGCTGGAAGTTTCTGATAGCTTGGGAGAAGGATTTTTTTATAGCCTGCTGAGTAGAACGGAGTCGTTTGAAGAAAACGGCGAAGGGAAAACAGTAGTGTCGTTGGATTCTAAGTTCAAAGAGATATATAATGCTTTGTTTGTTACCAACTATGATAATGGAACGTATAAGGTTTGTATGGGCGAATACTCTTTTAATCGCAGTACGAAAGAAACTCTTATTAGAACAACAAGTCTATTATCTCAATTTTCCAACACTGATATAGACTGAGGTGGAACCAACGAATGGATAAGCTCAAGGAAGCGCACGCCTAATAATCAATTGCCCATTATGTTTATAACAAGGTAAGAGAAGCTTCAATATCAACTTCCAATCATCCATATACTGATACCTTGTATTGTAAATCATAGGATTGGTAGGTTAGAGGGTGCAATGATGAAAGAGCAAGTTAAACACAATCTTGAACCGGTTTTCGATGGAAACTCAAGGATCTTAATTCTGGGAACTATGCCATCACGAAAATCCCGTGAAGCAGGTTTTTATTATGCTCACCCGCAAAACCGCTTTTGGCGTGTTATCGCAGAAGTTTTATCCCAAGAGTTGCCTATTACTATTGAAGAAAAGAAAACAATGTTGTTCGAAAATCATATTGCATTGTGGGATGTTTTAAGGATTTGTAACATAAAAGGTTCTGATGACAGTAGCATCGATAATCCCATAGCAAATGATATGAGTGTAATTTTGTCCCATGCCAATATAAAAGCTATTTACACAACCGGAGTAAAAGCAACAACCTTATATAGAAAATACTGTTATCCGGAAACGAAAATAGATGCGATTTATCTTCCATCGACGAGTGCTGCAAATTGCGCAAGGTATTCATGTATTAATCTGATAAGAGCTTATCAATGCATTTTAAAACATATTACAAGTTAACGCCCCGGCTTCCTATTACCCATATAATCGGATAAGTTTGTTTATCAGAAATCAGTTGACTGGCTTTGATTGTTCCTGAATATACAGCTAAGTATTAATTCTCAATCCAATTACAAAATCCAACAAACAAAATAATACAAAATTGTTGCACATTGGTAACCATAAGACTATAATAATCATAGGGGATTTTGAAAAGGTCGCCGTGACCTGTAAGTGCGCCAACACCTACAGGCTCATGCAGGTGCGTAGACACCCACAAGTGCAGCTTTCGCTGCCACAGCAACCTTATGTTATTATAGTCCATTTTGACAGTTTTTTCAAGGCATGTTCCATTGCATTGATATTACAATGCATTAGCATTGCATTGTGCAGGGAAGGATTGCCTTGGATTCCGGATGATAACATTAAGTGCATGTGTGGGAATAACCTGCATATGCACTTTTTCAATTTCCCCTCCTAAGAAGATGAGAAGCTAAGGAGGGGGAATATATTGTGATAAAAAATACTGGTTGCATTCAGCCTACAGGTCGGGGAGGTACCGGGCATGCATGATATTTTCAGGTTCGGCAGCATTAGAGAGGGACTTGCTTTCATAGCAGTGCAGCTGGCTATTCTGGCAGTAGCTCTGCTTTACGAAAACCGGAGGAGATGGCTCGAAGAGAAGCAGACGGATCTGAGGAGCCTTATATTTGACCTTGAGATGCTTGCAAAGCATAAGCATTAGTATTGATGAAAAGGTAAGCGATTTAATTGAGATAAAGCACCAGCTATGGTGATATTCCCATAGCTGGTGTTTTATTCGTAAATACAGCTACTACTGATAAGAAAGCAGCTTTTCTGAGACTAAAGGAATGATATCCTCTATTTTCATCTTTCCGTAATAGGCAACATGGATTACTTGATTACCTGAATAAGCAAAAATCTGTTTTCTTGCATTTTCTTCTGCAATATATATTTTATCAAGCTCCGGAGCATTTACTGCTGTAATTTCGGTATCTTCCCTATATACATAGTGGTTGATAAGGTCAAGAGTAAGCTTTTCTGCCATACCGTCAAAAGTCAGCCTGTAAAACCGGGTGGTTACGCTTGGAGAATATTCACCGCTTTTGTCTTCCCACATTTCACCATTTACGATCCCACGTTCATCAATTTCGTACTGGACAGGTGCAAGCAGGCTCCAATCGAAGCTGACTCTGTTTGCCCAATCAATATCATTGCGATAATAACCTGTCTCACGGGTAAGCCTTGGATTTTGCTCTATGTCAGCTAGCCTTATGACAGGTAGATTAGTGTTGGCTTCAGGAAGTGTGTAGTCTTTGCTTCTGGCAATTTCAGTAAATGGTATAAAAATAGTAAACAACGAAATAGGCAAAAATAAACACGTTAATATACCACCTATCAGTCTGGCTATTCTATATTCCTCTTTATGATCAATTGCTTTACCCTGTAACAGCGATTTTTTAAGATTGCTAATAGCCACATAATTGCGTATTACCGTATAAAAGACATAAAGTTCAACAACAACAAGCAGTATTTGCTGGACAAACTGACCTTTTATTATATATAAAAAGGGCTCATCATTGAAAAAATAGACGCTGAATATCATACCAAAGAACAGTAACATTGCAAAAGATATAATGATTGTGTTAATTTTTAGCCGTTTGTTTAATTCTGACAGCGAAAAGCCTTGCTCAATCGGGTCTGTATGTAACTCGGTGGTGCATGATTTCTCATCAGCAGAAAAAATATAAAAATCTCCGCTATTTGTGACAATATCCCAACCACAATCGTGATAAACATCGAGTTGTTCCTGTGATGGCTTTTCCTTTATAATATCTATTCTATATTTGGTTTTCTTTGATTCTCCTTTTTCAAAATAAACAAACATTCGTCCGAGCTTTTTTAAATGCAAACCCTTTTTCGCCATATCGGAAAACCAGCTTTCATTCCGGCCGATAGCATATATGTCATCAAGCATCAGTCTTTTTAATAACTTGCCCATTTATAATCTCTCCTCTAATATAATTCCATCCTGAATCATATCCATTAACCTTTTATATTCCACTTTAAGTGCAGTGGTGCCAGCTTCTGTTATGGCATAGGTTTTTCTTCGCCCATCATCATTTAATATTACAATGAGTTTATCTTTTTGCAGTCGTGTAAGAACGCCATACAATGTTCCAGGGCCCATTTTGACACGTCCCCTTGATACTTGTTTAATTGCGTCCATTAGTTGATAACCATGATTGGGATTCATTAAGGCAAGGAGTATATAGTACATTGCTTCCGTCATCGGACTGCCTGTATATGACATATGATCCCTCCTAAATATTATGCGTGACGATATATCGTACAACATAATAATAGTCCTAAATCGCTTTCTTGTCAATAAAAAGAGTTGCGATAACAGCTCTTATAGGAAAGAGAATAATTCAAGACTGACCCCATAAGACTTTAAATAACTTAATTACTTTTGCATTTGGCACTTAATTTTGCATAAATTCAAGAATAATGGATATTATAATATAAATAAATATTGATATAATGCATAGTATAATATAAAATATTGATAAGGTGATTAATAATGCCTATGTTTACTGACGAGAAGCTTTTAAATCTGTTAATTCAATATAACCCTTGGTGGAAAGGTATCCCCTTATCTGATAAAAATGCACCGCCACAGCATCGCTTTGCGTTCTATGAAGCAAAAAAACTGCTGAGGCATCCAAGTTTACGCCGGTTTGTCATATTAAGCGGAGCGCGCAGGGTAGGGAAGACGACTATAATGTATCAACTGATAAATGAGCTTTTATCAGAAGGGATTCCTGCGCGGAATATAGTTTATTTATCCTTCGATAATCCTATTTTGAAGCTTGGTGGGTTTGAAGGTGTTTTAAGAGCGTACGAAAATGCTTATCCGACAGAAGGTGAAGTGTATTTCTTTTTTGATGGGGTGCAATATGCCGAGGATTGGGAGGCTTGGGTCAAGACATTGTACGATTCACGTCCTCTACTTCGTGTAGTTGCAACCGGCTCTGCGAGTCCAACCCTTGAAAAGGGGTCTGCTGATAGCGGTGTTGGCCGATGGAGTATACTCAGAATACCCACATTATCTTTTTATGAATACTGTGATTTGCTTCAGATACCGGTGAGACCCGGGCTGCCTGCCGGTATACGGCCTACTCGGCTATATAAAATGAACAAGAGTGATTTAAGCGAGTTAATGAATAAGCTTTCACCACTTCAACAGCATTTCAACCGTTACTTAATGATAGGAGGTTTTCCGGAGCTTGCTCTGTCAAGTGATGATGCTTTCTCACAGCGGATGCTTCGTGAAGATGTCGTTGACAAGGTCATAAAAAGGGATGTACTTACTTTGTTTAATGTCAGGAATCCCTTGCAACTGGAAAAGGTGTTTCTATATCTTTGTATGAATTCTTCAAACATAATAAACATCACAACTATGTCTAAAGAGCTTGATGGCATGAATAAGTCTACCGTGATGAGTTATATTGAGTTTTTAAAAGAATCAAATCTCATTTATATAAGTGATCCGGTCGGTGTTGACGGCAAAGGGATTCTAAAGGGCCGTTCAAAGATTTATATAGCGGATGCTGCAATCCGTAATGCTGTGTTAATGCTTGAGGATGTAATAACTAACCAGGAAGAAATGGGGATAATGGTGGAAACAGCAGTTTATAAGCATGTTGCGGCTTTTTATTATACAACTAATGCACAGGTAGGGTATTACAGAAGAGTTAAAGAAAATGAAAAAGAGGTAGATGTAGTTGTTGAGCTGCCAACGGGTAGGCTTCTTTGCGAGGTCAAATACAGGGAGAATACCAATATCAGGGAAGCAGATGCAATTATTGAGCTTACAAATGATGAAAAAGCAAAGGTTCAAGGTTCATTGATCATCACAAAGCGGGCTGAGGATTATGGTATAACCTCTCACAATACCAGAATACCAGTTGTTAAAATACCTGCGCCTGCATTTTTATATCTGCTTGGAAATGCTGAAAAAGAGGGATATGAAGTAAAAATGTAATCTTGAAACAGTCAAAGAGTTATAGGTGACAAGGTCATGAATACAATTGAAACAAAACACCTGTTATGGTAATATTTCCATAGCAGGTGTTTTTTGTAAAGACTTCTCTATGGGCCTGATACGGTTAATGCTGCAAGCAGCCATCTGTTGCGCAACTTTATTACCATTGGTTTCAGAAGGGGCATGGGTATATACATGACTTTAAAAAGAATTGGTCTGGCTCTGTTGATTATTTTCATAGTAAGCATCAATTACTTGGCATCCGGCCTGGAAAAGAAGGAACTGTTGGAGCTGGACTATAACGGCGGTACTACATATTTTGCAAAATACAGCCTGAAAGGACTTGACATACTGACAGCCAGGCAGAATAGAAGTATTTTGGCAAATATTACTGACATTACAGCAAAGAAACTGGAGCTTACCGGCATATTGAAAAGTAAGGATGTGGAATATGCGATAGTGGCGTTTCAGGACAGTATCAAGTTATATGCCCCTTCCGGCGAGCTGAAAGCACAATATAAGCCCGGGGATAGTGAGGGAGAAATCATAAGCTGCTGCATATCAGATATTGACGGGGATTCATATGAAGACCTGCTTGTAATTGAGGGGGAGGGTAAGGTATTTTACGGGAATAGGCTTTTGATACTTTCCTATGACAATGGTCTTAAGAGGCTTTATGAGAGAGAGTTTCAGGAGCTGAACCCATGGAAGGTGCAGACCTGTGATGTAGATGGAGATAATAGAAGAGAAATCAGCTTAGGCGTATATAAGGAAGCAGCTTTCCATCCGGTTATGGCTAAGAGGCCTTTCCTGTATCACTGGAATGGAGAGGACATTGTGCCGATGTGGAGAGGGTCGCGGCTTTCCAGACCTTTTGATGATTACATTTTCAGCGACCTGGATTCTGATGGGAAGGATGAAATTGTTGCCATTGAAAGGCTGCAGGATGGTAAAGCCCTGATAAACGCTTACAAGTGGGCGGGCTTCGGCTTTGAGAGTATTGCTGAAAGCACGCCTTATGAAGATATACTGACTCTTAACACACAATATGACGGTAGAGAAAGTCTGCTGGTACAGGTCAAAGAAGGCGGGCAGCAGTTCTGGATAGAGCTGGAGAAGATCAATGAGCGGTTGATTGAGAAGACGAAGTTCAACAAGATTATTCATATAAAGAAATAGAATTATAGAAAAGGCTGGTGAGGCAGATATGTTTTCCTGGAAAAGGCTTATGACATTTGCGGTGTTACTGATATTCACACTGTCAATTGTGCTTTCATTTTCAGGCTGCTCGACAAAAAAGCCAGCAGCGGAGGAAGATACCAAGGAGAGTATTGCTGAGGAGAGCGCTGTTGCCAGTAAGCAAAATATAGAGGAAGAACAGATTGAAGAAAAGGAAAATAGGGACATTGTACCTGTCCCCGTGTCCCAGGTGGATGTACCCTTTGAGGAAGTCCAATATACCGCAGCCGTGCCTGCATACAGTATTGAAGCGGATCTTTCCAATATTGCAAATCTGGAGCAATTCGGGAGCTTTTCTGAAAAGCAGAAGGAGCTGCTTGCAAAGAATGGATTTGTCGTTACTCCTACAAAGGAAGAGCAGCTTTTCTACATTTATGAGAATAACGAGTACCTGCTTGCACCCTCCTTTATCACTGTTGATTCGGTGCTTCAGGTTTATCATGTTTTCTACGATTATTCTCTGAGAAGACTGGAGAATGAGACGTTGGCAAAAGAGCTTACGGCACTCACCAACAGTATGCTCCAGAAGTCGGTGGCACTCTATGAAAGCCTGGAAAATGAAGCTTTAAAGGAGTTGGAACTGAAGAATATTGCTTACCTCGGAGTGGCAAAGCTTGCTTTGGGTATGGAGCTGCCTTCGGATATGCCGGATAAGGCGAAGCAGCTGGCTTTGCAGGAGTATGAGCTGATGGAGGGCCAGAGGGGCTACGAGCAATCTGTTATTTTCCCATTCCAGCTGGATTACAGCCAATACAAGCCCCGGGGGCATTACACCAGGAACGATGAACTGAAAGCGTACTTCAAGACCATGATGTGGTATGGACAGGTACCATTCCCGGTCTTGCGCAGTGCCAATGAGAGAAACGAGGAGCAGACTCTTCAGGCGCTTCTGATTACATACACCCTGCTTTCAGAGGGCAAAAACGACCTTGTGCGCTGGAAGAACATTTATGAGCCCACTTCTTTTTATGTGGGAAAATCCGATGACCTGAACATACTTGATTACGGGAAGCTGCTGGCAGAGGTTTATGGGGACAGCCCGGATATCAATCATCTGAATGATAAGGACAAATTAGACCTGTTTTATGAAACTGTCAAGGAGCTGCCGGAGCCGGCAATCGTACCCAAGTACACAACTGTCTCCACTCCTGCAGGAAAGCAGTTCAGGCTTATGGGACAGAGGTATATAGCCGATTCCGAAATATTGCAGGAGCTGGTGGAACCATATAAGAGGCCGGTGCCGAAGGGCCTGGACGTTATGGCAGTTTTAGGTTCAAAAAGGGCTTATGACCTGCTGTTCGAAATCTACAGAGAAGATGAAAAATGGGATTGCTATACCGGGACATTCGACAGGATGAAAACGAAGTTTGACGGGCTGGAGAAGGACAAATGGCAGTCAAATATGTATTTTGGCTGGCTATGGAGCCTTAAAGGGCTTTTGAAGCAGTTTGGCGAGGGTTATCCATTCTTTATGCAGACAGTCGCGTGGCAGGATAAATCACTCAGCACCGCACTGGGAAGCTGGTCGGAGCTGAGGCATGATACCGTGCTGTACGGAAAGGGCGTTGCTGCGGAATGTGGAGGTGGAGATTTGCCTCCACAGGTGAGGGGTTATGTAGAGCCTAATATTGAAGTCTATGAGAAGCTCTTATGGCTCACCAGGTATTCCAGGGAAAACCTTAAGGAAAAGGATATACTGAGAGGAGAGCTGGAGAGCCGGATGACAGACTTTGAAGGACTCCTGCAGTTTCTTATCAAATGCTCACTTAAGGAGCTAAGGAACGAGGAGCTTTCCAACGATGAGTATTACCAGTTGCTGACCTATGGAGGCTGGCTTGAATATCTTACAAGCTCCCTGATGGAGGACGGCTTCAAATGGTTCCAGGTAACCTCAGAAACAGAAAGGAATATGGCGGTTGTAGCAGATATTCATACTGTTGCTTCAGGAGGCGTCCTGGAGGTAGGAGTCGGACCTGCTTATGAGATTTTTGCAGTCGTTCCTATCGGAGGCAAGCTTTACCTTACCAGGGGTGCGGTCTTCAGCTATTATGAGTTTATGTCCGATAAGCGGCTGACTGACGAGGAGTGGCAGCAGCTGCATAAAAAAGGAGAGCAGCCGGAGCAGCAGGAATGGATAAGGAGCTTTACGGATACCGAGCCCAAGACTGAAGCGCCGGTACCGGCAGAGCCATACAATTCGGGCTGCTAGTGTGTGGGAATGATGCATAAACGTTTAACCACTGCTGCGGTAGTATTATTTGCTGTTATAGCTGCTATATTTTACTATTATCATACAAAACCTGTCCATATCATTGCTGCAGGAGATATTTTGCTGGACCGCGGCGTTTCTATGTATCTTGAGGAAAAAGGGTATGATTATCCCTATACCGGAATAAAAGAGGAAATCATAAAGGGCGATATCTCAGTAGCCAACCTGGAATGCCCACTGACTGATAAAGTGAATCCTGTTCTTAAAAGGCCTGAGCTTATTTTCAGGGGAAACAAGCTGAACGGGGTTGCCCTGAAGGATGCAGGTTTTGACCTTATGAACCTGGCGAACAATCACACGATGGATCAGGGCAGGGAGGGGCTTACTGATACTATCAAAGTGCTTACCGGCTCCGGTATCCTGACTGTGGGAGCCGGTAAGAGCAGAAGTGAAGCCCGCAGGCCGGTTTTTATCAAAAAGGGATGGGCAAGGATAGGTTTTCTGGGCTATTGTGATTTCCCACCTGAGGGTTATATATATGACGAGGATAAAGCTGATGTTGCCCGGGCGGATATGAAGTCTCTCGGCGAAGAAGTAAAGGCAGCCCGGGAACAATGTGATTTCTTAGTGATATCCTTCCATTGGGGTAAGGAGTTTGACCGCTATCCGGGGGACAGGCAGAGAAAAATGGCTTACACTGCGGTAGAAAACGGTGCGGATATTGTCATAGGGCACCATCCCCATGTGCTTCAGGGCATGGAAAAATATAAGGGGAAGCTCATATTCTACAGCCTGGGCAATTTTGTATTCGACAGACAGCTTCCGGAAGGAACCGAAGAATCGGTTATAATTGATATTGCTGTTGATAGGGTTGGATGGAAAGAGACCAGGATTATTCCGGTTGATATAGAGGCTTGCAGGCCGGTTATTGCACAAGGGCAGGCTGCTGAGGTTATTCTGGAGAAGTATAAGGCCGGATCAAGGGATTATGGGGCAGACATCGATATAATTAGTGGCGCCGCTTACATCACCAGATAAGGATTAAAATAGAAAGACAAGACCACTGAATGATTTCAGGTCTTGTCTTTCTAATATTAGTAATAAAAGCGCACAAACTTTATTGAGTAAATATCGCAGAGCAGCAGGTCGTCAGTCTCAACTTCTCTTATAATGACGTAGCTTATGCCGACGTCAACAAGTGTTCCCTCGCGGTCTATCAGCATATTGGTGCCGATAAGGAACTCCACCTTGACCCTCTGACCAATCTGTGACTTCAGGTAGCCCTGTGTGTACTCAATATCAAGCACAGGTGTCGTCGGGAGAGTTTCAAAATCTACAGGAGCAGCTCCTGTAACAGGAGGCTGCATTGCCTGTGGGGGCATCTGAGGTATTTGCTGGCCCATTCCGGCTTGCCCTCCCATCATTGGCTGTTCACCTAGCATGGGTTGCGGCATAACCTGCATGGTTCCATAAGCGGTGGGTGCCATTGGGTAGCCAAAGGTGGTACCAATTTCGGGAGCTTGATTGAACTGAGACTGAACTGTGCCGTTCTGTCGAGTCTGACTATAATTGCATGGACTATTGCTATACATAAAAATCTCCTTTCATAGATATTCTATTCGTTAAAACCATTCGCTCTTTTCCTATGTAAAATAATATAGTCTTGTAGGGTTATAGAAGCAGTGTTCTCCTATTCTGTTTACAAATGTGCCGGTGCCGTTTCTGGGAAATGTCTGAATGCATGACGGAGCAAAAGGATTAAAGTACCACAGACAGTAACCCACTGTCAGCTGTTTATTGCCCGACAAAGCCCAGTCAGCTATATTATAGTGTATTTGTTCAGCCGGTATATTAAATATATTCTGTGGATTATATGCTCCCCCAAGAGTATCTGATGCACAGTCAAACTGTCCTCTTTGGAATAGTACCTTTCGCAAATCTCCCTGACCTATTCTCTGATACTCACCATTGGGAACATGAACTCTATTCATTATTACGGTAGCTACGGCCTTCATTCCGTTGTCACCTTCGCCACCGGCTTCACACCTTATCATTCGGGCAAACAATTCTCTGGTAGAAAGCGGCATGATAATTCACCTCACATGCAGTGATATTACCATTTTATGTAACAGTAGAATATTTGACACTGTTATTGGCAAAATTTATAATTAATATAGATACGAGATACGAGATACGAGATACGAGATACGAGATACGAGATACGAGATACGAGGTTCGGGATTTGAGTCTGTGGGGCTACGGGGGTAGGAGCGATTCATGAATCGCCCGTACGGGATTTGAAGTGTAGGGAACGCATTTTATGCGTTCCGTGAGGTATGGACAATCAGCGGGAAAAGACCTCAGAGTCTTGTTCATAAGAAAATAGAGGGAGGAAAGTTCAATGGAAAAGATGGTACTGGATAAAAGTACTGGTCAATGGGTCAGGGAGTTTCCTATAATTGAGAAGCTTATGGGGTATGAACCTGTTTTCTGGGTCAACAAAGGTCTGGACAGCGCTCATAATGTACTTTCCGGACTTCCTTTAACCCTGGAGGATATGACTGATGCGGAAAAAAGACTCCTGAGGTTTGCTCCGCTTATAGAAAGGCTCTTTCCCGAAACAATGGATAAAAAAGGTTTGATTGAATCGGAATTAGTACATATCAAAGGGATGAAAAGCAGCATACAGGCTGTATATGATCAGAGCTTTAAAGGCGTGCTCATGCTGAAATGCGACAATTATCTGACTGTCGCAGGATCTATTAAAGCAAGGGGAGGTATCTATGAGGTACTGAAGCATGCAGAGGATCTGGCCATCAAGAATGGTATGATAAGTACTAAGGACAATTACTCAAGAATGGCGGGATCTGAGTTTAAAGAATTTTTTGGGAAATACTCACTGGCGGTGGGTTCGACAGGCAATCTTGGACTAAGTATAGGAATAATGGGCTCTGCTCTGGGCTTTAAAGTCACTGTGCACATGTCCGCAGACGCAAAGGAATGGAAAAAGGACCTTTTAAGGAGCAGGGAAGTCAATGTAATAGAATACTCCTCCGATTACAGTAAGGCTGTGGAGGAAGGAAGAAGGCAGTCACAGCAGGATCCGAACAGTTATTTTGTTGATGATGAGCATTCAAAGAACCTGTTTCTCGGATATAGTGTGGCAGCATTCCGTCTGAAGAAGCAGTTGGGCGAGCTGGGAAAAGCAGTCGACAAAGCCCATCCGCTGCTTGTGTATGTACCCTGCGGTGTGGGTGGAGCACCGGGGGGCATATGTTTTGGCTTGAAACAGATATTTGGTGATAATGTACATGTATTCTTTGTGGAGCCGACTCATTCGCCCTGCATGCTTCTCGGTCTGGCCACAGGTGAGAATGAAAGGCTTTCGGTGCAGGACTTCGGTATGGATAATATAACAGATGCCGACGGGCTCGCAGTAGGAAGGCCTTCAGGATTTGTAGGCAGGATCGTCGAGAAGCTGCTGAGCGGTGTATTTACTGTTGATGACAATGAATTATACAAGTTGCTTGCAATGATGAAGGATGAGGAAAATATAAAGATTGAGCCTTCTGCAACTCCCGGACTTCTGGGGCCAGTACGGCTGGAGGGCAGTACTGAAGGGAAGGCCTATATATATACCAATAGCCTTAATGACAGAATGGGAAGCTCAACCCATATAGCATGGGCCACAGGAGGACTGTTCGTACCGGATGTAATGATGCAGGAGTTCTATACCAGAGGCAAAAAACTGTTAACGACGTAGCCGTTAACAGTCAGTCACTAGTCTCCAGGCGCTAGTCTCTAGTGCTGGAGTAAGGCTTCGAAAGCCTAGCTTAAATCTAGCGACTAGTAACTCGTGACTAGCGACTCTTGATGATGTAATCATCAAGCATATCATTATATCCCTTCATCAGGGCTTTGATTATCTGATTGCCGGCGGAATTGAAATGCAGATCATCAACCTTGCTGATAGGTAGAAGCTTTGGAGAGGTTCCTGTCATGAAGATACCATCCATTTCACCAAGCATTGAAATAGATATGGAATGTTCAATTATTCCGATTTTCAGCTTCCTGCACAGTTCAAAGACACATACACGGGTTATTCCTATCAGTACATTTCCTTTAGGCGCTGTAAGGACGGTATCACCTCTTACAAAGAATACATTGGAACGGCTTCCTTCCGTTATTTCGTCCTTATTGTTGACAAGAATAGCTTCATAAGCCTTTGTCTCAGACAAAGCAGCGGCAACCTTCTCTTTAAAGCTTGAATTCACGAGCTTTGCATTGGGATTGGATCTTTCCTCCTGCAGAAGTATGGTGTGAACGCCATTTCTGTAATCCTCTGCTGCAGGATAGCTGCTTTGTATGAAATAGGCCATATAATCAGGGGTGCTTTTCTCCAGGTTATAGGCTATTATTTTGATATTCTTCTCAGGACTGCCATTGGCCTTTATCAGCTCATGAATGCTGTTCTCAATCTTTCCGGCTATAGAGCTTACAGAACTATCTATAAGCCTGGCTGAAGCCTCAAGCCTTTCCATATGATTTTCAAGAAAAAGAGGGATTCCCGTCATCACTCTTATCACCTCATAAATCGTCCGTGAGGAATTCAAAGAGAGAGTTTCAGCTTCATGCACCGGCACTATTCCGCCATTTATAACAAGATAGCTCTCTATTATTTCACTGCTCATCCATCTGTCTCCTATCTATATATTTATTAAAGTATTTACAATAAAAACTTACCATTAAGTATATAATATTTCAAGGGTTTATATTCTGAACAGGAATAAATAGACAATAAGTCGAATATTGCGGTATTATGAATGTAAAATGATTTTCGCATAATGTATAACTAATGTAAAGTGAGGTGGAGATTTATGCCTGGCAATATGGAACTGCTTATCAGACTCATTCTCGCCTGCGTGCTGGGGGGACTCATAGGAATTGAAAGGGAACGGTTAAGGCATCCTGCGGGCTTCAGGACCCATACGCTTGTGTGTGTAGGTGCAACTCTGGTTATGCTGTGTAATATTTTTATTTTTGAAGAATATAAAAATTTCTCCAATATAGATCCAGCTCGTATGGGAGCGCAGGTAATAAGCGGAATCGGCTTCCTGGGTGCAGGTACAATATTGAAGGAGGGTGTAACGGTAAAAGGCCTGACAACTGCGGCCAGCCTTTGGTCCGTAGCTTGTATCGGTCTTGCCATAGGACTTGGCTTTTATACCGGCTCAATATTTGCAACGATACTTGTACTTATCACACTGGTGGTTTTCTCAAGGTTTGAAAACCGGGTATATGGGAGCAGGAAAAGTGCTATGTTAAAGGTCAGAACTGCTGACAGGCCAGGACAGATAGGCAGGATAGGCACTGAATTGGGTAAATGCAATCTGCAGATTTGTGATATATCAATGGAAATAGCTGATGAATCATCTGTTATGATAAAAATCAGGATCAACAAGGCAAAAGAGGATATAGGAACGGATATTATGGACTGTTTATCGAAAATAGATGGCATTTTATATGTTGAGGTTTGCGAGTGACAAAGTTATCTTGTATAATAAAATTACGTCTAAATTTTATATGGAGGTCCGGTTTGAATAAGAATAGTAATTTACGCAATAATTTATGTTTTACCGCATGGTTCGGAACCCTTTTCGCAATAGCTTTCATTCTATCATATCCATCCACACATACCATATTTGTATCAGCAACAAAAGCACATCCCTATATTATGGGCTTTATAAAGGTGGCAATACTCGCTACAATGGGAGAACTTATGGCGCTCAGGATAGTTGCGGGTGAATGGAAAAAGCCGGTTGGACTTCCATATAGGGTGTTTGTATGGGGACTCCTGGGAATGGCTTTTGTAATAGTGTTTGATATATTTGCCGGAGGTGTGGCAGGTGCCATGAGCAAAGCCTTGCTTCCGACAAGCACTGACAAGACTGTCAATCAGGTGCTGTTCGCCTTTTTTACCAGTTCATTCATGAATCTTGTCTTTGCACCTACCTTTATGCTCTTTCACAGGGTAACAGACACTTTTATAGATCTGGGAGAGGGCAGAATGTCAAAGATAGCAAGGATTACGCTTGGTGAAGTGGTTGATAAAATTGATTTCCATGGTTTTATCAGTTTTGTAGTAATTAAGACTATCCCTATATTCTGGATTCCGGCTCATACAGTTACCTTCATGCTGGCGCCGGAATACAGGGTGCTTATGGCGTCTTTTCTTTCCATAGCTATGGGTGGAATACTCGCTTTTGCCAAGAGAAGAAAGCCAAAATCCGCCTGATTAAAGGCAGGTTCAATAATAATAAAGGCAGGTGGAGTATCATGAGGCTGAAGCTGGGTATCATTACTTTGCTTTCTACACTGCATGATGCTGCTAACGTTGAAAATTCACACTACGATTTGATTTCAGGGCTTAAAAGGAGTTTCGATGTATATTTTATAGATCCTGAAGAAGCCTTTAGTGTAGATTTGCCTATTGTGTTTATCGGTTCAGGAGGAGTCGAGAACTATTTCAAAAACATTTATGACAAGCTTCCCAAGCCGGTGCTGCTATTGACCGACAGTATGCAGAATTCCCTATCCGCGGCAATGGAGATTTTGACATGGATCAGGAACCTTGGGGATGACTCGGCAATATTGCACGGAAGCTTGGAGGAGACTGTTTCACAGATAGAATACAGCTATATAGCCTGTAATACAAAAAAAAAGCTGAGTGAAGCTGCTATCGGAGTAGTGGGATTTCCGTCCGACTGGCTTATTTCAAGTGAAGTCAACTACACTGATGCCCAAAGGAAGTGGGGAGTCAGGTTTAAAAACATAGAAATACAAGAGCTCAATCAACAGATGAAGGAGATCAGCAGCGACAGGGCTAAAGGAACAGCAGACAGCTTTGCAGCAGGAGCGGCTTTAATAAAGGAACCGAATGAGAAGGATATAATAGAAGGGGCTAAGGCCTACCTGGCACTGAAAGCTTTAAGGGAAGAATATGAATTTGATGCAATGACATTACGGTGCTTTGATCTGATTTTAAAGTGTGGAACCACAGGCTGCCTTGCAATGTCTTTGCTTAATAATGAGGATGTGATTTCCGGTTGTGAAGGGGACTGCCAGGGGGTGTTCTCAATGCTGCTTGTGAATATTCTTACTGGAAATAAAGCCTTTATGGCAAATCCTGCCTATATTGATTTTAATAGAAATGAAATGGTATTAGCTCACTGCACAATTCCAACCTGTATGACAGACAGGTATATCATCAGGAATCATTTTGAATCACATACGGGGGTCTCTGTGCAGGGAATAGTCGGGGAAGGTCCTGTGACCATATTTAAATGCGGCGGCACTGGGTTGGACAAGTACTTTGTGGCCTCCGGACAGCTTATAGAGAATCTTGAAGATGACAATATGTGCAGAACCCAACTGAAGGTGCATCTGGATGAAGATATCAGCTATTTCATCAGAAATCCTATAGCAAATCATCATCTGGTGATAAAGGGAGACCATTCGGCACTCATAAACCACTTTATGCAGGATATGGGCTGCAAAAGGATAATGTAGAAAAAAAGGCTTCTATCTTTTCGACACATAAGCATTCCCCTCAATATAGAACCTCCAGGGCTTCAGAGTGTATTCTTCAGCATAGGCTATGTTTATTCTCGGGGAGGTCCTTACACTGAAGGGTTCATTTTCGACATCACATATATACAGTTTGCTGCTGCAGAGATCAAGACCATTTTCGGCCTTTCCTATATCCATTGCAATACACAGCTTTCCCGGGCCATTGCATAAGCTCAGCCTCTGCTTTGAAGACAAAGAAGAATAGGCAACACCATATCTTGATTCTGCCATTTGCTCTGCGCCAAGAACCGGCTCAACAGCCCTCACCAGCACTGCCGATGGTCTGCCTTCCTGCTCCGTCACAACATTAAAGCAGTAGTACATGCCGTAAATTATATAAACATAAGCAATTCCTCCGATATGATACATGACTTCGTTTCTTTTGGTCCTCCTGCCTCCAAAGGAATGACTGCCCTTATCCTCAGGGCCGATGTACGCCTCTGTTTCAACTATTCTGCAGGCAATCCTTTGACCTCCGGTTTCGTGCACCAGCAGCTTACCAAGCAAAGCCTCCGCTACAACCAGGGTATCTCTCAAATAAAAATCTCTGTCAAGCTTATCCATAATCCCTCCGCAAATGCACTCATGCTGCTACAAAAATAGCATAAGACCCGAATAATGTCAAAATAATTATCACAGGAGAAAAAGGTGCGATTATCTAAGTGATGTTTAATCTAAATCTTTTGACTTATTAATATTTCCATGCTACAATTAATCCAGAAAAGTTAATATTAGGATAAAACGTATCAAAATTCTTGCATTGTGTCAAACAAACAACCCTGTAAGGCTGGTTCGGCCCCGGGATGTTTGTGAAGACAGAATGTAATAGAATTTACGTTATATTATGTATCAGGTGTCCGTAAAGGATGAAAAGGGAAAGCGGTTAGAATCCGCTGCAGCCCACCGTTACTGTGAAGCTGATGAAACCTGTAGCAAGTTAATACTTGCAGCCACTGAGTAAAACCGGGAAGGTACAGGGAGTAAATTGAAGCTGAGCCAGGAGACCTGCCTGATATCTGCTGATTCTTTCGGAGGGAAAGATATATGCGTATAGAAGTGTATTTAATTGCTTTTATAACATACAGTTTGGGACCTCTTTCCGAGGTTCCAAATTTTTTTTGCAGGAAGGAGTGAGGTGCTATGAAATCGGTATTGATAACTGCAGCAGCAAGCGGCAGCGGCAAGACGACCCTCACTATGGGAATCCTGAGAGCCATGAGAAACGTGGGGCTTGATATCTGTGCATTTAAGACAGGTCCCGATTATATTGACAGAGCCTTTCTGGAAAAAGCCTGTAAAGTCAGAGCAGGCAACCTGGATATGCACCTGCAGGGGAAGGAGGGCCTTTTGTCGGCTTTTTCAATGGCGGCTGCGGATTATTGTGTGGTAGAGGGAGCTATGGGCTACTTTGACGGGATATATAATACTCATGTCAATTCCAGCTATGATATTTCGAGGAAACTGGGCATCAACTCCATACTGGTATATACACCAAAGGGAGAGATGTTCTCAGCTATACCAAAAATAAAGGGAATGGCTGAATTTGAGGCCTCGAACATTAAAGCCGTAATATTCAACAATATCAGCGGGAAGTATTATCAAATGCTTAAAGAAGCTGTGGAAAAATATACGAAGCTGAAAGTATTGGGGTATTTACCGGGAATGAAGGAGGTGGAGCTTAAGAGCCGCCATCTTGGATTGGTTCAGAGTATTGAGCTTGAAGATATTGACTCGAGAATTGAAGAAATCGCCAAACTGGCAAGAGTTAACATCGATCTTAACGGGATCATGGAATTAATGGAGGATGTCAAAATCATCAGGAAGACGGCAATAGGTAAACATGATGTAAAAGTGGCTATTGCAAAGGATAAGGCATTTTCCTTCTACTACAATGAGAATCTCAGCCTTTTGGAGGAGGCTTGCGAAGTAACCTATTTTTCACCCCTGGAGGATGACGGCTTGCCCCAATGTGACCTGCTGTACCTGGGTGGGGGTTATCCTGAGGTTTTCAAGGAAGAACTGGCAAAAAACAAGGCTATGCTGGGTTCAATAAAGGAGTACAGCCAGAAGGGCGGATATATTTACGCGGAATGCGGAGGCTTCATGTACCTGACAGACTGCATTGATGGAGAAACAATGGCAGGGGTATTCTCCGGGGAAAGCAGGCTGACAGAAACCCTGCAGAACTTTGGGTATATAGATATTGAGCTCAAAAACGACTGCATGCTGGGAAAAAAGGGGGATAAAATAACAGCCCATGAATTCCATAAGTCTATGGCAGATGTACGGGACAATAAAATATTTTGCATATCAAAGACTATGGGAAATGACAGCTGGGAAGGTGGACATATACATAAGAACGCCTATGGAGGCTATCCCCACATCAGCTTCATCGGCAACCGGCATGTATTGGAGAATATTTTGAACAGTATTGAGAGGAATAGGAGGTGAATTGCCATGTATTTAAAAGACCCTGAAGCTATTGAAGCAAAAAGCATGGAAATCATAGACAGGGGAATGGATGTCAATAACTTTGACGGGCAGGAGCTGAAGGTGATAAAGCGTACCATACACACTACTGGAGATTTTGACTATCAGAACATAGTGGCAATTAAAAAGGGCTCAATCCAGGCAGGTATAGCTGCAATAAAATCCGGCTGCAGAATAGTGACGGATACCAAAATGGCCTTCTCCGGGATAAACAAGAGAAGTTTGGAGCAAACAGGCTGCAGTATAGCTTGTTACATAAGTGAAAAGGAAATTTTTAAAATTGCTGAAGAAAGGCAGATAACCCGGTCGATGGCAGCTATGGATCATGCTGTGGGCGCAGGAGTGGATATATTTGTGATAGGAAATGCACCAACGGCACTTTTCAGGATAGGTGAGCTGATAAGCGAAGGAAAGGTCTTCCCCGGGCTGATTGTCGGAGTACCCGTAGGCTTTGTGGGGGCGGCAGAGTCCAAAGAATACATAAGGGGCTTTGAGGTTCCATCCATTACGACGGTGGGTACAAAAGGAGGTAGCAATGTAGCAGCTGCGATTATGAATGCATTGATCTATATGGCGGTGGGCAGAGATGCATGAGCATTTTGTGATTAAGAATGGAAAGAGGCTAAGGTGCGGGTATACGACCGGAAGCTGTGCCGCTGCGGCTGCCAAGGCAGCTGCAGAGATGCTTGTTGCCGGCAGTGAAATTGAATATATAGACATTGATACTCCTGCCGGTATAAAGCTGAAGCTTCAGGTATGCAAGCCCCATATAGAAGAAGAATATGCAAGCTGCTGCATTGTAAAGGATGCAGGGGATGACCCGGATGTTACCGATAGGATGGAGATATATGCCCGTGTAAGCAAACGGACCGATGGAGCCATTAATATCGACGGTGGGGAAGGTATAGGCAGGATCACCCGCAGAGGCTTCTGGGGAGAGCCAGGACAAGCGGCAATAAATCCTGTTCCCAGAAGGATGATTGAGGAAGAGCTGGCTAAGATTTCACAGTGCGGTTTTGATGTTGTGGTATATGTGCCAAAGGGTGCTGAGACGGCAAAAAGAACCTTCAATGAGAACATTGGAATTGAGGGGGGGATATCAATAATAGGCACCTCGGGAATTGTTGTGCCAATGTCGGAGGAGGCCCTGAAGAAAACGATCTATCTTGAGATAGATACGGCCTATGAGGATGGAGCTTGTGAGCTTGTCTTATTTCCCGGTAATTATGGTGAAAATGTTGTAAAGGATCTAAAGCTTGGGTGTAGAGGGATAAAGATATCCAACTTCATCGGAGATACGCTGCTGTATATAAATGAAAAGGGCTTCGAAAGCGTTACACTGGTAGGACACATCGGCAAGCTGTGCAAGCTTTCCGTAGGCGCCTTCAATACCCACAGCAAAACGTGCGATGTGCGAATTGAGGCTTTTGTATACTACCTTGCTCTCAGTGGAGCGCCCCTGGAGCTTTTGGAAATCATAAACTGCTGCAAGACCTCGGAGGAAGCGGTAAAGCTGATAATGGAAACAGGTAATGAAAAAGTATTCGAAGCTATGACAGAAGGCTGCGAAGCCAGGATCAAAAGATATCTGAAGCAAAGCAGCCTGAAAATTAAAGTGATAATGTATTCCATGGACTATGGGATATTATATTGAACGCACCCGGGCTATTTTACCGGGTATGGTGCGGATTCAATTACATACAAGGAAACGTTTGCACGGAATCTGAATGGATATAGTAAAAGGTATTTCATAAAACAATAGGGAGGGTAACTATGATTAGGCTTGTGGGTGTGGGTCCGGGAAGTATGAAACATATAACTGTTGAAGCCATTGACAGGATAAAAGCGGCGGACAGGGTCGTAGCCTTTGGAAGAATTGCAGCAACGGCAAAGGAGATAAGGACGGATATACAGGTGGTGGATAAGGTGGATGAGGTGTCCGGGACATTGGACGGAGAAGCTGATACTGCCATTCTGGCCTCCGGGGATCCGTGCTTTTATGGTATACTGGACTTTCTCCAAAAGCAGGGAGTCTATATAGATGAAGTAGTGCCGGGGCTTTCTTCCATCCAATATATGATGGCCAAGCTGAAAAAAAGCTGGCAGAGTGCCGCCCTTATAAGTTTTCATGGAAGAGAAGCCGGGATTCAAAGCATCAAAGAGCATAAAACAGCTGTAATCCTAACAGACAGCAAATACACCCCCGGCTATATATCCGGCTGTCTCAGGGATAAAGGGGTGAAGGGGAAAATATATGCAGGGTTTAACTTATCCTATGACGACGAGCACATAGTAGAAAAAAGGATAGGCGAAGAAATTGGGGATATAAGCCCATTGGCACTGGTGGTGATAGAAAATGAGATGGATTAGGGATGAGGAATTTGCCAGAGGAACCGTCCCCATGTCAAAGTTTGATATACGGGTTATTGCTTTGGCGTTGCTGGATATCAGTGCAGAAGACATATTCCTGGATATAGGTGCGGGAACCGGTTCGCTGTCTGTGCAGGCGTCGCTTCTCGGAGCTGAAGTGTATGCGGTGGAGAAAGAGCCAGAGGGGGTTGAGCTGATAAGAAAAAATGCTATTAAGCTCGGCGCAGAAATAAGCATTATACAAGGCACTGCTCCGGAGGCTCTGGATTCGGTTAAAAGCTTCAATAAGTGCTTTATAGGCGGAAGTGGAGGAAAGCTTATTCAGATTGTTGACGAAACAGATAAGAAGCTTTCAAGCGGAGGTATCCTTGCCGCTAGCTTCATAGTCCCCGACAATATGGTGGAGCTGAGGAGAATATTAATGGAAAAGAAGTATTCTGGTATTGAAGCGAAGCTTATACAGTCTTCCATTATTGAAGGAACGGGGCTTATGAAGGCAAACAATCCTATTTTTCTTATAAGGGGGAAAAAGCCATGAAAATGATATATGGAATAGGCATCGGACCTGGAGATAAGGAGCTTCTTACTCTGAAAGCATACAGAATAATCAGGACCTGTGACTGTGTCTTTATTCCGGAGAGCAAGGGCGGAAGCCTTGCAGGCACAATCGCTCATGAATACATAAAGGATAAGAAGGTAGTAGAGCTGAGCTTCCCTATGAAGGAAGACAATCAACTGCGCTACAGCCATACAGCACAAATAATAAATGAGGCCTTGAAGGAGGATGAGGCAGGAGTATTTCTTACTCTCGGGGATCCGATGACATACAGCACTTACTGTTATCTTATGAAGGAGCTTGCTGCTGCGAATATAGCAACTGAAACAATACCGGGGATTACGTCTTTCAATGCAGCAGCTTCGGTACTGGGACTTCCGGTTGCTCTGAGGGATGAAAGCTTTTATCTGGCTGATGGAAATATTGATGAGGAAATACTTAAAAGGATTGATACAGTGTGTATTTTGAAGGTTAGCAAGGATAAGGAGAATATAATAAGCAAGCTGGAACAATACGGTTTCAATTATGCATATGTAAAACGCTGTACACGGCAGGATCAGAAAGTGATCTATGACAGGCAGGAAATGATGGAGGACAATGATTACATGTCTTTGGTATTTGCAAGGAGGTCTTAAGTTGATTTATTTCATAGGAGCAGGTCCGGGAGATGTGGATCTGATAACTGTAAAGGGCAGAAGAATATTGGAGGCAGCTGATGTCGTCATTTATGCCGGATCTCTGGTGTGGGATGCACATCTGAAGTTCTGCAGGAAGGGATGTGAGACATACAATAGTGCTTCCATGACTTTGGAAGAAGTAATTGCGGTTATGCTGAAGGCAGAGGCTGCAGGAAAAACCGTTGCAAGGCTTCATACGGGGGATCCCACTATTTACGGTGCTATAAGAGAGCAGATGGATTATCTGCTGAAGCATAATACTTCATATGAAGTCATTCCGGGAGTAAGCTCATTTACAGCTGCCTGTGCGGCTATAAAAAGAGAGTTTACTTTGCCGGACGTCAGCCAGACAGTGATAATAACAAGAATGGAAGGAAGGACACCTGTTCCTGAAGCTGAGAAGCTGGAGCTCTTAGCGGCGCATAAATGCTCCATGGCGATTTTCCTTTCTGTTCAGGATATGGAAACGGTGGTTGAAAAGCTTGCCAAGGGCTATGAAAGCTATGATGTGCCTGTGGCGGTTGTTTATAAAGCTACCTGGCCGGAGCAGAAAATAATATTTGGAACACTTCAGGATATAGCGGACAAGGTTAGAAAAGAGGGTATCAATAATTTCTCTCAGGTTCTGGTTGGCAACTTTATTGAGGGAGACTACAAGAGGTCTCTTTTATACCATCCCGGTTTCAGCCATGCCTTCAGGGAGGGTGGCAAATGAAGCTTGCCTGTATAGCCTTTACAGCATCGGGTCTCAAAATAGCAGAGTGCATTAAGGCAAGTGGTTCCTTTGAGGTTGATATATTTGACAAGCACAGCTATAGGGAGCGGCTTGACAGTATTTTTAAGCAATACAGCCATATATTGTTCGTAGCCTCTGTGGGGATAGCCGTCAGGCTTTCCGCCCCCTTCCTCGTGAATAAGGCGGTTGACCCTGCAATTGTTGTAGTAGATGATCTGGGCAGGTTTTCTATAAGCCTTGTATCGGGACATCTGGGAGGAGCAAATGAGCTGGCGTTGAAGCTTTCCGGTATACTGCAGTGCCAGGCGGTAATAACAACCTCTTCAGACGGGAGATCTATTGAAGCCGTCGATATGTTTGCTAAAGTCAACGGCCTGTATATAGAGAGCTTGGAAGCCGTAAAGAAAGTAACAGCCCTTATGATAGAGAATAAGAAAATAAAGCTGGAGTCGGAGGTTAAGCTCCAACTGGGTTATGACAATGTATCGGATACCGATTGTGAAGCTGTTGTCATTGTAAACTCAAGGCAGCGGGTGTCCTCGGAACTGCCCTGCTGCATACTGCGTCCGAGGAATATTAATATAGGAATCGGCTGCAGGCGGGGAAAGACCAAAGAAGATATACTGAAGGCCATTGTAGAAGTGCTGGACAGATATGATATAAGCATAAGAAGTATAAAAGCCGTAGGGACAGTTGATATAAAGAGTGATGAACCGGGAATTATTGAGGCCTGCCGGGAGCTTGGATGCAGTATGCGGGTGTTTGACAGGGAGACTATCGGTAAAGTAGAGAAGCTGTTTGCGTCCAGTGACTTTGTAAAGTCGAAAACAGGGGTCTCATCAGTATGTGAGCCCTGTGCTTACCTTCTGGGGGGAAGCGTGATAGTACCTAAAACAAGCATAAACGGGATAACAATTGCTGTATCAAAGGAGGAATCAAATGGCTAAGGTTTATGTTGCAGGTATTGGTCCCGGAGGCATTGATCACATGACTCTGAAGGCATTGGAAACCATAAGGAAATGTGATGTGATCGTAGGATATTCATTTTATATGGAGCTGGTCAAGGACATTATAGCTGGAAAGAAAATAATAAAGACAGGCATGAAAGGCGAGATAGAAAGGTGCAGAATAGCTGTAGAAGAAGCCAGGAAGGGTCTGGATACTTGCATTATAAGCACTGGAGACCCGGGGCTTTACGGCATGGCCGGACCAGTACTGGAGCTGGCGGAGGATATGGAGGTTGAGATAATTCCGGGAGTCACTTCATCTTTTTGTGCTGCTGCCGAGGTAGGGGCTCCCATTATGCATGACTTTTGCACCATAAGCTTAAGCGACCTGCTGACCCCCTGGGAAGTGATCGAAAAAAGGCTGCATAATGCGGCGGAAGGTGATTTTGTAATCGCACTGTATAATCCCAAAAGCAAGGGCAGGCCTGACAACATCAATAGAGCGGCAGAGATCCTTCTTGAGCATATGAATCCCTCGACGCCGGCGGCACTGGTCAGGAATGCGGGAAGAGAAGGCAACGACAGGCGCATAGTGACTCTGGATACTATGGATTATGACTTCATAGACATGATGACCATGGTGATCATAGGCAACAGCAATACCTATGTGAAGAATGGAAGGATGATAACGCCAAGGGGGTATGCCCTTTGATATGGATAATAGGGGGAACCATCGAGGCAAGGGATTTAATGAGCAGGCTCAGGGGTTATAAGGAATTTATCGTGACGGTAGCTACCGAAAGCGGTGCAGAAGCGCTCCAGGACCGATCGGTTGCAGTGGGGAGAATGGACTGTGGTGAAATGGCGCGGTTCATAAAGGAGAAGTCAGTAGACACAGTGGTAGATATGTCCCACCCTTACGCCCTGGAAGCGACGCGGAACGCAAAAGAGGCCTGTGCGGAGACCGGAGTTTCATATATAAGGTTCGTAAGGAAAAGCTCGTATATGGAAGGCTGCGTTTTCATGGAATCGGTGGAAAAGTGCGCTGCTTATCTTGAAAGTGTAAAGGGCTGTGTATTCTTTACGACAGGTATAAAAAACATCAGGGATTTCCAAAGGGTCAGAGGCGGAAACCGGTTTGTCTACAGGGTGCTACCCACTGTCTTCAGTATCCGGGAGTGCATGCTGCAGGGCGTCAGGATGGAGGATATAATAGCAGTTCTCGGGCCTATGTTGGAGGATATGAATTATCAGATGTTCAAGGATTATAAGGCAGACTATGTGGTGATGAAGGACAGCGGCAAAGAGGGGGGGACTCCGGAGAAAATAAAGGCCTGTAGGAGATTGGGCATAACTCCCCTGGTGATATTAAGGCAGCAGGAGGAAAAAGGAATAGAAGATATGGAAGAACTGATAAAGCTATTGAAGGAAGGGTAACAATGAACGACAGCATAAGGCGGTATAAAAGAGAAAAAACAATGCATGGGTTGGCAGGGATGATATTTTTGTGTGCCTTGTGTGCAATGCTCATTTTTACGGTGGGCTTAGGAGCTATGGATATAAGCCTGGATACCGTATGGCACATTCTGTTTGCAAAGCTTACGGGCAACGAAAGACTGCTTGCCGGCATAAAACCTAATGTGATTTCGGTTATATGGGACATAAGGCTTCCGCGAATCATATGCGGCATATGCGTCGGCATGGGGCTGTCCATAGCCGGGACTATATTCCAGTCACTGCTGCAAAATCCTCTGGCCGATCCATATACCCTGGGGGTTTCGTCAGGAGCTGCCTTCGGCGCGAGTCTGGCAATATTTATGAATATCATGTACGGCATAATTGTGCCTGTGCCACTTCTGGCCTTTGCCTTTGCTTTTATTACCCTTGTTCTGGTCATTATTATTGCGGACAGGGGCGGAGGGCTGCTGTCCTCCGGTCTGATCATTGCGGGCATTATTGTAAGCGCTGTTCTTTCCTCAGGCATAAGCTTTCTGAAAATGCTTGCCGGCGAGAATGTGAGCGCAATTGTTTTCTGGCTGATGGGCAGCCTGTCTTCAAGATCCTGGGGGGACGTTATGCTCGTTTTGCCTGCGGTGGGTATTGCCGGATCAGCGGCGTTTCTGTTTTCAAACGACTTGAATATCATGACTGCAGGGGATAAAAATGCCGAAGCTCTTGGAGTAAACACGAAACGGCTCCGTCTGCTGTATCTGATTCTCGGTTCATGCATAACGGCCGCCTGTGTGTCGGTATGCGGAATAATAGGCTTTATCGGACTGGTAGTGCCTCACATGCTGCGGTTCTGGTTTACGCCGGACAACCGTGTGCTAATACCCCTTTCCGCTCTGACGGGAGGGATGCTCCTCTGCATTGCCGACAATGGGACACGGCTTCTGACACCAGGTGAAATCCCGGTAGGAGTTTTGACCACGCTGATAGGCGGTCCGTTTTTTATCTATATATTTGCAAAGCGTCAGAAAGGTTTACAATATGAATAATACTGCGGCATCTCCTATACTGGAGCTTAAAAATATCAGCTTTGCTTATGATGCAAAGACCGTGCTTACCGACATCAGCTTTTCGGTGGGCAGGGGAGAGTATCTGTCAGTCATAGGACCTAACGGCAGCGGAAAGACTACGCTGCTTCAGATAATGTGCGGCCATTTCAGGCCGCCAGAAGGAGGTGCGTATTATTGCGGGCACAATGTGAACTCAATGGACATCCGTGAGCGGGCGAAGCACTTTGCTGTGATTTACCAGCAGCAGTACGGTAGCCGTTTTCCGTATACCTGCCTGGAAACGGTAATCATGGGGCTGCATCCGCACCGGGGCAGGTTTGAACCGGTGCGGGACGAAGCCCTCTCAAGGATAGAGCAGGTGATGCGCCTGACGGATACCTTCCATTTCGCAGACAAGCTGGTAACGGAGATAAGCGGCGGGGAGCTGCAGCGGGTGATGCTGGCAAGGGCTATTGCGCAAAGGCCGAAGATATTGTTCCTGGATGAGGCGATGTCGGGGCTGGATATCTGTGCAAGGATAAGCATGACTAAAATACTCAGGGAGCTGATAAAGAACCAGGGTATCACCGTTGTGGCAATCAACCACGATCTAAGTACAGCTTACAGGTTCAGCAGCAGGGTCGTTGCTCTGTGCGGCGGCAGGGTTGCTGCTATAGGCGCCCCCGGCCAGGTAATGACAGAGGAATTCTTTGCGGATGTGTTTAATGTGAGAGCAGAAATCATAAAGGAAAAAGGTTTCTTCATTCACGATAATATTATAAAAAATGAAAGAGAGAGGGAAAAAGAATGAGAAAATTACTTATATTTATATTAACGCTTACCCTGTTCATGTCAGTATTGACATGTAATGCGTCACAGGCTTCAGCCAAAGCCGACCCTTCAAAGAAAGCAATTCTTGTGGTCAGCTTCGGCACCAGCTATAACGACACCCGGGAAAACACGATAGGCGCAATAGAGAAGCAGATTGCCGCACAGTACCCGGATTACGAAGTGCGCCGGGCATTTACCAGCCAGATCATTATCAACAAGCTCTTAAGCCGGGATGGAATCAAAATAGACAACCTGGCTCAGGCAATGGAGCGTCTCGCTGCGGATGGGATAAGTACAGTCATAGTTCAGCCTACCCATGTGATGAACGGCTACGAATATGAAGAGATGAAGGAAGCCGTTAAGCCCTATGAAGATAAGTTTGTTTCCGTTAAATACGGCGCGCCTCTTCTGAATAGTGTTGAAGACTATAAAAAGGTTATTGCCGCCCTTGCCGCCGATCTCGGAAAGCTTCCGGAGAACGAGGCGGTGGTGCTAATGGGCCACGGTACCGAGCATTATGCAAATGCCGCTTATTCCGCCCTTGACTACATGTTCAAGGACCTGGGCTACGGCAACATATTCGTGGGAACCGTAGAATCCTATCCGTCCCTTGATACCGTCCTCAGAAAGGTCTGGGAATCCGGCGTAAAGAAAGTAAGGCTTCTGCCGCTGATGATAGTGGCAGGGGATCATGCAACCAACGATATGGCGGGAGACGAGGAATATTCATGGAAAAATGTCTTCAAGTCCAAGGGCTACGAAGTGGATTGCATAATCAAAGGCATAGGAGAATACCAGGCAATAAGAGATATCTTCGTAGAGCATGTCGGTGCGGCTATAAAGGTTGAAACGGAATGATTATTGGAGGTTACGCAGTTGAATAAGAGAAGCATATATCTGTGTTTAGCGGTATTGTTGCTGTTTACAGTAACGCTTACCGCCTGCGGCAAGGAAGCGGAGCAAATACCGGCCGGAGCGGTGCCTCAGGAGGAATCTGCGGCTGCTGTAAGCTTTACAGATGATGACGGCAGGGAAATCAGCCTCGACGCTCCGTTCAAGAGAATAATCTCGCTTTACTCCGCCCATACCGAGAATCTATATGCGCTGGGCGCAGGGGATAAGTTGATAGGAGCGCATTCTACCTCGACATTTCCAGCTGAAGCGGCATTTTTGGATGTTTACGACTACTCCGGCGATCCTGAAAAAATCATTGCCGCTGAGCCTGATCTGGTGCTGGTACGCCCTTTCATTACCAGGAGGGCACCGGACTTCATCTCTGCTGTGGAAAAGGCCGGTATACAGGTGGTCAGTCTTTACCCTGAAAGCTTTGAAGAGTTTGATGACTACATAAATAAGCTGGCAATGCTTATCGGAGCCGAGGAAAAAGCACGGCAGGAGCTTGCAGTCTTTCATGGGGCAATTGAAACCATTAGGTCGCAGACAAAAGGGATAGGGGATAAACAAACGGTATTCTTTGAGTCCACTGAAAATAATCTGAGGACTGTTACCCCTGATTCCATGCCTGCAATCGCAATTGAACTGGCAGGAGGGATCAATGCGGCAGCCGGTGCTGTGCCGGTGGAGGAAGGCAGTTCCATTGCCTCCTTTGGAGACGAGAGAATTTTGGGCCTGGCTGATGAAATTGATGTATATATATCACAGCGCGGCGCAATGAATGCGGGAGGAGATAAAAAGAGCATAGCTTCACGTCCCGGATTCGATACTATAAAAGCAATCAAAGAGGACAGGGTGTTCTTGTTAAACGAGAAGCTCATCTCATCCCCTACCTTTCGCTACAGCAAAGGGGTAAAAGAGATAGCCCGCTATATGTATCCCCAGGTTATGGACTCCGTGGAAGGCTATATGAAAAATATGGAAGCATCCAGACGGGATCTGGCCAATATCGTGGTCATGAGCCGGCATCTTCCCGTATATATTCCCTCCTCCTCAAAATATTATCAGGAGGAGCGGGAGGGGCATACGTACGGACTGTTCAAGGATGTTTCCTGGACCGACAAGAATTTTGACTACATAGAAACCGCAGTATTTTATGGATATATTTCATGGGATAGACGTAGTGACGGTGAATACTTCAATCCTGACGCTCCTGTTACACGCGAAGAGCTGGCTCGGGCGGTTTTCACCGCCGGCGGCTTCTCAGGGGGAGACGTCAATTCAACGATTGTCGATCTGGCTGAATGCAAGGAAACTGAAATCGTCCGGCTACTGGTGGACAGCGGCGTATTTGCTTTGAGGGACGGGCTTTTTGAGGCGGGCAGGACGGTAACTATGCAGGAAATTGTAGACGCCATGGCTTTTGTGAAATAGCGGCAAGGGTTGGCATTTGCTTGCCGTTTCCTCACGATTGCTATATAATGGTTCTAAATATGCAACCACATATAAGGAGGAAAAAACATGCAGGATAACAGCAGGATAGATGTAGAAGACAGGGATAAGTTCTATAAGATAATGCTTGTTCGGCTGGAGGGACTGCTTTCCAGCGAGACTGACTGGCTTGCAAACCTGTCCAATGCTGCGGCTTTGCTCTATACAAATCTTAAGGACATCAACTGGTCGGGCTTTTATCTGATAAAGAAGAATGAACTGGTATTGGGACCGTTCCAGGGCAAGACAGCCTGTACAAGAATAAAACCGGGCAAAGGGGTATGCGGTACGGCAGCAGCAGAGATGAAGACCCAGCTTGTACCTGATGTTCATTTGTTCCCGGGGCATATTGCCTGCGATGGTGCATCGAACTCGGAGGTAGTGGTTCCGATCATCAAGGATGGAACGGTATATGGGGTATTGGATATAGACAGTCCGTCAGTGAACAGGTTCGATGAACTGGATGCCAAATATCTTCAGTTATTTGTAGATAAGCTTAACAAATATATAGATTGGACGCAGATATAGAAGGATGCGACATTAAGCTTCGAGGCTGCGGGGCGACGAGGCTGCGAGGAAAGCCCGTGTATTCCTTACGGGTCTAGGTACGGATACCACGGTTTCCGTTTCTGCCCTGTTAAGGAATACCCTGACTCCTCGCAGCCCCGCAGCCTCGAAACCTCGC
>DASPLL010000022.1:0-2876 GCA_035627615.1 Clostridia bacterium
AAACAATTCTACTTCCTCCTCCGTGCTCTGTAGTATATCTATATATTTTCAGATTAAGTATAGCCAAAACGAAAACTCGCTAGACACTTTCATTACGATTTGTGCCTGAGCGAAGCGAAAGGAATGTGAGTTAAAATGAAAATAATCAACAAGACGATAAAAGGCAGCTTTATAAATCGCCTGAACAGGTTCGAGGGAATAGTGGAGATAGAAGGAAGGGAAGAACTGGTTCATATACCGAATACGGGCCGATGCAGGGAACTGCTTGTACCTGGAGCATGCGTCACACTGGAAATAAGGGAGAGCAAGACCAGGAAGACTCCCTATGAGCTGATAATGGTCTATAAGGGAGCCAGGCTGATATCCATTGACTCCCAGGCTCCGAACAGAATAGTGGAGGAAGCTGTAAGGAAAGGCTTGATAGAAGATATTAGCGGTTATGAATATGTTAAGAGGGAAGTCTTTTATCAAAACAGTAGATTTGATTTATTTTTGAAGAAGAATGAGCAAAGTGGAAAAGATGAATCCTGTTATATTGAGGTAAAAGGAGTCACTCTAGAGGTGGATGAGGTTGCAAAGTTCCCTGATGCTCCGACGGAAAGAGGAGCGAGGCATTTGCTGGAATTGGCCGCTGCCCGTGAGGAGGGTTATAGAGCAGCAGCAATATTTCTCATTCAGATGGAAAATGTAAGGTTCTTTACTCCCAATAGGCTTATGGATGAGCAATTTGCCGGAGCTCTGACAGCTGCCGGAGACAGCGGAGTTGAAATACTTGCTTATGATTGTAGAGTATCAGAGGATGAAATAGTAATAAATAAAAAAATTCCAGTTATACTAGAAAACCTGTAAGAAAATGCTACATAAACAGAGTAATAATGAAAGATATCGAAATACGGACAAATACATTGTGCTAAATCTGGATAAGGACAATATTTAATTAAATATGAACAATTTTTGTCGTTTTTCATATTATAAGTATTGAAATGAAGATTCTATAGGTTTATAATAATACTGACAAGTTAATCTTCGTTAGGTGAGGCTCCTATATGGATATATGCTGCTGCCCGGAAACATCGAGAGATGCCAATGGGCCAACAGGTATTACCGAAGTAAGGTTTTACTTAATGCAGCTGGATATTGAAGGTCCAAAGCTGTATAGTGCCAAAGCTCCGCGAGTGAAGATGGAAATGGTAATATTATTTGTGTTACTGTTTATTTCCCTTTCACTTCGGTGAAAGGTTTTTTGATTTTTATTATAGAAAGTTGGTGATTTAAGTGGACTCAGGGCCCAGTAATTATTGCAGTAGAATATGGATAAAATATTGGGGAAAGTCTGTTTATTTCACTGTAAGTACCGCTTTTCCCATAGTTGGGAGGAAGAAGCATGGAAAATGTCATAAAGGATTATATAGAAGTCAAGGATTACTCTGCGATAAAACAAGAGCTGGAGGATATGCAGCCGGCTGATATTGCAGAGCTTCTGGAAGAGCTGGATACCAAGAACAGTCTTCTGGTTTTCAGAATGCTGCATAAGGATACTGCAGTTGAAGTGTTTGCATATCTCTCTGTAAAGCAGCAGACCAATTTTTCTCTGATGATAAAGGAGAACGAATTAAAAGAGATATTGGAAGAACTGTACTTTGATGATAAGATCGACTATCTTGAGGAAATGCCGTCAAGTGTCGTGAAGAAGATATTAAAATACTCTCCGGAAACGGAGAGAAGCCTGATAAACCAATTCCTGAACTACCCTGATAATTCGGCAGGCAGTCTTATGACAATAGAGCTGGTGGACCTTAAGAAGGAGCTTTCAATAGATGAAGCGCTGCTTCATATAAGGCGGACGGCTATTGATAAAGAAACGATATATACCTGCTATGTGACAGATAAGAACAGGAAGCTGGAAGGTATAGTCTCCCTGAAGGACCTGGTGACTGCTCCTGCGAATAAGACGGTAGAGGAGATAATGGAGACTGATCCCATATCTGTGAAGACTATTGATGACCAGGAAGAAGTTGCAAATCTCTTTAAAAAATACGACCTTTTGTCCATACCTGTTGTTGACCAGGAAAACAGGCTTGTAGGAATCATAACCATAGATGATATCGTGGATGTAATTGAAGAGGAAGCTTCAGAGGATATCCAGATCATGCACGGTCTGGCACCCAGTGAAGAGGAGTACCTGAAGGCTGATATTATTACTCTGGCAAAGCAGAGGATTTTCTGGCTGCTGTTCCTGATGCTTTCTGCGACTATTACAGGCAGCATAATAGAAAGCTTCCAGGGCAGCCTTGAGAAAGCAGTCGGACTTGCGGTGTTCATACCTATGCTCATGGGTACCGGCGGTAATGCGGGGACACAATCCTCAACACTCGTAATAAGAGGTATTGCTCTCGGAGAAGTGGCAATCAATGATGTACTGAAAGTAATATGGAGAGAGCTCCGGATAAGCCTGATGGTTGGAATATCTCTTGGAGTGGTAAACTTTGCAAGGGTATATTATCTGGGAGGCAATTCCCTGACAGTATCTGTGGTTGTAAGTGTAACATTGATTATAACTATCATGCTTGCCAAGGTGATTGGGGGAGTGCTTCCGCTGTTTGCAAAAGCGATCAACCTTGATCCTGCAATAATGGCAAGCCCGTTGATTTCAACCATGGTAGACGCGCTTACCTTGTTATCATACTTTAAAATTGCAGAAGTAATAATGCATATATAGAAGGATGCGACATTAGGCTTCGAGGCTGCGGGGCGACGAGGCTGCGAGGAAAGCCCGTGTATTCCTTACGGGTCTAGGTACGGATACCACGGTTTCCGTTTCTGCCCTGTTAAGGAATACCCTGACTCCTCGCAGCCCCGCAGCCTCGAAACCTCGC
>DASPLL010000023.1:0-89006 GCA_035627615.1 Clostridia bacterium
AATGCACCAGGTTTCCATTCAGGTAAAAGGTAGGCATCTGATAGCTTATTTTTCCACAGCTGCCGGCGCTGCCAGCTTTACCAGAGCTCTTATCTCTTCAAGTTTTCTTTGAGTCTCCGGGGGGAAATCTTTTATATACTCATCAATGGTAATATATTTTATTCTTCCGTTTTCCATTTCTGTACCTTCCTATACTCAGCTTATTTATAAATATCATAATATTCATCGCCCCAGTATTTCTTTATGAACTCATCCCTACCGGAAATCCTCCTGTCTTCCTTATATTCCTTCGGGCTTTTTTTATAAAAGTCCTGGTGGTATTCTTCCGCATCATAAAATACAGCAGCCGGGAGAACCGGAGTCACTATCGGGCCTGGGAACCTTCCAGACTCATCCAAGGTTTTCTTTGATGCTTCCGCCAGCTTCCTCTGTTCTTCAGAAGTATAGAAAATAGCAGTCCTGTAGGATTCACCCCTATCCTGAAACTGCCCTCCGTCATCCGTGGGATCGACCTGTCTCCAGTAAGCCTGAAGAAGCTTATCGTAATCTATTACCTCAGGATCATATATGATTTTTACTACTTCGTAGTGCCCTGAGGTCTGTGATTTCACATCCTTATATGTCGGATCCTTCTTGTGTCCCCCTGTATAGCCCGATCTCACTTCAATTATTCCTTCCAGGACATCAAAGGGAGAAACCATACACCAGAAGCAGCCGCCTGCAAAAATTGCAGTTTCATATTTTTTGCCCGGTTCTAAATTGATCATATCAATTACTCCTCTTCTTATATAAATAGCAATGATTCTTCGGAACGGTTATATACCTTTCCCTACATTATAACATACCAAGCCTACGGATGCAGCTTCAGCCCTTTAAAGGTACGGTTAATCTGGCTCTTTGCCCAACTTCAGCATACATACCTTATTCCCGAAAAAGAAAGCTGACAGGTAATAATATGAGTATTAATCTTTTGAAACAGAATACGGAACAAAGGCGTGAGCTTATTTTAAACGGCCCTATTTCAACAACATTCTGCTTCTTTCGCTTCCGGCACTTATTATGACAAAGGGACGTTTTGAATATCAGTCACTTCAAACCGTCCCCGTTTCATATCATTTACCACCTTGGCCTGCCTACAGCTGTTAGATTAATTGTACTTTCCAAATACAGTTGCTCTTTACAGCCATAGTTTACTTCTATATATCTATCTTCCTGATCCAGGATAATCTGATAATCCTCTGCCCCTGCATTCCCTGCTATTATTGATAGATGTTTCTTTCCTGCCGAAACAGCATAGTCCTTGGCTTCTTCCAGGGTTGGGAAGGTTTTTCTCTCCCAGGGTGCATGTAGAATTACTCCGCCATCAGTAAGGGGCTTCAGTATGATTTTTGTTTTCTCCACTATTCTACCTGTGGCTGCACCAATGGCATTTGCAACTTCTGCATTTTCCGCAATCACAAGAGATGCGTTCAATTTATCTGCAACCATTGGCAAATAAGCCTTTACCGGAGCTCCGATAGCTATAATGGGATATTTAAGAGTAATATTACAATCAAACAGTTCTGAATCAGAGGATTTTAGAAATCTGGAAATGAAATAATCTTTTACAGTATTTTCTCCTCCGGAAACAGAAATACCTTCGTGATTAAGCAGGCTTTCCAATAGCACAGTACTTAATTGGTCTGCCATCCTTTCCATCACCAGTTTAATTAAATCCTCGGAGGGCATACCCATTTTTTCTGCCAGAATACTGACTCCGAGCCTGGCAGCATTTGTATCCCAACGATTATATATCCCCTTTGCATGAAGAATATCTGTTGGCGTTACAGATATTCTGGACAATATCCCCATATTAACCAACCGTTGTAAATTAATGCCACCTCTTTGCTTTCTCAGAACCTTTAAAATATAGCTTATAGAATGAGGCTCTGATTTAAGTAGCTCTATGACCTGTTTTTCCGCATCGCCCAGATTGTTATGATGCGGAATCCTTGTAAGGGAATAGCAGTCCGCAAACTGGGCACTGTGTTTTACGCGTCCGTACTCTGCCTGCTCCTCCAGTTCCTTAACCAGGTGCGGATATTGCCCTGCCATAACTGCCAGGGGCCATACCTTCTGGGGGCCAATCTGCAGTGACATGTCACTCCCGATATGTATCTGACTGTCTCCACCGATACCGTAAGTGTAAATTTTCGCAGCCTCTACTCTTGTCAGCCACCCGCCTACGGTTGCCCCTTCCTGGCTGATAAGCGGCACTCCCTTCTGCAGTATTGCAATATCCGTTGTTGTTCCGCCCATATCAAGGACAATGGCTTCCGAATATCCTGTAAGAGCAGTTCCTCCGACAATGCTGGCCGCCGGACCTGAAAGGATCGTATCAATGGGCTTTTCCAAGGTCATTGCTTCACTCATCAAGGTCCCGTCACCTTTTACAATCATTAGCGGCGCATCAATATCAAGCTTTTTCATTACTTTCTTTACAGATTCAATCAGACCGGTAATGATAGGTATCAGCTTAGCATTCAGTACAGCTGTAACCGAACGCTCATAAAAGCCCAAGCTTGTTGTGAGCTGATGTGCGCAAACAACGGGAACCTGCATTCTCTCATGTATGATTTTTTTTGCCATGTTTTCATGCTCGGGATTCCTGATACTGAAATAACCCGATATTGCAACAGCATCCACTTTGCCGCGGAAATATTCAATTGCCTCATAAAGGCCATCGATACCAAGCTCCTCTATGGGATTTCCCTTTACATCATGCCCCCCGCCTATAGCTCTGCAAAGCTGCGTAGGCATGTCCGGCATGGGTTCATGCCCGATCAACAGCAATCCCGCCTCACAGCCTCTCCCCTCAACAATGGTGTTGGTTGCCAGTGTCGTAGACAGAGATACCCCTTTTATCTCCTTGGTATTACTATGCTTCAGGTTGTTAATTGCGCCGCATATTCCCAGGGCCAGATCTCCGTAAGTAGTAAGAGCTTTGGCCTTCGCTTTGACTTTTTGTGTTTCAATATCAAGCAATACTGCATCTGTATATGTACCTCCCGTATCAATCCCCAATATATATCCCAACTGCCTTCTCTCCTCTCCGTGTTAGCATTACTGTTATTTATCACAGGTACATGGGTTGTAATCAGTTACTCTGCTTGGACAATCAGGCCTTTGACACAACTGGCAGTTTTCAAACCTTATTTCTTTTGAAAACCATATGCCTGATACAGATTTTACAGGAACCATGAGATAACAATCCGTCAATACTACCCCTATCTGTGCTTCTCTGCCTTTGAAGAGCCGGAACAGATTTTTCTGCTCTGACAATGGCCAGTCTGCCAGTGAACCGGGATTCATCTTTGAAATATGCTCAATGCCATTGTTCTTAATTATTTCTTCCGAGACTGCCTCTCTTGCAGTTTTGCAGGCCAGCTGTTGAATTATGTCCACAGTAAAAGCATCCAGCATATCCTCTTTGCCTTTGGCCCATTCTGCCAGCTCTGCACCGCAGGTAACCAGGAACGGAAATACCTTTTGGGCATCACCGATATTTGTACGTAAAATCCTGCTAGCAAATTTGACTCCTTCAACAACAATGTAGTCATCGCCTTTTTCTTCAATATACGTCGTATTGAATACGGCTTTCGGCCTTCCTACGTTCTCAGCTTCCTTTGCCAGTTCTATTACTCTTTCCGCATATTCGCTGTCCTGCTTCATTTTTAATCTTGTGAACAACTGCTCCAAATTCACCTTAAAGGGAATTTCATTTAAAATAGTCGGTTCCAACCGTTTCACCTTCCTATCTCAAGATTATTGCTTCCTTAAACAGAAGCTTCCAGTTCTCATCCGTCTTTCTTATAACAGGCAATCCGATACTGGATATGATGACTAGGGTTGAAGGTGTCTCCTGCTTATCAGCAGGTTTTATATCAATCCTGCCTCCTACCGTATCAATTTGATGCCAGCCTTCCTCCAGCAGAAAGAAACCTTTGCTCCGGTAGGTGTATTTCGAAACCCCCTTCAGGAATTTCAGGAGCTTTTCTTTCTGAAAGATCCCATCCGACTTTAATGTCAGCGTGTAAGGCCTGTTCCCGGGAACATTGGTACTTTCCCTTTTCCCGCAGCACGCTTTGCCAGGCAAAAGACCCTTTTCCAAAAGATCATAGGAGAATTGACAATAGGACGTCTTTACAATTTGCGCATTGGGGTTATACAAATGTATTTTCTCTTCGATTTCCGAAATCTCTTCTTCCGTGATCAAATCTGTCTTATTGATTATGATAAAATCACTGCTTGTAATCTGTCTTTCAATTACCGTAAGCAGCTCCGCCTGATCCAGAAAATGTACTCCGTCAACAACACATATGGACCCTGCATATTCATAGACCTTCCCTTTTAGCCTCTCAACACTGCTCAATATATCATCAATATTTGAAGGATCCGACAGCCCTGAGCTCTCTACCAGCAGAAAATCGATAGGCAACCCGGAAAGTGCAGCCAGTCCGTCTATAAAGGAGCCTTTCAGGCAGCTGCAGAAAATTGAACCGTTGTTTATTTCCAGCATATCGACGCCCTTCTTCTTTATAAGGGTACCATCGATACCGATTTTCCCGAACTCGTTCATAATTATTCCGATCTTCCTGTTTGTGAAATACTCCATCAGCCTCTTTATAAATGTAGTTTTCCCGGACCCTAAAAAACCTGTTATCAAGTACAATCTAATGCAATTATTTCCCATATGTTTCCCCTCCACAAAACATGATCATCGATTTAGATTTTTTTATTATGATATCTTTCAATATATTGAAAGGCTGCCTCTCTATGGGACATCCCACTGTCTATCCAGCAAAGAGCCTCATTCACACTGTTCATATCCAACCGGAGGTCCTTTAGTATTTTATATAATTCCGGGCAGTCGGATTGAAGGCCTTTTCTCACTATGGTAGCACAATATTCTTCTTTCCCGAATATGCCTTTTGGGTCCTGTAAAAACTTCAATTTGTACGTACTGAACATCTTATGAGGCTGATATCCCGTTATCAAAACCGGTTCCTTATTTTTTGTCTTTTCATGTAAAGCATTTTGTATACTGCCTTCATCACCAAAATCTATTTTGTAGTCAAACAATTCATACTTCTGAACGGCCTCTGCTGTGAGCTCACCTACTCTTGTCCTTCTCTGGCTGGAATATATGCTGTTTCGGAATTTCTCCGCACAGTCCTTCAGATCACAGATATTGTTAACATCTACGTAGTCGGGAACAACCATGCCGTATTTACAGCCATTCAAATTCCCGCCCAGCATTTCCAGATTTGATTTGTTCTTCTCGTATATTGCCGCCCAGGAGTGGGGCATCCAGGGAGCCAGTGTTACATCAACCTTACCTTCGGCTATACTTCTCCATATCTCTCTGCTTGTAAGCTGTATCCCCTCTGCAGCCAATCCGAGCTCTCTCCTTATAACTTCCTTGACTATCTCCATCTGCAGTACGGCAAAATCATACTCTGTGTGTGCTATTTTCAGGTACTTGAAGCATTCAAGTTTTTGAGCTATATCCTTTACTTTATCGTTGAATTCTTTTATGCGTTCATTGACAAGGGCAATTGAAGAGCTTTGCTCCTGTACGCTCGCACTGACCTCCTGTGCTCCTGCGGCAGTCTCCTCCGTTACTGCAGATATGCTTTCCACAGCCTCATAGCTTTTATGGCTGTACTGCATAAGCTGTTCGGATTTATCGGATATGTTCGAGATTTCCTTGTTAATTGAAAGAACTGAGTTCTTTATGACATCAAAGGCTTCCTCCGTATTCTGAATGCTCTTTTTCTGCCCTTCCACCGTATCGCTGCTTTCTGTAACAACCTCCACTATTACAGCAATTTCGTTTTTTACCTTGTCTATAAGTGTCTTTATCTTTTCAGTAGAACCCCCTGCATCTCCCGCTAGTTTCCTTATTTCTCCGGCTACGACACCGAACCCTTTTCCTGCATCTCCTGCCCTTGCCGCCTCAATAGCCGCATTAAGGGCCAGTAGGTTAGTTTGCTGTGCTATGCTTGAAATTGACAGGACAATGTCATTGATTTCAAAGGCGACGTTTTCTAAGCGCTCCGTCATTTTTTTAATATCCGTGAACTTTAAAACGGTATCTGACACCAGTTTTCTTTGCACCTCGACAGCGTGGCTGCCTACTTCAATCAGCTCTGTGGATTTTGTAACATATTGAGAGATCGCCTTGATATCACTATTAATGCTTTCCATATACTGGTTTGTTTCCGATATATTTTCAATTGAATCGGTTACCATAGTTACGATATGGTTATTGCCTGATGTAACCTCCTCCATTGCATTGGCGACCTGACAGGAGGAATTTTCAATACTGCTTATGTCTTCACCAAGTATTATGCCTGTACCCTCTGCCATCCTGATCATACCGTAAATGTCGGCTATAAGAGCTCTGAGCCTGTCGGACAGCTTTTCCACCTGACTTTTTTCTTCACTCTCCACTCTTGAAAAATCATAATCAAGTAGCTTATCGATTCTATCATCTCCTGCTCTCCCGGAGCGTGCGCGTAAAAAAGCTCCGCCGATTACTGCACAAATCAGTATTTGAATGATAAGAAAAGCTGTCTGCTCAGATACCCCGCTAATTTCCAGCAACCGATTACGGTAAATAATATTTAAAATTACTATAATAAGGCAGACCCATATGAATCGTATTTTTTTTATACCAGTAATATAATCTCTGATCATGTTTAATTCCTCCATTATCCGCATGTTATTTCACATACTGCTGATTTGCTCCCTTTCATCCACTGCACAATTTTGTCTATTGCAGCATACAAAATCCACAATTTTGCCATCTACCGATTGCTGTATCATTGAATCAGGCGGGATAACCAGAAACTCGTCATCTCCCCAATCACCAAAAACCATTCTTTTTATCAAAGAATGGTCACTTTTCATCTGCTCAAAATCCCAATTCCTCTCCTTAGCCAGCAATCTGACTTCCTGTGAAAAATCCTTATATGTCAGATCACTGTCCAGATATAACGCTTTTTTATATGAATCTTTCCAACCGTTTGCGATCCCAATTAAGTACTCCGCATTTTCTTCACCATATTTCTCAATCAATTCCTCGTATGTCCCTCCCAAACCCAGGCTATCAAGCTCTCTCCGCTCTTTTTTCAAGCCATTCCGTTCAATCCACGACTCTACATAATACATTGTACCGGTATTGGAATTGAAATAATTTTCATAGGCTTCCTTGGAGCCCATATGAATTGTAATGCAATCATGGGCTCTCGGAACTACTACCGGTATGTCCTTGCTCTCCAGTCCTTCCAATACATTGCCGCACAGGCCGAACCCCAGAAGGATATAGTCATAAGGATACTCAGCTCCTCCCAGGGCATCGATTTTCTCCTGTAATAGCTTATGGATCCGTTTCGGATATTCATGATTAACAGAACTTATCAATTCTATGTCAATGACATGATCGCTGAATGCGGACCAATTGTAGAACTCTCTCGCCAATACATCGCAAATATAAGCTTTTAACCTCATTTTGTTGCTTCCTCCCCCTATCTAAAATACATACCCTCCATAAACGCTTTTTCAAAATCAGGATGACTTGATATTTCTATATGTTTTGTCGTTCTTGCATAATGTTGTGCGGTTTCCCTTAATATGATACGGCTGCACAGGGCTTTCTTAGCTCCTTCCCCTGCTGCATTTCCCAAGGGGATGATTTTATCAGGATGTAATTCAGGAAATAACCCGATTCTTAGGGCACTTTCCTTATTTATAAAATTACCGAAAGCACCTGCTAATAATAACCTGTCCACATTATCAACAGTTAACCCGCTGACATTTAAGAGGATATCTATACCTGCCCGGATTGCTCCCTTGGCAAGCTGAAGCTCACGTATATCCTTTTGTGTCAGAGTAATCCTGCTCAGGTTGTTTTCATGACTCCCGTTTACTATAAGGAACTCTTTTGTCTTCCCGCTTTTTACTATTCTTTCGGCCAGTTTCTTATTCCTCTGCCCCTCTGGCTCTGCGATTTTACCATCCTCCGATATCACACCGGCCTCAAGCAGTACACTCACAATATCGATCAGTCCTGAACCGCAAATCCCTTTCGCAGGCTGATTTTCTATGGTGGAAATTTCTATATCATCTGCCACTGCTGCATGGTCAATTGCTCCTGGAAAGGCCTGCATACCATACTTGATTCTTGCACCTTCGAATGCAGGACCAGCAGCCGTTGAACAGGCATATCTGCCCTTGGGCGTTGATAAAACTATTTCTCCGTTGGTTCCCAGATCAACCAACAGGCTATTTTCACTGCAATTTATCAGCTCCGCGGCAATCATTGCCCCAACCGTATCCGCACCCACAAATCCTGCTATACCGGGAAGGAAAACAATTCTTCCATTTTGATTCATGTTCTGTATACCTATATTTCGGCTGCTTTCTACTATCATATCCTGAGTCACCGCATTGAAAGGCAGCCTGGACAAGCTGGAACAATTGAAACCCCAGAACAGATGGGCCATAGTTGTATTCCCGACAAACACTCCCATATAGATATCTTGCTTATGTACTGCTGTTTTTTCACATACTTCCCTGATCAGTAGGTCAATGCCCTTAATGATTCTTGATCTCAGAATTTTCAATCCTCCCGGGTCTTCTATAGTGTATAGTATTCTGGATATAACGTCGGCGCCATAGCCTACCTGCGGATTCTGCATGGAGCTTACGCCGATCTGTTTTCCCTGCAGCATATCCATTAAATAGCATACTACCGTCGTTGTTCCTATATCCACAGCAATCCCATAAAGCCGGTTATTCCTTTTTCCAAAAGCCATATCGATTACTTTATTGTCATAAACTACGAAGCTCCCTTCTTCTGTGTAATCTATCTTATGAGATATCTCCCGAATTATATTCAAATCAAGCTCTAAATCGCCTATCGCCTCTCTTACCGTATCTATCACGGTTTCTCCCGACTCAAGCGTAGGCGCAGTAAGTTTCTCAGTCCTTCTATAGATCAAAGGGTCCGCCCCATAATACATTTCACTTCTCAGCTTTCCCTTTGCATCATTTACCAGTTTATCTTCAACTAATTGTACTGCAATTTCTCCTTCTGCATAGGTTTTGCAGGCAAGTCTGATACCATTGCCTATTTCCTGTGAGGTTAACAACTTTCTTTCTTCATCAGTTAAAGAGTTAACCTTCCCCGACACCTTAACCTTACATTTGCCGCATGTCCCTTTTCCGCCGCAAGGCGCATATATTGCCATGTCCTCTTCATTGAAAACTTCTAGTATACTTTTATCTCCATTTATTAATACTTCTTTGTCCAATGCTTTCAATTTAAATTTGTACACTGCAATCTCTCCTATTCAAGTGCTGATTGAAGAAAATTGTCAGACTGTAAGATAAATTTACTTGTGATCGACTTATCCTACAGTCTGCACAAATACCTCTATTGATTTCAGATAAGTATATATTCAGGTCTTTGTCATCAAGGATGCTTTATTTGCCTAGAATAAGCGGTTTATAAAAAAACGTTCTCCTTGAATGTATAAGATATTCCTGATTAAACCACCACTTGCTTTGTACAGTATTAAAATGCACCATCAATGCCTCTTCTTTGTCCTTGGATGCTGCAACCGGTTGATCCAATCCATATAGGGGATCCAATGCATATAATGCGCTGTTTCCTATGTAACCGTTTTCTGTTCCTATAAAATTAGATACTATTGTATATGCTTGCGCGCTCATAGCTATGGAGTCCCATATGCACCAGGTTCCCTCGGGGTACCGGTTGGCAGAAATGCTTCTGTTGATTTCAATTTTTCTGTCAAGGCTTCCATTCCATCGTGCAGGGATTGCAATTATATCAGCTCTTTTTACCGCCATTAACCCCGCTACCTCCGGGAATACTGCATCATACCCGAGCATGACCCCTATTTTCCCAATATTTGTTGAAAATACTTTAATTTCATCTCCAGCCTTTGCCCACTTTACATCATTGGAATTCAAATGAGTCTGGCGATAGCTGCCGGCGATGCCACCCTCTTGATCTATTAAGACAGCTGTATTATAAAGATTTCCAGCCTCTTTTTCAATCATACCGAAAACAATATAGGCGGCATTTTCTTTGGCAATTTCCTTAAAAAAGTTAACGGTGACTCCTGTAAGCTCTTCCGCTGATTCCCCAATTGCCTTACTGTCACTTATAGGTCCCGTCACCGACATTTCAGGCAGTACAAACAGATCAATTTTCTTACCCTTTTCCTTCGCTTCTTTCCGGGCATCAGCCACTAATTTCTTGATTTTGTCCATATTCTCCTGCTTTTTGCCTATTACCGGCTCATATTGTAAGGAAACAGCCGTTACTTCCCTGTCTTCAACAGTCTTTGTGTAGTCCCACGGCGCCACATACAGCATCAGGTCCTTGTAGAGCTCCGGCCTTCTTTCCTTTAATCTTTCTTTTGAATCATTCTTGTATAGTGCAGGATCAATATCGGCATACAATATGGTCGGTTCATTAATATCCTCATCTTTATTCAGAACGAATGCCGCCTCTGCCAACTTCTCGCCTTTTGGAGACCATACGGCACTGGCGCCGATCATGTGAAAGCCATTTTCCGTATTGGAACGATTTGCACTGACTATATATAAGCCGTTTTGCACAGCCCTTGCCTGAAGCGCGGATATTGCCTGAGCAGATGAATTTGTAGGGAATGTCAGTATGTCTGCTCCATTTACCGCTGCCAGCCTTGCAGTTTCAAAGTATGCAGAATCCATACAAATGTTAATGGCTATCTTCCCAAGCTTCGTATCATAAACAGGGACGCCTAAGTCCCCCCATGCCGCCCAATGCTCCTCAGTCTCCCATTGGTGGGTTTTTCTATATTTTCCGATATAACCTTCCGGGCCGACCAAAGCAGCCGAATTGTAGAACAAGCCTGTCTCCTTATCAAGCTCAGGCATGCCTATAACAATATAAACATCATTTTGTCGAGCCACTTCTTCAAATCTTCTAGTTGTAATGCCCGGTATTGTATCTACAAAAGGTTCTATTGCCTTCCTGTCCGGATAATAATAGCCTGTTGTGGCCATTTCAGGGGTAACAATCAATTTAGCCCCTTCCTGTGCCGCTTCTGTTACAACTGCAACTAACGCATCAATATTTTTATCGCGCTCATTTAGCTGGGGATTAAACTGGACAGCCGCTGCCTTAAAGGTGCCGGTCGTAGGAATTGCATCTGCCATGCAGATATTGCTGATACCGCTGTTTGTAATCAGAATACATAGTATTATTACAAATACTATAATGCTTTTCTTTTTATGTCCAAACATAATAATCCTCCTATTTCTTTTAATGTTATTGTCAGTATTCAGATAGCCTAGAGAGTATTCCCTAGGCTATCTGTTCATCTTAATAACTTGAGTTTCTTCTATTTAGTCACTGCTGCATATTTATCAGTCACTTCAACATATTTATCTTTGTTATACTGCTCAATGATCTCTGCTTCTCCTTCTCTCAGATCGCTCATTTTACTACGGTTAATTCCATACTTCATAGCTGTAGCCAGCCATAAAGCGATAGCAATGGCGAGAAGTACTACCCCGGTTATCATTGCAGCACCAAAGCCCTTTAATACATAAAGCGGTGTCATGGATACAATGAACAATTCCACAACTGAGATAAGCACATAGGCTGTCCCGTAATCCTCCAGAGTCTTACTTCTGAATTCAGGGTCAACGATTCTCAGCAATGTAACACCCATGGCAACAACACCGGTTGCCCATCCATAAATAAATATGGATCTTTCAAACCAGAAGTTGTGGAACAGCTTTCTTCCGATAAAAAATACATTAAACAGACAGAAGGCCAAACCAAGCAGACACATAATTACGATAGGTACGGCATATTGAATTACAACCGATATCTGGATGGAGGCTACCCCAAAGGCTACAAGGTAATCCGTTACAGAGCTTCCAATTCTCGTGATGATACGTTTATCAACATATTGTCCCATCCCGAGCTTATTGATCACAAACTGTAACAAAACTCCCGCCAGCATAGCGACGGACATCATCGGCAAACTAACCTGCGGAATAAGCACCTTGGCATAGTTTGTTGCATAATATCCTCCGGCTGCTGCTATCAATACCAGCAGAATGTGCCATGACAGCGGATCTATAGCCATTGGATTGACAGTCTGATTTCCCATAGGTGTTTGTTCTTCCAATGGAACCAGTCCGGTTTGCATGCTCTTTGGCAGTTCAGCCATAGTCTTGATAAATCTAGTCGCTTTTTTCCTTGTGGCATAATTAATCAGTACCAATCCGCCCAGTATTCCACATATTAGACCGATTGTCGCAAAGGTCTGTCCAATGGTGAGAGCTTCTTCCCAGCCTCCTGCATCCTTCAAGGTCCCACCTATGGCTGCAGCGTAGCCATGGCCTCCTACGAAGCCTGCAGGCAACAGGATGGAAAATGCATGGTGTACCTCCGGAAACATTTGATATAGTATGAAACCGCCGACTAGAATGGCAAATCCAAATTGGCCGAATTCTGTTGCCATATTCAATGTAAAAGTATCCCCTACCTCATTTACAATCTTCTTAATGGATTGTTTTTCGCTGTTTCCAATGAATAAACCGGCGAACAGCACAACTACCAACATATAAGCATAACTGCTCATTTTGCTGCTGAAAGGTATAATGCCTAAAAACTGGTTACTTAGAAACAATCCCATAAAACCTGCAATAAGAGAAGAAGGTAAATATAGGTTCTGAACCAATTTTATTTTTGCTCTCATGAATTGCGCAATAAAAAGCAGCAGTGACATTAATGCAAAATCCATTAACATTTCATAAGGCCCAAAGGGCGGTGGATCGGCTAACACAGATACTCTATTTAATAATCCTAAACATCCGAATACGTTACCCATACTGTACCACCTTCCAATCGTTATTTTTGTATTGCATACAAATACAATTTGCTTTATACTTTTTTTGTATATGATATTTCATATACACATACACATTTGTAGAATGATGACTATAGGGGTCTTCATTCTACTTTTTTCAAGTGAAACCATTGTTTAAGCAGCCCTTCATCTTATCCCCTCCTAAATCGTTCTTCATTTTTACCTTTGCAATTTATGTGCCAAAATCAAAGGCTCCGATCCAGGATATAAATAGGCTCTCAATTTCTGGCAATATATACTATTTGGAAGATTTTGATTATTTTTGCGCTGAAAGCAGTGTATGAGCTGCATTTCAAAGTGAGATGAACTTATTGGCAAAATTAGATATATATTCTGAAATTTTCGCAAATTACTCGTTATTTAGCATGTCAGATTGAGATATAAATATCTCAATCTGACATGCCCGTGTTGTATTATAGTCTTTTTTCTATCTCTTCTGCTAGCTCTTTTTCCGTCGGAATTATGTTATCAAACACCACTTCATTGTTTAACAGCATAGCCGGCAGATTTTTTACTCCAAGCTTAGCCATTCTTCTGATTCCAGCCCTTGTTTTCACAAGAGATTCCCTCCATGTAAGCTTGCCTTCATATTTGGGCAGCACCTTTTTGACAGTTTCACACATATATTGACATGGCGGACAGCCTTCAGAGTCTAATGTCACAATCTCTATGAATACTTCACCCGGCTTAATCTCCACATCTTCAAATTCCATATCTTCCGCTTCCGACACATGCCTTTCGGATTGCAGCATCTCTATAGATGCAAAATCACCATTAATAAAATTAGCAACTGCTAATATATTCTCCACCGGAGTTTCAAAGGGCATATCTCACCCAGGGGACAGTATGAAGCCCAAGCCTTCTCCAATGGCAAGTGTTTTCTTGGCTTCCTCGACATTTTCAAGGGGAGAACCAAAAAGCATGACTGTTGTCAGAGGTAAGTTGCCCCCAAAGGATACTCTGTACTTTGTCGCTACTTCCTTTGCATAAGCCATATCTACATTTTCATCAAAGGCAATACCGTTTGTATTGGTCTGGCACATAAGCTCAAGATTTTTAGTTGCATCTCCGCAGCAGAAGGTTGTCACTTTTATGCCTAGAGAATGAATATAATCATTTAATTCTGTTAAATATGGTGAGACAAACTTCTTGAAATGCCTGGGAGAAATCTGTGATACCATAGGGTCAACCACTGCAACAATCGGCACACCCGTTTCTGCATACATTTCGGACAGGTCTTTGGCTACCTCAGTGCAAAAGCTCATCAATTCATGAGCTTTTTCAGGCTCTTCAATGATTTCGGTAAATATTTCCGTTCCCCTCAGATGCAGGGCTAAGGTAAAAGGACCACATATCAGTGAATACAGAGCTACCTTATCACCTATAGCAGTAACAAGCTTCCTGGCTGCTTCCAGTACGATCGGGTATCTGCCGTCATTCTTTGTAGGCTTCTTTAATTCGGACAGGGACTTTTCCTCTAAAACATGGGTTGCCACAGCAGGTGGATTGTTCTTTGACCACTGGAGCTTACAGCCTAGAGCTTCAGCTTCAATTTGAATATCAAAGCATACCGGAAGTCCGTCAGGCTTATACAACTCATAGGCTTTAGTTATGCCGTCGACTATCTTATCTGCATCTTTTAAATAGGCTTCTGCATCCACACCAATCAGATTGGCAGTCTGCACACCTGAATACGGTACCCAAGGAGCCCGGTCCGTGGGTTCAAAGCTAAGGGCTTTCAAAACCCTTTCTTTTCCATTCATTATCTTATGCCTCCTTACAGACTATATTTCAACTTTCAGTTTTACTCGATCCATTCCTGCACCATACCAGGAATGGTTCTCAGAATCTCTTTTTCTATTTCTCTATCTACAAACATTGGCTTATGGCTTGTAAGGATTTCCTTTGCTATTCTTCTCGCCCTCTCCCTTGCATCGACGGATCCTTCAAGATCCCACCTCGCTCTTGTACTTCTATCAGATACCATGTTGTAGAAAAACTCCGTCTTCATATTCATAACTGTATGATCATGGGACAGATAATTTCCTGCAGGGCCTACATCATGGATGACGTCTACTGCCAGGGTTTCATCATTTACTTCTATTCCCTTTACAGCACGCATACACATACCCAGAATATCATTATCTACTACATATTGTTCATAGGAAATGGCCATCCCGGATTCAATCAGGCCTGCCGCATCGTGAATATAGTTGGAGCCTGCCAGTGCGCACATTATGGTGCTTGCCATACTCTCATAACCTGACTGGATATCCGGGATTTTCGATTCATTCACACCTGCTGTAGTATAATTCGGAAGCTTGTAGAATCTTGATAACTGTGCGCAAGCTGCATTCATCATACCCATTTCAACAGAACCAAAGCAGAAGGCACCTGTCCTGAGATCGGTCGTAGTAGGTACACAGCTGTATAAAACAGGATGTCCCGGGTCCATGATCTGAGTAAGCAGTACTCCTGTTAATGCCTCTACATTCATCTGCACCAGAGTTCCCGCAAGAGTCGCCGGCGAAGTAGAACCAGCCATCGGTGCTGTCGGTGTAGCCATCGGCAGTCCCGTTTCAATGGCTGTGATCATTAAATCTGTATAATCCCTATCAAGGACTAGAGGGCTCATGATACATGTGATAAAGGAAACGAACGGCTTTTTCAGTAATGCTTCCCTGCTTCCCGCAATCATCGAAGCATATTTGGCGACATTCTGAATCCCTTCCTTTGTATAGACTCCACCCATTACATGCTTTGTAGTATTTCTTATACCGGCGTAGAAACGGTTTACGTCCACATTCTTCTTTTCCAGTTCGTTCGGAAAGCAAGATAATACAAAGTAGTGGATATTGTCCAGTGCGTCAACCAATCTTGCTGCCATCTGAACATCCTTCAATGTAGAAGCCCTTCTTTCACCTGTATCGATATCCAATGCATTTGTTGCCGTACCGCCTGATCCGATATATACCTTATAACCATCCAGCTCCAGATTATGCCTGTCTTCTCTTCCATATAGTGTGATAGCTGAAGGAGCAGTTTTTATCTTGTCAAGGATCCAGCTTTCAGATGCTCTCACTATTTTGGTATTGAAGTCAACGTCTGCTCCCGCACTATTAAAAGCTTTTAGTGCTCTTTCATCATTAACCTGTATTCCTGTTTGTTCAAAAACCTTCATCGTTGCCTTATGTATTTTCTCGATTCCCTCTTGAGTAAGCGGTTTATAGGCTCCTCCCACAAGTCCTCCCGGAAAGGAACTTCTATTTCTGCTTGATCTCATTCAATACACCTCCTATACACTCATCAGTTGATTTGCCAACTCTACAGCGGACGTGGCATCGGCTGAATAATGGGCTCCTATTTCCTTTGCATACCGCTCTGATACCGGTGAGCCTCCTATCATTACCTTTACCTTGTCATAGAAGCCGGCTTCCTTAAGGGCTTCGATGGTATCCTTCATAGCTACCATTGTGGTAGTCAGCATGGCCGACATACCTACGATATTCGGCTGATGCTCCTTGACAGCCTCTACGATTTTTTCAGGAGGTGTATCCACTCCCAGATTTATTACCTCATAGCCTGCCCCCTCCATCATCATACCCACAAGCTTAACACCGATATCATGAAGGTCGCCTTTTACAGTTGCAAATACTGCCTTTCCCTTTTTCTGAATATCTCCCTCTTTTAGCAGGGGTGCCAGCACTTCCATTCCAGCATTCATAGCCTTTGCTGCGACCAGCACTTCGGGTACAAACAGTTCTCCGTCCTTAAACAGGACCCCTACTTCATTCATTCCTGCAAGCAGGCCGTTATTCAACAGTTCCTTTGCTGCAAGACCGTCCTCTACCGCTTTTTCAACTAATTCCCTTACCTTTTTTGATTGACCTTCGATTAAGCTCTCAATAATCTGTTCATACAGTGCACTCATTATTTTATCCTCCTTAATTCATATTTTGTAGTTTCATGTTACTACTTGAAAATTGCTTTACTGCAGCATGGCTATGTAGGAACCCGTAAGCTTCTTCAGTTTACAGAATGCTTTCATAACAATATATAGCAATCTCCGTGCCAAAATAATAATTGAAAATAGTTTTGGGATCAGAAGTAACCAGAGAATAAGGGTTTTCAGAATTTCCATCTAATTCAGTTAATTCCGGAAGTGTATATATAAGAAAAGCTTCTATTAAAGCATTTAACAATTCCAATCGCTTATATATCAATTTGATATGTATACAACTGCATTTTCTACTGTATATATGAATATATCGATGTTCATTCAAAATTATGGAGCATCTCAAAATGTGATGTCATATCTCATTTTGAAACGCTCCTTTCTACAATACCATATTTTTTGATCTTCCTATATATTGTAGCCCGGCTGATTCCCAACTGCTTGGCTGCTTCAATCCTTCCTTCCTCCGACCAGCCGAACCGGTCCAGAGCTTTCAGAATGTGTTCTTCCTCCAGCTCCTCCAAAGTAGTGAATTTCTTGGGTGATTTTATTCCTTTAAACTGAAATGGCAGGTTTTCTATGGTAACATAGTTGCTCTGCTCCATATTTATGGCATACTCTATAGTATTCTGCAGCTCCCTCACATTTCCATTCCAGGAGTAATTAAGGAATATGTTTTGCACCTCTTCCGACAGTCCTATAATATTCTTCCCGAACCGGGTTGAAAACTTCTTGATAAAATACTCTGCCAGGACCAGTACATCATGTCCTCTTTCCCTGAGAGACGGTATAAATAATGTAACGACATTGAGCCTATGGAATAAATCCTCTCTGAATTCGCCCTTCATTACCATCTCATCCAGCCTTACATTTGAAGCTGCTATGATTCTGACGTCGACAGGTATGCTTTTCGCTCCGCCGATGCGTTCTACTTCACGTCTTTCTATCACCCTGAGAAGCTTGGGCTGCAGGTATAGGGGCATGGTTTCAATCTCATCCAGGAATATTGTTCCCTTGTTAGCCATGTAGAATTTCCCATGCTTACCCATATTATTTGCACCTGTAAAGGCTCCCTTTTCATATCCGAAGAATTCGCTCTCTATCAATGCTTCCGGCAATGCACCACAGTTAACGGTAATAAAGGGTTGATTTCTTCTGCTGCTTTCCGAGTGGATTGCCCTTGCAAAAAGCTCTTTACCTGTACCTGTGTCTCCTGTCAGCAAAACTGTTGAATCGTGAACTGCGACCCTCTTAACTTCATCCTTGAATTTCACAAAATGTACATCTTCTCCAATGATATCATCTAAAGATATATCCTTTTGCGTTGAGGAAATAGTATAAGCCAGCTTGGTTGTATCCCTGTAATCCTCAATCAGACAAATGCTCCCTTCAATCTCCTCGTTTACTACTATGGGTTTTAAGGAGCACAAAAGATATATTTGCTTTCCGTTTTGCTGGTATACGATTTCCTGACAGTCATAGTTCGGCTTGTCCTGTGACTCCTTCCACAGACATAGAGCAGGCATGAGATCCAATATATGTTTGCCTGCAACATCTCTTTTCTGTATGGACAGCTTTTCCACCAGATAATTATTAACGTCTATAATGGAGTAATCCTTATTGAGTATGACTACGCCCTTATGTATATTGTCAATTACCGTGCTCATTAGCTCACCATAGGTCTTTACCTGCTTCAGCATCTCATGTTCCTGAACCTTTGTACTGATCAGATTTGCTATTTTATCTACAAAATCCAGCATGGCATAGTTATTATGCTCAACAAGATCGACCTGTTCATCGTTCATGGCAGTAATACCTATTACCCCAATAGTTTTTTCTTTATATTCTATAGCGGCATATACCGCCCTCTTGTAAATACAGTTGCCATACTTAGGACAAAAGGCGCAATTTTCTTCTTTCCCAGGGTTTTCGATTATGATATTTTTCCTACCTTTGAACAAAAATCTATTGATAACGCCTTGAACCTGAATTCTATGTCCCATTAATTCCTTAGATTTTCCGGTTCCTGCAATTCTATACAGCTGATCATCGATTACTTCTACATCTACCCCTATTGCTGTACTTGCTGCTTCTGCAAGCTGCTGTACCATGTTTTTGATTTGTGATAACGAGCTCATAAATCTTCAACCACCTTTAGAAATTAGTTATGTCAAGTGCCTTGAAAAAATATCATTCCCTTACATTGAATAAGGTTAAATATACCATATATTATTAATTCGTTAAAGATCCGTACTCTTCCTGTCTATATATTGTAAATTTTATGCTTATTTTGATTTTTACATCAAATTATACACCTGTATAATACTTTTAATATAGAAAATGGACAGACATGGTCGCCTGTCCATCAATTCGTTCACTTGATATAATTCATTTACTTAATACAATTCTTCCCCCTTGATCTCCGGATATTTCTGACGAAGCTTTGCTTTGACCTCAGGATTAACAGGCATCGGAATATGCTTATTCAGTATTTTATCGACAATTTTCCGTGCACGGTCTGCTGAGGTTAATGAGCCATCCTCCTGCCATTTGATACGGGTTTGTCTATCCGAAATCTTTGGAATAAAGAATTCTTTCCTAACATGCTCCACTGTATGATCTTCTGAAAGGAAGTGTCCTCCTGGGCCCACGGATTTGATTACATCATAGGCAAGGGTGTCTTCATTGACTTCTATCCCTCTCATCAGTCTCAACACATTTCCCAGTATCTCATTGTCTATGACCATCTTATCATAGGAGAATACCTGGCACATTTCAAGAATCCCCACAGCATCATGTATATAGTTACTGCCCGATAATGAAACGGTCATCGCTGTCAGAGCGCTTTCATATCCGGCCTGGGTATCGAGTATTTTGGAATCTGACATCCCAGCCGTACCATACATAGGCAGCTTATAATACTGTGTCAATTGTGCGATTCCCGCATTGACCATGGCAGATTCAATAGGGCCTGCCATGTAAGTCCCTTCTTTCATATCCATAATGCTGGAGGTTGAACCATATAGTACCGGTGTGCCGGGGTTGATCAGCTGGGTTAAGGTAATCCCAGCAAGGGTTTCCGCATTATTCAGTGCAATGGTTCCGGCAATAGTAACAGGCGATGTAGCACCGGCCAACGGCTCTGAAGATACTGCAACAGGAAGTCCTTTCCGGGCAATCTCAATAAGATAGTCTGTATATTCTCCATCCATGACCAAAGGACTGACCATCAACACGATAAAAGATATGAAAGGCCGCTCTCTGAGTCGATCTGCACCTCCTGCGATTTCTTCGGACATCTCAATTACGTCCTTCAGTCCTTTCATCGTGTACATTCCGCCCATAACATGCTTGGTGGTATTTGTAAGTGCCCAGTAAAAACGATTTATATCTGAAGCGGCGTCCGGCACATCCTGAGGGTAAGTATTGATTACATAAAAAGATACGTTCTCACAGTAATCTACCATCCTCGCAATATCTCTTACGTCACCGGTAGTAGTATTTCTCTTCTCACCGGTATCCAGATCCAATGCATACAGCACTGTCCCTCCTGTCCCCAAATGAGTACGAGCTTTTTCAAGATGCAGATCATTCTTTTTGTCTTGCCCATAAAGAATCACTTTAGAAGGTGCGCTTTCGATAGCCTTTTCCACTAAAGCTCTGGGAATTCTCACTATATGGTTAACTTCATCTACCGCTGCACCATGGGCTGCAAAAACACGCCTTGCTTCCGCACTCTTTATCTTCATACCTACTTCTTCCAGTATTCTCATCGAAGTCTCATGTATGACTTTTATTTCATTTTCCTTCAATAACTTTAATTGTCCTCCATCTACTGCTGGAAACATAATTCAATCCCCTTTCTATACACTCATCAGTTGATTTGCCAATTCGACCGCGGATGTGGCGTCGGCAGAATAATGGGCTCCGATTTCCCTGGCATATCGTTCGGATACCGGCGAGCCTCCGATCATTACCTTTACCTTGTCATAAAAACCGGCTTCCTTAAGAGCTTCAATGGTATCCTTCATAGCTACCATTGTTGTAGTCAGCATGGCGGACATACCTACTATATCCGGCTGATGCTCCTTGACAGCCTCCACAATTTTTTCGGGGGGTGTATCCACTCCTAAGTTTATCACCTCATAGCCTGCTCCCTCCATCATCATTCCAACAAGCTTGACACCGATATCATGCAGGTCGCCTTTTACAGTTGCAAATACTGCCTTTCCCTTTTTCTGAACATCTCCCTCTTTTAGCAGGGGTGCCAGCACTTCCATTCCGGCATTCATAGCCTTTGCTGCGACCAGCACTTCGGGTACAAACAGCTCTCCATCCTTGAACAGGACTCCTACTTCATTCATTCCTGCCAGCAGGCCGTTATTCAGCAGTTCCTTTGCTGCAAGACCATCCTCTACTGCTTTTTCGACCAGTTCCCTTACTCTTTTTGATTGCCCTTCAATTAAGCTCTCAATAATTTGCTCATACAGTGCACTCATGAAAAACCTCCTTATTTTTGCCATAGTAATATGTGATAAGTTAGTGTCTATTTTTCTGTTTATTATTTTAGCAATTTCCATGCCAAAGCTGCTCCTTCACAAGAATTAGGCTGAAAACACTAATGTCATCCCCATTTGCTACTGCTCAAATTCATATTTCATCTCATTTTGACATATAACCTGACTATCAAATTCCTATCATATAAAATAGCTGTTGTTTTTAATAATAAAATGCTGCATATCAATCTGAGATTTTTTGTCTCAGATTGATATGCAGCATTATCCTGTCCTATGGCATAAGATATAACAAGAAAAACAGACATGTGAACTTGTATTACACCTTCCCTTTATTTACCTTCTATTATCCTTAATAATTCCTCCGGCTTATCTATGATATAATCTGCACCTTCCAGTTCCAGCACCTCCCTGTCTCTGAAACCCCAGGTCACACCCACAAACATGGTTCCGGAATTCCCGGCTGTCCTGGCATCTACCTCCGAATCACCCACATATACCGCTTTGTCAGCATTAGAGCCTAGTTCCTCAAGTGCCTTAAGCACAGTATCAGGCGCCGGTTTCCTTGAAACATCCTCCGACTCTCCTATCGCGACTTTTATATATTCACCGAAATAGAATTCACTAAGTCCCTTTACCGCTTTATCGAATTTATTCGATACAATGGCGAGCTTGTAGCCTGCCTCCGATAATTTTTCCAAAAGCTCCATGATACCCCCGTAAGGGCCGGTCTTATTCTGCAGGTTCCCAGAATAATGCCTGCGGAAATCTGCAAGACACTTTTCGTAGTACGGATTATCAGAGCCTCCGGCTATGGAAAGTCCCATCAGATTGGCCACTCCATTGCCCACAAAGCTCCTAACCTCCTCCATTCTTCTGTTGGGAAAACCATACAGCGCCAGCGCATAATTGACGCTGTCCGTAAGGTCCTCAAGAGTATTGAGCAGTGTACCATCCAAATCAAATATAATAGTATCGTATTTTTTCATTTACCTCACCTTTACATCCATGATTATATCATAAAAAATACTGCTTAATTATGTACACATAAATAAGCTGTTATCCTACTACTCATTATAGCAAACCCATGTTTTGCCGGCAATAAATAACAGAGTCTTATTGCCAAAGGGCAAAAGACTCTGTCCTATAGAAACTTCTAATTTATTATTATAAATCAAAAGGCTTTAACAGCTTGTCGACTTCTATCTTCTTGCCGTTGTCATCCATGACTTCAACCTTTGCAAAAGCCCAGCCTTCTACTTTGGCAGGATCAACGCCGGCGTCGATAAAGGGCTGCGGGTTCAGCACAAAGACTATATCCTTGTCATTGGTATTCATATCCTTCGCCCATTCAAACATATTACCGTTTCCAAGTGCTGCACCGTAATGATCAAGTGCTGCGTGATAGCCTATACTGTCCCGATGAGACTCCATTAGCTTCCTGAAGCTGTCCATGGGTGCTGCTTCCCCATTGTAGGTGAACTTTTCACTGCCGAGCTCAGATCTTATCTTAAGCTTATTTGCACTGCTGTCATATACATACATATCCTTTGGCAGCTTGTTTACATTCAGGCCTGCCTTAATAAAAGGCTCTGAAGCGAACTCCAGCATCATATCCGGTGCACCTTCCCTGCTGAAGTCCTTTCCCCACAGGAATCTTTCACCGGTTGGCGAAGCCAATGACCAGCCGTTATTAGCTTCATCAGATGTAATTTTATCGGGAATCTTGTTCAACACTGCTTCAAAGGAGGTCACTGCGAATTTACCCACTACATCTGTTGACTGACAGGCTGCCAGGGATATTGCCACGACTAGAATCAAACTAATAAATATAAATTTTTTCATATTTTTTACCTGCCTTTTCTATTTCAACATCTTTTCAATCGTATATAAGAGTTCATCAACTACTTCCATTTCCCCGGCTTGTATACGGGTTACCAGGCAGGACTTCATGTGATTATTCAGGATGAGCCTGCTTAGCGAATTCATTGCGGAATGGACCGATGTTATCTGGTTCAATACATCATCACAATATACGTCCTTCTCAATCATTCCCTTGATTCCCCTTACCTGACCTTCAATACGGTTCAGCCTGTTTATCATATCTTTCTTTGCTTTCTCCGATCGTGCAACTGTATTGGTATGACTGCACTTGCTGCATTGGCTCGAAGGCTTTTCACTTTCCAAGGCTATTCCTCCTTTGTCCATCGGGCTATACCTCTTTTACTCCGACAACCTCATACCCTGCTTCTTCTATTGCCGCTTTGAATACAGAATCCTCTACATCATGCTCAAGCTCCACTATTGCATGCTTGCTCTTAAGATCCACATCTACCTTTTTAACACCACCAATCTCACCAAGTGCGCCTTCAACATGCTTTACACAATGGCCGCAGCTCATTCCTTCAATATTGATCTGCTTTTTCATTTTTGTTCCTCCTTAATATTTTTTGTACTTTCAATTTTATACTTTGTTCGGACGGCCAATAGCCGCCTCTACAATCGGACTAGTATGGGAGCCTCGTACCCCGGACATGTTATTTATACGGCTTGAAGCCTTTCAGTCTTAGGGCGTTTGTCAGAACCGAGACTGAGCTTAGCGACATGGCTGCTGCTGCCAGTATCGGGTTCAGGAGCGGACCGCCGAATACATGGAGCAGCCCTGCTGCAACCGGTATTCCTGCCACATTGTAGCCAAATGCCCAGAAAAGATTCTGCTTGATATTGCGTATTGTGCTCTTGCTTAGCTGAATAGCGGTCGGAACATCCATCAGGTCACTTCTCATCAGTACTATATCCGCGGATTCCATAGCAACATCTGTACCGGAACCTATTGCGATCCCTATATCCGCCTGAGCCAGTGCCGGTGCATCGTTGATGCCGTCACCGACCATTGCTACCTTTTTACCCTCAGCCTGGAGCTTCTTTACTTCATTGGCCTTATCCTGTGGAAGGACTTCAGCCAGTACCCGGTCGATTCCGACCTGTTTTGCAATGGCTTCAGCCGTTTTACGATTGTCTCCGGTAATCATGGCCACTTCTATGCCCATAGCATGCAGTTTTTTTATTGCCCTGGCACTGCTCTCCTTTACTATGTCGGCAACCGCTATTATTCCAGCCGGCTGATTGTCAATAGCGGCATACATAGGTGTTTTCCCCTCCGTGGCTAAGCGGTCCGACTCTTTTTCCAACTCTGTAAGCTTGATATTCCTTTCTGTCATTAACTTTCTGTTTCCCAATAATATATTCTTGCCTTCAATTTCAACTTCAATGCCGTGACCTGGTATTGCATTGAATTTATCAACCTTCAGGTTTTCCAGCTTTTCATTCTCCGCCCCCCGGACTATTGCTTCTCCCAGCGGATGCTCAGATCCTTTTTCGGCAGCTGCAGCAAGCTGTAAGAGCTTGGTTTTTTCAATTATCCCGGTAGTCACTATATCTGTAACCTCTGGCCTGCCTTCAGTTATTGTTCCTGTTTTGTCAAACACAATGGTCTTTATTTTATGCGTTGATTCCAGGGCTTCCCCGCCCTTTATCAGAACCCCATATTCGGCGCCTTTTCCTGTTCCGACCATTATGGCTGTCGGTGTGGCAAGACCTAACGCGCATGGGCAGGCTATAACCAATACCGCTATAAAGATCGTCAGTGAAAATACCGGAGTTTCACCTCCGATGAAATACCACGCCAATGCTGATACAACAGCTATTACAAAAACAATCGGTACAAAATATCCTGATACTATATCTGCCATCTGTGCAATCGGTGCCTTTGATCCCTGGGCATCCTCCACCAGCTTTATTATCTGGGCGAGGGCCGTATCACTGCCGACCTTGGTTGCTTTGAATCTGATGGAGCCTGTCTTGTTGATACTTGCAGCATAGACCTTATCTCCCTGTTTTTTCTCAACAGGAATACTTTCACCGGTAAGCATTGATTCATCGATTGCCGTAAGTCCATCCACCACCTCACCGTCTACCGGTATTTTCGAGCCTGGCTTTACAACTATGATATCTCCTACCTCAACCTCTTCAATCGGTATTTCAATCTCCTTGTCGTCCTGCAATATGATAGCTGTCTTTGGCGCAAGGCCCATCAGTTTTTTTATAGCCTCTGAAGTCCTGCCCTTTGATACTGCCTCCAGCGATTTTCCTAAAAGGATCAATGCTATAATGACTCCCGCAGTTTCAAAGTACAGGTTCTCTACACTCATAAAATGTCCTTTACTTATCTGATACGTTGAATACAGGCTGTAGAGCACGGCTGCTGAAGTACCCATCGCTATCAGGGAGTCCATATTGGGACTTCTGCGCAGTATTGCCTTAAAGCCCACAGTATAAAAGCGGTATCCGGCCACGATTACCGGTATGACGAGTCCTATCTGTACATACGCATAGAGCAGCGGGTAATCCATGGGATCCAGGGCTTCCGGCAGCGGCCATCCCAGCATGGCGCCCATTGCTATATAAAGAAGAGGAACAGCAAAAACTGCTGAAACAATAAACTTGGTCCATAGGGTCCGGATTTCTTTTTCCTTGCGGAGCCTATCCTCATCCACCTTGTCCTTATTCTCTATTTCAAGGGCTTTGTAGCCGGCCTTTGCAATAGCCTGCTTGATTTCTGACAGTCTTAGTTCGGCCGGATTATAACGTATGATTGCTTTTTCAGCTGCAAAATTTACTGAAGCAGACTCTACACCGGAAAGTTTTCCGACCGCTTTTTCTATTGACTTGGCACAAACAGCACAGGTCATACCTTCTATAGGTATGCTGACTTCCTTTGTGTTAACTTCCTTAATTGCCTCATAGCCTGCTTTTGTTACCGCATCCATAATGTCTTCCGGTTTGAGCTTTGCTTCATCATAAGTAATGGCAAGCTTATCCGTTGCTATATTCACGGCCGCCTCTGCAGTTCCCGGAAGCTTTTTGACTGCTCTCTCCACAGCTTTGGCACATGCTGCGCAGGTCATGCCGCTTATCTTATAGTTTTCTGATTTCATAATTTTTCTCCTTTCGCAACTTACGTTACCCCCCTACCCTATATGATTATATCATACTCATTACTTGTGAAGATTTTATGAAGAAGAAAATTTAGAACAAAATTTTATAATAGTATTATTACCGGAATATAAATAAAAAAGGCTTCAATTGAAGCCTTTTTACTACAATAGAAGCTTTTTTTGAAACTTGCTTACGGGCATGATTAATTAATGTGGAATTGATGCCCCTGCCTGTTATAATGACAGGAGGGAATCTAATCATCCCGCCTGTCTTCGCACAATGAAATTATTACCTTTTCCAATCAGCAAATAAACCTTTGCTATCCGACAGAAACTCTTTCTTTACTACAATATACTCACCATCATCGGTTTTATTCTCCTGAAGCACCGGCACAGGATTGCATCCGCCTCTCACCACCTCAACATCATCTACTCCGAATACATTTCCGCAATTCTGACATACGAGTGTGTTACCTTCCTGCTTATAATAGCCCTGACCGGAATCAAAACATATCTGGCATGTATTCAGCGCTGTACGGATACTTCCATCAGCTGCTTTGACTGCCAGCACTTCCATATAGGTATCGCCGGATTTGTAAGGATAAAATTTGGCTTTTTCACTGATCTCACTTTTTAATATCTTAAGATCTTCATCTTTTGGTATATCCGGGTTTTCATTGTTTTCTGCAGTTACCGCCGGTTTGGTTGAATCCACTGAAGATGCTTGCTGTCCCTTGTTGCTGCTCATGGCTGAATATACTGCAAAGGATGCTAAGACCACAACAAGTAATATAAATATATAATTCTTGCTCTTATTCATTTTAGTTTTTGTGTTTTGCTTCTTATTATTACCCATAATAACTCCACCCTTCGTTTTTTTATAATGATATATGCTGAATGTGTAGATATTATGGAGAAGTTAAAATGGTTACTAAACAGGCATCCGTTTTCAGTGCTGATGAGCATGATGTATATCCGGCATGTGCTCATGTACATGTACAATTTCATCGTGCAGGTGCAGATGGCTATGCTCACCATAGACCGGCGCCTGATGAATATGGTTGTGATGCCCGTCCGAATGATTATGTCTGTGTTCATGCTCTATCGCCTCGTGGCAGTGCTGATGTCCATGCCTTTCTTCCAGCGCAAAGTAAGTTCCGGTAAGCATTACTGCTGTTGCTGCTATAAATTTCATAGTCACAGGCTCAGAAAAAACAATATATGATATTCCAACGCCTATAAACGGCGCAACAGCATAGTATGTACTTGTCCTGGCAGCACCCAGTTGTCTTTGTGCCGTTACATAAAAGAGTATGCTCATTCCATAAGCAAATAGACCAAGCAGCAGTGCCAGTAGAATATCAGCGGCATCCGGAAATATCTCTTTTGCTGAAACAGCAATAATCAGAGCGCATATACCTGATCCGAAGCCCTTTATTATTACTATCTGAACCGGATCCTTCAGTGAAAGCTTTCGTGTGCAGTTGTTCTCAAGTCCCCAAAAAGTACAGGCGAGCAGAACAAATACTGAACCAATAGAAAAGGAAAAACTGCTGATATCCTGAATTGTAAGCATCATACTTGAAACAGTTACAAAAAGAATGGCTGTCCACAGCCGTTTTCCTATTGCCTCCTTAAATATAATGAGTGCAATAATAGAAGTTGCGACGATTTCAAAATTATTCAATAAAGAAGCGTTTGCAGGGCTTGTCATTGTAAGCCCGATCAGTAGAGAAACCGGAGCTGATACATCCAACAATATCATCAGAACGATAAAAGGAAGCTCCTTTTTTGTGAGCCCCGCTTCCACGGTTTCTGCTTTGGAGATTCTTCTCAGGCTGTAAACAATAAGCATCCCCATTCCTGCTCCAAGATAAAGAAGTGAAGATAACATTATTGGAGATATTTTTTCAAGCAGCAGCTTTGAAAAGGGTGCGCTCATTCCAAATAACGCTGCCGCAAGTATAGCCTGCCCGGCTGCTGTATAGTTTCCAAGCTTTGACTTCATACATAAACCTCCATTATATTATAGGGGTATTGTAATATATTACAATACCCCTATAATTATAACACATCATACCACAAGCAGACAGCCATCAGAACCGTCCCCGTGTCAGAACTCCGTTAATTTTTAACTGCCACTTTTTCCCCATCCTTCAGGTCACTATTTCCGGCTATGACTACCTGCTCTTCCGCCTTAAGGCCTTTAAGAACCTCGTAATATGCTTCATCGGAATAACTTAATGTGACTGCTTTTTTTACTGCCTTCCCTTCCAGTATAACATACACATAATTGCTGCCGCTTTCCTGGAGCACTGCTTCCTTGGGTACTGCCAAAGCATTTTTATGCTGATCGGTTATGATTTCCATAGTACCGAACATTCCTGCCTTTATAAGACTGCCTTTATTTGCAACCTCCGCTTTGACGGGATAAGTGCCGGTCTTTTCATCCAGAGCAGGACTTATGTTGGTAAGCTTTCCGGAAAAATATTCACCTTTCAATGCATCGATTATGACAGATACCTCCTGTCCCTCCTTCAAGCTCCCGATATTTAACTCCGACACTCCGCTCTCCAGATAGACAGTATCCAGGTTTACTACTGAAAACACAGGAGCTCCCGGCGCAGTATTCTCACCTACGGAAGCGCTGCGGCTTGCCACGATACCCGATATGGGGGAAAGCACCGAGGTATCCTTGTAGTTCTCCTCTGCCATTTGATAGTCATTTTGTGCTATTTTTAACGCTATTTCCGCACTCTTCACATCAAATCCGTGGTTCCTTTCCACCTGGGAGAGATTTGATTCTGCGCTTTCAAATTGTTCCTTTGCCAGATTATACCTCGATTCCCACTGTTCAAATTCCGATTGGGATATGACCAAGGAGTCGTATAAGCCCTTTATGCGGTTATACTCTTTTTCAGTTGTATCATAGTTTATCTTTGCGGTATTATATTGTGTCCGCGCCAGCTCTATCTGCTGCGGGTCCAATCCGCTGTCCTTGCCGTAATCCTTAAGCCGCTCCAGGGTAAGCTGTGCGTTTTTTACCCCTGCGTCAGCCTTCTCATACTGCAATTCATATACCGTATCATCTATTTTACAAAGCAGATCCCCCGCCTTTACCGGGCTGCCCATATCCGCCCTGACTGCCAGCACCGTTCCGCCGACTTTTGCAGTTACAAGTGCGCTTTCCTTCGGCTGTATCTTTCCGGGAAGGACCAGCTTGTTTCCGAAATCCCTTGTCTTCACTGCAGTTGTTTTTACATACTTTACTTTTCCCTCCGACTCAGCTGATGCAGGCGCATCATTTTTTGCACAGCCTGCCAGCATAAAAACCGGGATCAATATCAACGCCAATAGCTTTTTCATATATTCATCTCCTTTTTGGATAAAAGTCCTCTCCCCATTTCTTTAGCTCCGTCGATCATTATATACAGGACAGGTATTACAACCAGTGTCAGCATTGTAGACACACTTAATCCGAACATCAGTCCATAACCCATGGAAGCAAAGAAAGGCTGCTTTAAGGTCATGGGCAGTATACCGCCCACAGTCGTAATTGTGGTAGCCATAACCGGCTTGAACCTTGTAATCCCTGTCTCTTTTACGGCATCATACAAGGAATAGCCGTTTTTTCTAAGGTAATTGATGTAATCCACCAGCACAATTGCATTATTGACAGCTATGCCGACCAGAGCGACAACTCCGATAAAAGCAAGAAAGTCAAATTTGTGGCCCGTAACAGCCAGCCCCGGCATAACCCCTATCAGAGCAAGGGGTACTGTAAACAGTATGATCAGAGGCTGTGACAACGAATTGAACTGTGTTGCCAGTATAAGGTATACCAGAATCGCTGCAATTATCATGTTTGCGAACATATCAGCAAAGCTTTCCTCCATGTTTTCCATCTCACCGCCATACTCGATGGTTACCCCTTCAGGCAATTGATAATCCGATACTGCCTCCTTGAATGCATCAAGCACTTCTACTGCAGTTATACCGGTATTGATGCTTGCCGATACATAGATAAGCCTCTTCATTTCTTCATGGTCGATGCTGTTAAGGCTCTCACTGTCGACAATTTCCGCTACCTGCAAAAATGGAATGGACTGCCCGCTGTTCGAGTAAAAGTAAAGGTTCTTTATATCTTCAACAGTCTTCAAACGCTCTTTAGTAGTCCTTATGACCACATCAATCTCATCCTGGTTATTTTTAAAGGTTGTCGCCGTCAGACCGTAAACAGCATTTCTCACACCCAATGCAACAGTCATATCATTTAGACCCAGAGCAGCAGCCTTTGCCTTATTAACCCGCACCTGCAGCTCAGGTGCACCGGTTTCGATCCCGTCCTCTACATCCCTTGTTCCCTGCATGGCTTCCAGTGTTTTTGCATATTCCCTCGCAACCTGCTTCAAATCCTCCAGGTTCTCCCCTTTGACTCGTATATATATAGGCCTGTCGCTGGGCGGACCGGTTACCAGCTCCTGTACCTTTATTTCCGGGCCGGGAATGTCCTTCACTATTTCCCTGAACTCTTCAGCCAGCTGCATGCTGGTCTTTTCCCTGTGATCCTTCTCATATAAGTCTATGGTAATCCTTGCTATATTGGGTGTGCTTCCCGAATTGACCGAAAAATCACTCAGACTGTCTGCACCGTATGCCCCGATATTGGATACGAAGCTCTTTATTTCAGGAAATCCGAAGAGCCTCTTTTCCACTTCCTCCGTAAGAGCAGAGGTGGTTTCCAGGGTAGTTCCCTTGGGTGCGTCAATATCTATATACAAACGTGTATTATCTGTTGCACCGAACATTTCGACCTTCAGTATTCCTAAGGGTATGAGCAGCATGCTGGAAACAAACAGAATAACCGAAATACCTATGGCAGCAAGCCTTCTTTTTTTGCTGCTTATGATCAGGCACAATTTCTCTCCATACCAGTTGATTATTGGATGTTTATTGTCTTTCCTGCTCCTGTAAAGTTTGAGATACATCAGCAATGCGAATAAGCTGCCGAACAGCCATGATAAAAGTCCAAATTCAAAGGCCCCTGTATTGCTGTATTTGAAGGAATACATCCCTAGGATGAATACAATGATCACCGAAAGCATTCTTCCGTATTTTTTAATGTATGGATGTTCTTTTTTAATATGGATACCGTGTCGCTGTTTAAGAAGCCTTGCACTTAGTATGGGTGTTATTGTCAGAGCAATGAACAGGGATGCACTAAGCGCAAATATTACAACCTTCGGAATGTCTGCTATAAAGTCCCCCGTTATTCCTTCCGCCAATATGAGCGGGAAGAATGCCGCCAGTGTCGTCAATGTTGAAGAAGCTACAGCAGGCGCTATTTGATTGGTTCCGGCTTCTGCCGCCAATTCGGAGTCTACACCCATAAGCCGGAGCCGGTCGATATTCTCCATTATAACAACTCCGTTGTCCACCAGCATGCCCACCGACAGAACAAGGGAGAACAAAGATACGGTATTGAAGGTAATACCGGATGCATTCATCAGACCCAGGGTCGACAGGATAGCGAGGGGAATAACGAAGGAGACGATGATGGACTCCCTGAGGCCGATAAACAGGAAAAGCACCATTATGACAAGGAATAATCCCGATTTGGCATTATTGATTACCGTACCCAGCTCATCCTGTACATAAACTGAGGTATCTCCGCTGATTTCCACCTGAAGGTTCTCAGGATACGCTGTACCTTTTTTGCTTTCCAGCATATCTCTGATTTCCTTACTTATTTTGATGACATCGCCGGCTTCCTTTTTCTTGACGGATAAAGCGACAGTTTTCTGAGTTCCCGGCTTGCCGCTTCCAAGCCCTACCGCCATCCTGGAATAGGATTCAGCGTCCTTGTACCCGTCCTCTACCTCTGCAATATCACCCAGAAGCAGCGGGCTGCTGCCGATATATGAGACAATAACCTGCTTAAGCTGCTCCGGTTCGGCATACTGCCCCACTGTCCTGATATTGAACTGTTTGTTGTCCAGGGTAATATTCCCGCCGGGGAAGTCTATGTTGGACTGTGAAATTGCCGCACCGATCCGGTCAAGGGACAGGTTATATACCGCAAGCTTCTGGGGATCGACAGTTATTTTTATTTCTCTCTCCAGCCCGCCGATTATCTCAACATCAGAAACATGGTTGATCTTCTCCAGTTCATCCTTAATTCTCTCAGCCATTTTTTTCAGCTCGGCAAAATCATAATCCCCAGCAAGATTTATAATCATGATAGGCGAATTATTTGTCTTAAAATCCGAAACCTCCGGAATGTCGGCATCCTCCGGCAGGTCAGGCTGAACAGCCGCGACCTTATCACGGGTCTTCTGTATCATGTCGTCAATGTCGACGTCGGTCTCGAATTCCAGGAATACCATTGAATACCCCAATCCGGAGCTGGAGCTGATGTTTTTGACATGCTCCAATTCATCAAGCTTCCTCTCAAGCTTGTTGGTCACAAGAAACTCCACTTCCTCCGGTGAAGCGCCGTTATATGTCGTCAGTACCATTCCATATGGTATGACAACTTTTGGATTGATTTCTCTTGGAAGCTCATTATAAGCGGTAATACCCCATATAATCAGCATCAGAATGATCAGATAAATCAGCCGGTGTCTCTTTATAAAAAAGGAAGCCCACCTTCCGAGGATATTATTTTGATCTTGTAATTCCAAGATTGTATCCGTCTTGTTTTTACCATCCTGAACCATAATATTGACCACCCCTCTTTCTGCATTCATGGAAAAATACGCTATATATGGAAATAAGTCTGATGATTTTATAATTCTAATCAAATTCTAATCTTCAGTTATTTAAAAATCCACGGGAAAATCCACGGGGACGTTAAAAATCCACGGGCAATCAAAATCCACGGGGACGCTTCACTCGTCTCCTTCTACGGTTTCAAGTAAATATTTTACATATATTATAAATAATGTTATTATATTATGGGGTGATAAAATGGCAAGACAGGCCAGAAGGCATAGTGATACCGGAATATATCATATAATGCTGAGAGGAATAGACAAGAGACTTATTTTTATGGATGACGACGATAAAAAGAAGTTTATGGCAGGACTGGAAAAGGTTAAGGAATCAGCATATTTTAAGCTTTATGCCTATTGTCTTATGGATAATCATATTCACTTATTGCTGGAAGAGAATGAAGCGCTTGGAACAATTGTTAAGCGCATAACTGTAGGATATGTACAATGGCACAATAATAAGTATGAAAGAACAGGACATTTGTTTAGCAATAGATATCAAAGTGAACCTGTCGAGTCGGAAAACTATCTTTTCACTGCATTGAGATATATTCATCAAAATCCTGTAAAAGCCGGTATGGTAAAGCAAGCTGAAGATTATCCCTGGAGCAGTTATTATGATTATATAAAGGCATATAATAAAGATGATACATTAGTTGAACCAGGTTTTATTTTAGATTATTTTGGGACCCAGGACAACTTTGTGTCTTTTATGAATGAGTCTAACAATGATGAGTGTATGGAATATAAAGCTGTTCTGAAATATACCGATACACAGCTGAGAGCTTGGATAGAAAACAGATATAGCATAGAAGCCATCCTGGCTTTACCTGCCATATCCAGAATCAAACAGATTATAGAAATTTACAATGAAACCGGTTCAAGTATAAGACAGCTGAGCAGGGTACTGGGAATGGGAAGATCAATAGTGGGAAAAGCAGTGAAAGCAGACAGATGAAACGTCCCCGTGGCTGCCCGTGGCTGCCAGTGGCTGCAATCCTTTATGTTTATAAAATACTGTTAATCTGTGTCTTAATTTTTTGTACTGCTGATTCCAAACTGTTTTTTTCATTTTCCAAAAGCTCCGGCACATAAATTTCTCTTGCACCGTACCGGCCAAGACTAACGGGCATTCCTATGGAAACATCACTGTATCCCAATTCTCCCTCCAGCGGTATTGAGCATTCAATTATCCTTCCACTGTCCGAAACAATTGCTTCAAGGATTTCCACCACCATGACGGAAGAGGTCCACCCGCTTGTCCTTTTGCTGTCAAGTCTCTGAAATTCTCCGAACCAGTTGAATAACCTGTTTTTTACCGCTGCCTTTTTTTCATCACTGATTACAATCGGTTTTCCATCATACCTGATATGATTCAGCAGAGGGACCTGCTCTGCACCATGTTCTCCGATGCAATAACCTTCAAGCTTGTCATATTCCAGGTTGAATTCATCAGCTATTGCCAATTTCAGACGCAAGCTATCATTTGCAGAGAAACCCAGCATCCTTGCCCTGTCACGGTGAAGCTTCCTGTACAGATAAAAATTGAATACATCAATTGGATTAGTCGCAGTTATTATTATCCCGTCTTTATTGTATTTGCCAAGCTTTTCTGCTATGTCATCAACGATCCCAAGATTATCCTTCAGATACTCATCCCTTGTCACTACCTCCCTCTCCGGCGCACCAGCGGCTATAAGAATCACTTCACAATCTCCGATATCCTCATAATCTGCTGCCATTACCTTTGTTTTTGAAAAGGGTAAAACAGCATGCTCCATGTCCATTACATGGCTTAGCAGCATGTTCCTTCTTCTGCCTAGCAGCTTTATTTCATCAAATAATCCTTTTTGAGCTGCCAGGAAGGCAGTTGTTGAGCCAATCAGCCCGTTTCCTCCGATCACAGCCAGTTTCATGTTATCCCCTCCCTTTAGTAAATCGGTGAATTGATGTATAGTTTAATTATACATCAGGCTAAACCAAAACATACAGCTGCAGTCAATATTTCTGCACAAACCGTTGTGAGCCATATCCCATATGGAACAAAACGAAAGCACATGATATAATTAGAATATCTTACATCTTATATCAATGAAAGAAGGCACAAATGAACAGTAATTTTAATGACCTAGGCATTTCGCCTCCCATTTTAAAAGCCATAGAGGAAATGGGCTTCAAAATGCCTACAAAAGTACAGAGCAAGGCTATTCCACATGTTTTAAAACGTGAGGACCTGATTGTAATGTCTAAGACGGGCAGCGGCAAGACTGCTGTTTTTGGCATCCCTTTACTGCAAATGACTGATCCGGCCGCAGCAGGGCCCCAGGCTCTGATTCTCACACCAACCCGGGAGCTGGCAGTTCAGATTGACAGCGATCTCAAACAGATGTCAAAGCATCTTCGGCATAGGACAACTGCTGTCTATGGACAGCATAACATGAACGTTGAAATGCAGGCCCTCAGTAAGGGCACCTCTATTGTCACAGGAACACCAGGGCGGGTATATGATCACATCAGCCGTGGGAGTCTGGTTACCAAACACGTGAATTTTCTGGTACTGGATGAAGCAGACAGGATGCTTGATATGGGTTTTATCGATCAAGTGGAGAGGATTATCAATACCATCCCCGGAGACCGGATGACCCTGCTGTTTTCTGCCACCATACCCTCCGAGATCAAAAAGATCTGCAGGGACTACATGAAGCATCCGGTAACTATTGAGATTGAATCACAGACCAAGACAGTGGATACTACCCGGCAAATATACTACCGCGTGGAGCATAACGAAAAGAACACACAGTTGAACCGCCTGCTTATGGTTGAGCAGCCGGAAAGCTGTATGATCTTCTGCAACACAAGGGTCGCCGTCGACAGGGTTCAGAGCTTTTTATCCCGGAAGGGCTATGCCACTCAGGCACTGCACGGGGATATCCCCCAGGGAAGAAGGCTTAAGACCATGCAGCAGTTCAAACAGGGAAAGTTTCATCTGCTGGTGGCCACAGATGTTGCAGCCCGCGGCATTCATATCGAAGGCTTGTCCCTGGTGGTCAACTATGATGTCCCTGTCGAAAAGGACAGCTATGTGCACAGGATAGGGCGTACCGGCAGAGCAGGTAAGACAGGCCGTGCCGTTACTCTGGTCACAGGTGACGACATCATGAACCTCTATGCAATAGAAGAGCATATAGGAGCAAGAATTGAAGAGGAGGAATTGCCTTCGGAGTCTGTTCTCAATGAGCGTAGGGCTTCAGCAGAAAAATGGATCCAGTCCAAGTCGCCGCAGCGTCTCGAAAAGCCTTCAGCGGATGTCCAGCACAAAGCCCCTGCTGCCAAAGCTGTGGGAGAATTTGATAAAAAACCTCAGAAAAGCAATTTACCCCGGTCAGTACCGGAAGCAGGCAATAAGAAGAGGCAAAAGAGACCTCAATACAGCAGACCTTATCAGCGCCATGATGAACAGAGAAACCGGCAGACCGGGATTGAAGCTGCCCAGCAGAATCATACTCCCATACAGAGCCCTGAGCCGTTGAAGAACTTTGAGCCTGCAGCTAAAAAATCGTTTCTTAAGCGTATGTTACAGCGCATATTGGGCAAGTAAAGGTTCTTATAAACAAAGGACTGCTGCACTGCCCTGCTTCGCAAGCTTCTTCTGCAGCCTTAAGGCCTTTTCTGACAGTACCATCATGTTCTGCCTTGTGATGCTTGCATCGGGATTGTATTTGTTATTTCCTACACCACCGATGATGCCTAGCTTTTTGGCTATGGCTATCTCCCTATAGTAGTATGCATTTTTGCTTATATCGTCGAAGTTGCTATCTGCCTTTGTCTCTAATCCAAGAGTCCTTACCGGGAAGTACAGGAATTCCGCCCCGGTGATATTCTTCTTGGGAGCATACTCATTTTCCGATATCCCCTTCAGTATGCCCTTGGATGCCAGCACCTCTATGGGCTTCTTTGCCCAGGCCGCACTTTCCAGATCGTCAAAGGTCTTATACACGTATACTACCGCATAGCCGCTGAAGTGCGTGGTAGTGAAGATCACCATGCCTGTGGCGGGGTCATACCTTCCCGAAGGCACCTCCACCATATTGCCCTGTCCGTCAATGTACCATACGGCTATGTGCTCAGGATCGGCATGCTCCTGTGGAGTCGGCTGATAGGGGATGCTTACCGTTACCGGAGCATTCTCATTTCTCCAGGCATAAGGCTTCCCATCCACCTTGAGGCTTAGCTGTATCACCGGCCTATCGCCTATCCAATTTCTTTTTTCTTCTGTTATACCGGTCATATCCGCCTTTGCGATGTTCAGGGATACTTTACCGGCTGCCGTGCCGGTCTGCTGCGACAGCATGTTGCCGGGGACGGTCACTGCTGCTATGTCGGTCTTTATTTCCATCTGAGCCTACCTTCGTATTGTCTGCAGGAGGCTGTGAAGGCGTCCCCGGTGTTCCACCGCCACCACCGCTGCCGCTGCTGCTGTCAACATTACCTATCAGGGTCAGATTGTTCTCACTGATCACAGCAGCTGTTGTGCCGTTGTATACCTTATTGCAGGCCATACAGGAGCTTGCAGGAGGCCGTACGATAACCGTAATCGCACACAGACTTTTGACAGTAAAACGTGCAGACAAAATACTCGTGCTTGAAGAAGGAAAAGTAGTTGAATTCGGAACCCATATGGAGCTTCTTGAAAAAGATGGGCTTTACAAAAGGCTCTGCGACATGCAGTTCCGATACGAAAATTAAAGCTGAGACACGGGATACCTCGTATCTCGGCTCTTTTCGCCTGTCTTTATAGAATCCCTGCAATCAGGTTTATTTTAGCTCTATCTCTTCTCCTGCCTTTACGATCAGTCTGTTCTTTGCTGTGAATGCCTCAGCTTTTTTTGCATCAAAAAGTGCCCCGGGTACCATATGTATCGGAATTGCGTGCTTTGCCCCAATCAGATCTGCACATCTGGACGCTTCTGCCTCATCCATATTATAAATTCCGTCTGTGGGCAGAAGCGCGTAATCGATACTCATTGAAGTGTAATCCTTCATTTCTTTCGTAGTGGAGGTATCTCCGGCAGCATAAAGCTTTATACCGTCAAAGGCCAATATATACCCTACACACTGCTTTCTGTCGTGATTTGAATTATATGCCGGGACTGCCTGAATATTGACTCCGCCTATGTCGAAGCTTTTGTAGCTGCCATTCTGCAGTGCATCCTGATTCTGTATGATAACGCATGTGCTTTTTTTTGCCGGCTTCCCGGTCTGGTTGTGATCTCCATGCTGGTGGGTAACCAGGATGATATCCGCAGGAATGTCATATCCCTCCCCTACATACGGATCCACGTAGATTACCGACTTGTTATCAGTAGTAATGCGGAAACTGCCATGCCCCTGAAACAATAACTTTGCCATACTGGTTCCTCCTTATATATATTAATAATATTAGGATACCCTGTTAGCCACATTTTACCATTCAATTCATGAATTTTGCAACATACATAATGGCGGCAACAATGGCTTAGGCCTTTCTGCTGTTTATTATTTACAATAATAATAAAATATGATATATTAATACGCGTGCTTATTATCATACTTTTAATAAATACTATAATAAGAAGTGTATTTTGGGGAGAACAGCATTGGAGCACTCGGAGGTATCACAATTCATGGCTACGTTCTTTTTAATGGTAATCTATATGGCTTTTATCAGCCTGGGGCTGCCCGATTCCCTGTTGGGAACAGCATGGCCGCTCATGCAGCTGGAATACAAAGCGCCCTTTGAGGCAGCAGGCCTGGTTTCCATGTCCATAGCTGGAGGCACTATCGTTTCAAGCTTTGCAAGCGGAGCTGTCCATAAGCATTTGAGTACCGGAAAAATAACCCTGATCAGCTGCCTGATGACAGCTTCTTCTCTGCTGGGCTTCACTTTTTCACCCTCTCTGCTCTGGCTTCTTTTCCTGGCAGTACCTCTTGGCCTGGGGGCAGGCTCTGTTGATGCTGCGTTGAATAATTATGTCGCTACTCATTACAAAGCGCATCATATGAGCTGGCTGCACTGTTTCTGGGGAGTCGGGGCTACCACCGGACCTATCATAATGTCCCAGTTCATTTCACGGCAGAATTCCTGGAGAAGCGGATACTTTACCGTTTCTATGATTCAGTTCACTTTGGCTGCTTTGCTTTTTTTCACTCTCCCGATGTGGAGCCGTATGGCAAAGGAGGTTCACACCCACCCTGTTTATCCCGATGAGGGAGAAAAAGGCGCGGAAGAAAAGATAAATCCTTTGTATATCAAGGGAGTCAAGTTCTCACTTGTTTCTTTCCTGTTTTACTGCGGTGCGGAAGCTACTATGGGCCTTTGGGGCAGCAGCTTTCTTGTAAGTGTTAAAGAGCTGCCTGCAGCCTTGGCAGCACAATGGGTTTCTTTGTATTATGGCGGAATAACCGTAGGCAGGTTGATAACGGGGTTTGTAACCTTAAAGATCAGCAACAGGCTTCTGATCCGTACTGGACAGATCATTACACTGTCCGGAATTCTGCTCCTTCTGCTGCCTTTATCGGCTGTTTTCTCGCTTCCAGGTTTTATTCTTGTCGGACTTGGCTGTGCACCCATTTTCCCATGTATGATACATGAAACTCCTGCACGTTTTGGCAAGGGAAATTCTCAAAGGATCATCGGATATCAAATGGCTTTCGCCTATATAGGCGGTACATTTTTGCCTCCAGTCCTGGGATTTGTTGCAGCCCGCACGACAATAGGCCTGCTTCCATTCTTTGTTCTGGGATATATCATTAGTATAATAATTGCTTCTGAAAAAATAAATGAATCAATGAGATTGAAAAGAGTATGACAGGCAGCTTCAATACCTGTCATACATCTAAATATTCAGGTATGAGCTTTATAAGATAAGGCCAGAAGTAACCGAACCAAACTATCGTACGAAACATATTTTATTTCCTTAATAAGTAATTATGTGACGATAAAAAAATAAAACTGCCACACAATCATATGCCGAATATCCTCTTCAAAGCTGTCCGGTCCAGATTCCTGCCTATGGCAATTCCCTTGTCAAGCACCCGCTCCCTCGCTTCGTCGCGGTCCAAGCCCTGATTAAGCTTCATCCATTCCTGTGGCACCCAGTTCTCTACCTTGTCATATACATTTGCAGGCCAACCGTAAGGCTGCCCATAGCTATCCGTCTTCCGCCTGCTTCCGGCCACAGTAATATAAAAATGCTGCTGCAGTTCCATAATAGCCTTATCTACTCTGCTGCCGCCCTTTTTTAAAGTGACTCCCAGCTCCCGCCTTATATCACTGGTATTCAACAGGGTCTTTCCCTCAAAAAGCTGCCACAGCTGCCAGACTGTCTGATTTATCTCCCCTGCCCCACGCCTTTCCTCCATATGCTCCCCCGGGCGAAAGGCTGTAAAAAACATTGAGTACATTTGCGCCGACACAAAGCCCTTGTGTCCGCCCAGAATACAGCCGAAGGCCAAGCGTTTTTCCTCAGCAGCCCTATCCTTCCAGCGCCATGGATCTGTGTCCGGGTCGCCGGTATGCCAGTTCTCCTCCGCAGTCTCTTCCGAAAGAGATGGAAAGCCGGGTAAAATATTGGATAGCGCCATAAATCCAAGCTCATCGACCCTGTCCAAAAAATCCTCATATTTGTTCAAAAATATCATCAGCATCCTCCGATAAATACTCTATTTCAAGCTCAATTCCTCATATTGGGAGTCAATCCACAAGACTGATCCATCAGCCGAAAATTTCAATACGCAGTAATTGGGATCAGTCACTCCGCCAGGAAAATGATTCACAAACCAGTCCAGCCACATTTCTTTTTTGATTTCAGGCTCTGTAAGGATTTCCACCGTACCCGTCAGGGTAACATTGTTGCTTCCGTCACAGTAGCACAAGCATGCTTTGTTATTCAGCCTGATGCATTTAGCTTTTCCGGAGTTCAGGCTGGTTGCAAACCAGGCGTGATTTATCCCTTCCGTTTTCAGACTTGAAATAGTAGATGCCCTGGGAAATCCTGCTTCATCAATCAAGGCTATTACTGCAGTCTCAGCCTCCTCCATTATAGCTCCTGCTTTTGTGATCAGTTCGTGCTCCATGTAATTTCACACTCCTTCGCATACCGCATATTGCTCTGGCCCTATGCAGCCGCTTTTTGCTCTATATTATCACAATGAATAAGACAACTATATGTCATGTTCATATTTCAGAATAATTTTTTTTGCCTTTTCTTTTATCTCATCAGCCATATCAACAGGCTCAAGGACCCTTACCTTATCCCCGAAACCCAGTATCCAGGATATCATATGGTTCCTGTTTGTATACCCAATGGAGAATTTAAGACTTCCATCCTCCGTAAAAACATAACAATCGGGCCCGTATTCCTCAACCAGGCGGTATTCCATTGACTTGTCAAACAGTACCGTAATCCTGTTTTTATCAATAAAGTAACCATCCATATCAAGCTTTTCCGCAGGTATTTCCCTTGGGACATACAGCTCATCAAGCACCTTATGCCTCCATAACCGGTTGAGCTTGAACAGGCGAAAAGCATTTCTCTCCCTGCAGTAACCGAACACATACCAGGCAGTCCACCTGTAAGTAATAAAATATGGCTCAATTGTACGTTTTGAAAGCCCCTTTTCCGAATAGTAATCAAAGCTCACAAGCTTATTTCCAGCTATCGCGGCTTTCAGCAGCCTGATTTTTTCTGAAAGGCTGGATTTGTAATGGGAAGCCAGGTCAATGAAAAGAGTATCCTTTGTAGAGAAAAGCGCTTCATTTTTGGGTGCCAGCTTTGAAATCAATGCTTTGATTCCCGAAGTATCAGAAACACTGCCAAGGCTTTTTAACCCGGTTATGATATTCTGAAGCTCCTCAACCGACAATACTCTTTTATCCAGCTTGAAGCCCTCCGCAATGGCGATCCCCCCATCACCACCCTGATAGGTGATAACTGGTATCCCAGCTTTACATATGTCGTCAATATCCCTGTGGATGGTCCTGCGGGAAACCTCGAATCTCTCCGCCAGCTCAGGCGCCGTTATCTTGCTGCACTGCAGCAGTATCGTGATAATTCCTAATAAACGGTCTATCTTCATCATTTCACCCTTCTACTATTCCTGCAGGTCATTTACAGCTGTACGCCGGCAGGAAACCTTACAGACAACCGGAAGGCAAAATAAAACCTCCCTTAAGTAAAGCAACTATCAATTCTACTTTACCAAATCAGGAGGTTTTTAGCTATTATTATATTGTACTCCCACTGTTTCCCAATGGACAGGCACCTTGTCCCACCCTGTCTCCCTGTTTTTTCTCAATACCTTATAACAACAGAAGTAATTGCGTAAGCAATTACAACACACTGTTTCAACGAGGCGGGGTATATACCCGCCACCTATAGAGGTCAGGGACATCTTTTGCCTAGTTATAATTCTATTTTAGCCACTATACGGTATTCCCTATTGCCGGACTCATCTCTGACAAACTGCCATTTTCCTGGAATTCCCAGATCTTTGGCCAGACCCTCCAGAGTAAACATCATGATGCCTGCATCAATGTAGCTTCCTTCATCCTCTGAATTAACAACAGTCAGCAGAACTTCTCCATCCTTAAGTATCAGCCTGCAAGGCTGCAAATTCTTATAAGAAGGAGCATTCCTTACATAGAAGAACAGATCTGCCATACCCCTGCTTTCCAATTCCTCATAGGCTGCCTTCCTTCCCCATTCATGCAGGTAAACAATTTCACCCAGTGAATGCCTTGCCTTGTCAGAGGCTGCCGCCTCATTGGCCTTTGTTCCGTAGGGGTCCTGTTTATATGATGCTGCTGTATTTGTAACAGTCGTATGTGGTATCTTCTGCTTAACAGCTTTTTCATCAATCAGTCCGAGGGCAAGCAGATAGTTGATGTTTCCTGCTTGATTCCCCAAAAGCTTCGACTTCAAATCACCCGGTATGCTTCTTATGTTTATCCAGCAGCTGCCCAAATCCATATCATATAGTTTTTTTACTACCGACTGCATGTAATATGCACCAAAAAATTCAGCTTCAGGACCTTCTCTGTGAGTAACAAGTCCTATATAATGCGGACTTTTGATCATAATACCGCTATAACCGCCCACACCTTCCAACCCATTGAAAACATCTTCACCATTTTCCAGCATAATAAGTGAAAAACCTTTTTCTCTGGCAACGCCGGCATTTATTTCTTTCAAATATTCTGCGATATCAGCAATCACTATCTCCTTCAAGTGGATTTCTTCGTAATCCCTGGTTGATAGAACATTTGCCATAAATTCTCTAAAGCTCATGATTCCGCCTCCTTACTTATTAAGTTTTTGCTTCTTATATTTAATATACCATTCTTATCTATCCAAATATGTGATTTTCGTCACATATTTGGATAGATTTAATGTAACAGAGACGGTTTCTTCTGTCTTTAGTTACCGTTTTACTGATGTTACAACCATACTTAACATCGTTATCACTATCATTACAATACCTGCAACAATGAACCACAGAGGTAAACCGTAGCGTTCCGCTACCGGACCGGCAATCAGCAAGCCAACGGGCATTGTAATGGACATCAGGCTGCCGAGAAGAGAGAATGCGCGGCCTTGTGCCTCCACGGGCACGGTTTCCTGCAAATAGGCGACATATGGGATATTGTATATATTCACACTTGCACCCATGACCAGACAAACCGCTGCGAAGATCCAGAATCCTGTCATGCTGCGCGGTAATATACCACAGAGAAAGGATGCCACACCCAGGATCATAACCCCGATGTGTGCAGCGCCAAGTTTATTTTTGATGTTCCCGATACTGCTTATGGCAACGGCTCCAATCATCATTCCCAGTGCATAGGATACCTGGTTGACACTTGCATGCCAGGCCGTTGCATTGAAATAATCGCTTGTCATTAAAGGATATAGCGAGGACAAAGGCATAAAAAAGATCATGCTGACTGCTACGGCCAATGTGAAAATACAAAGGTTTTTATCTCTCATATATACTGCAATTCCCTCCCTGATTTCGCCCAGGAAATCGGGGCGGGTCAGCTTTTCATGCTTAATCTCAGGTATTCTTACGACTGCAACCGAAATGCTTGCAACCACAGCTCCAACCAGATCAGAAAGCAGAATAACGTGCAGAGGCAATGCCGCATACATGGCAGCACCAAGAACAGGCCCAATAATAAAGGCTCCTGATTGCATGAATTGACTCCAGCCATTTGCACGGACAAGCTCTTCCTGTGGAACGAGCATAGGCACAGCAGCCTGAATCGCCGGTGTATGGAAAACACTTCCGACCGCACGAAGGCCAAGTACTACACAGGCCGACCAGTAAGGCGGGTTCCAGATGAAAAATGAAACTGCAAAAAGAGCGGCAACAAGGCCGATAAACAAGTCTGCATAAATGATAACTGTCTTGCGGCTCATCCTGTCAACCCAGACACCGGCAAATGGTCCTAACAGCAGTTGTGGTAGAAACGCAAGGAGACCTGCCAGTGACATCATGAGCGGCGATGCTGTCTCACTGGCCAGCCACCATATAAGCGCGAATTGTACGGCACTGCTGCCAATAAGGGATACTGTCTGTCCGCCCGCAATAGTAAGGAACCCCTTCTTCCAGCCTTTGTTTTCAATCTGGTTATTGTTTTTGTTCTCCATAGTACCTCCTCGGATTTTGCCAATCAGATTTACATATTTAAAATTTTGTCATCACAATTACTGTATAGTTCTATTATATTACATTAAAGCAATTGGCAAGCTTTTTATAATTGATACCCTTATTATCAGGTCATTTTCTTGAAAAAAGTTTAAACCAAATGTATAATGTTCTCAAACCTATTCTGGAGGGAGTACAATGGCTTTTCGCCCGGTTGATATTGCACGCAAGCTTGGTATCAGCACTACCACATTGAGAAAATATGAAGAATTTGGCCTGGTGCCGCTCGTATCACGTTCTGAGTCCGGATACAGGATGTATACCACAGAACACATCGCTTATTTTGTATGCGTCAGAGAAATGCTGGCTGGCTTTAGCCTTACGGATATTTCGAAATTAATGAAAGAGGTTATGGACAAAAAAATAGATGCAGCTCTATGGATGGCAAACTGCGCCCAAGCAGAGCTGCACCAGGAAAAGCTCATTTCAAAAAAAATCATTCAGAACCTGGGCAGCATAACCAAGCAGGAAGTAAGGTCTCACAGAAAAAATCCAAAAATAACTGCTGAACGGAAGCTGACAATAAATGATGTGAGCAGTGAGACAGGTATTCCGGTCACAACTATCCGTTATTGGGACAAGGTAGGACTTATATCAGCTGAACGCTGCAGTTCTAATAATTATCGCATGTTCACCGCTTTTCACATAAGACAGGTCTTGACCATATATGCGCTGAAATTCTCCGCACTTGTCAGCCGCCACAAACATTCCATCGAAAAGATTAAAGAGCAACTGAAGGAATTTGATTATAATGACAGAACCATGATAACCAAAATGACAAACGAGATCGATCGATACCTCAACAAGGTCAACCGGGATCAGATCACCGGAATAGCTGCGCTTTATCACTTATGCGTCCAGGTAGAAACAAATAACTTCGGTTAAAGGGCAGGGACAGGCACTTCATCACTGTTCCTGTCCCCTTATTTCAAAGCTATATCTCCATATCATTGAAATTTATTATACAATCTATAAAGAAACACCGCTGCCTCCGCCCTGGTGGTGTTATTCTGAGGATTGAGCTTATCTCCGCTGCTCACTATCAGTCCCTCTTTAACCATAGAGGCCGCACTGCCTACGGCATAGGCTGCTATAGCTGCTCTGTCGGTATACTTCTCCAGTTCGGAAGCATTACCCTGCCGCTCTAATTTTTTCAGTGCTCTTAATGCCCTTTCCGTCATTACCATCATATCCTGCCTTGAGATGCCTGCATCAGGGCTGAAGTTGTTATATCCCGTACCTCCGGTGATGCCAAGCTTCCTGGCTATGCCTATTTCCTTATAATAATATGCCTTACTGCTTATATCCTCAAAGTTCCCTTCGACCTTTCCTTCAATACCGAGGGCTTTGACCAAGGAATACAAAAAATCCGCCCTGGTTATGCCCGCTGCCGGTGAGTAGGTATTCTCTTCTGTTCCATTAATTATACCCTTGGAGGCAAGCACTTCAATGGACTTTCTTGCCCATTCCATGCTTCCCAGGTCACTGAAGGTCTTGTGTACGTAAGTAACAGCATAACAGCTGAAATGGGTCGCAGTAAAGGTGACTGTTCCGGCTTCCGGGTCATAACGGCCGTCAGGTACTGCTGCCGCCTTTCCTTCTCCATCAATATACCATACTATAATATATTCAGGGTTGGCAAGCTCCTCCGCCGTTGGTATGTAAGGGACGGATACTGTTACAGGTGCGTCCGGATTATTCCATGAGGACTGTTTCCCGTTCAGAGTCAGATTGAACTGCAGCAGCGGCCGGTCTCCGATGACTGCTCTTACTTCACCGGGCAGGGTTAACCTGTCACCCCGTCCTATGGTTATGCCGGCTCTCTCTCCGTCAGCCTCAGGAAGCATGTTGTCCGGTATTGTGATGCTTCCTATTCCTGTAGAGAATACCAGTACACCTTTCCTCTGCTTATTTGACAGGTCGGACATAGGAATTTCCATAGTACAGGCATTTAATCCGGTAATACTTGGGACTTTAACGACAGTAACTCCCAGGCTGCTGAAAATGTTTCCTTTCAGACTCTCCAGGTTTACTGACGCACTGCCGGTCTGGGAATTGTGCCTGACAGCCAGGTTTTGCCTAGTTCCGTCAGCCTTTGTAATGACCGCACTATAGGCCGGTGCCGGAATAACAGAAGTGGTTATACCGCTGCCGCCTCTTCTTCCTCTGCCTTCCTTATCACCGCCCGATTCCTTGTATTTAAAGCTTGCAGTAATTGCTGCAGCCGCATTTTCAGGCATGGTAAAAATAGTACTTGCACTTGCGGCATTGGCAAAGGTTCCCCCGCCTGTGGATTTCCACCCTCCAAAGCTGTATCCGGGATCAGGTGCCGCAGTGATGAAAACATCAGCTCCGCCTGCATATTTGCCGCTGCTGCCGGTAGTGATCGTACCTCCTGCTTCCGCCGTTATGGTCAGGTCATAATAATGAGCTGCTTCTACAGTTAATACGGCATTATCGCCGGCATCGAAGCGTATTTCAAAATCTACTGCAGCTTTTTCCTCAAGCTTCAGGCCGGAAAGATAAGACGCATCGATAGTAATTTCATCTGCATTTATAAAGTAATCATTGTTCAATGACAGGTATACGCTTTCATAAACCACATCCGTGACGCTGGAGGCACTGTTCCAGATTATGGCCGTGCTTATATCAGCGGGATTATCCATATCGAAATATACCTTGGCGGGATTTATTATGGCATTGTCTCCCCATTGGCCATATACAGGATAGCCGTCATTCAGACCTGCAATCACGGTCCATGCTCTGGTCATATCCGTACCCTTATGCAGATTGAGCAGCTCGGCAAAAGCCGTATTCCTCATCTCGACGGAGGTTTTTGCCGCCGCACGGCTTCCCGGAGAAGCAACAGAGGTATCGCCTATGCCGTTTATCCCCGGGTTAATGTCACAGTTCCAATAGCCATAGGAAATATAGTGACCATCACCTTCCTTTTCATGCCCTGCGAAACCTCCTGTCAAAGCTCCGCTTCCTCCGGTCACCTTTCCTGCAGAATAGCAGTTTGTGGTTGATGAGTTGTAATTATATCCTGCAAGGCCTCCGACATCTGAATTAGCCCCTCCTGTAACATTTCCCCTTGCATAGCTGCTAATGACTTCGCTTTCAGTTTCGCCGAGGAAACCGACCAAGCCGCCGACACCCGAGTCATTTCCTCCCTTTACATCTCCTTCTGCATAGCTGCCGGATATCTGACCGGGATCACACCATCCAATCAGTCCGCCTATATATGCAAAGGGGCCGTTTCCTCCTTCCACATCACCTTCAGCATGGCATCCGGATACCTGACCGTAAATATTGTCTCCAATAAGTCCGCCGACCAATGAAGCATCTCCGCCGTTAACGGCCCCTTCAGCAAAACTGTCTGTTACTTCTCCGTTAAAATTGAATCCGATCAGTCCGCCCAAACATACACCACTGCCTGACACAGCCCCTTCGGCATAACAACGATCTGATACTTTTCCTGAGTGGTTTACGCCGACCAGTCCGCCGCTATATGCACTATCCCCGCCTGATACATCTCCTTTAGCATAGCATCTACCCGATATTTCGCCTGCGCCATTCCAGCCGACCAGCCCGCCGACATATGCATATGCTTCTCCTGATACATCTCCTTCAGCATAGCATTGATCTGATACTACACCTGAATCGTTCAGTCCGATCAGTCCGCCGGCATATGAAAATCTTCCGGCCGATATGTCACCTTCAGCACTGCAGCGAGTAATACTGCAGCCGGCCGTTAATTGCCCTGCCAGGCCGCCCAGGTAAACTAACTCGCCGGGATCGCTTCCCTTTATTAATACAGCGGCACTGCTGTCTCCAATAGAGCAGTTGTTTCCTGCACATCCGACTAATCCGCCTATGCTGGAATTGCTGGAATTATCATTGTCCTTTATCGTAATTCTGCCTTCCGCACGGCAATCTGTAATGGAGCTGCCCGTGTTTTCATACCCTAAGGAGCCTACCAGACAGCCCACATAAGATCCTGCGATATTAAAAAAACCTACATCCGCATATATTTCAACATTCTCCATTGTCACATCCCTGACAGTTGAATCGGCAACACATCCAAAAAGGCCTATATTTGCGGTATATGCCTCATAACTGCCCGAACTGCCGATAAGCATGTCCGATATAACATGCTTGTCACCATCGAAGGTTCCTCGGAAGGGATGGTCTGCATCTCCTATGGGAATCCAATAATGGTCGGAAAGGTCTATGCTATTACTGAGCACGATTGTATCTCCATTAAAGTCATTTGCACCGCCGTTCACCTGAGCAGCAATCCATGCCAGCTGTGAAGCGGTCCCAATACTGTAAACATTACCTGCAGGAGTCACTGCAGCCGTAAAGTTGTTCCAGTAACCTGCAGTGGCGGCCTCCACCGTTACTGCAGGCACCAAAGCCGATGCAATCAGTAAAAAAGCTGTTAAGAGACTGGAAAGTCTTTTCTTTCTCATACTACCATCCCCCTTAATTTTATTATCACAACAAACCACCTCAATCCCGCATCATGAAGGCTTCCTGTTTTCTCACGGCAAGTTTTCCTGTATAGCAATAATACGCTTCTTCATGTTAATATCTACATTTTATTATATATTTTTCCACTTAACCATGACTTAACAAATTCTTTTACAAAAAAAATAAGACCCTTGTATTCGAAGGGTTTATTGGTACTGTATATACTCATAAAAAATTTTATTTACCAGAATTCCAAAGCAAAGGCCGGCATACGGCGCTTATGCAAAGGAAAGCAAAACTATACCTGCTAACATTACGCATATACCAAGCAGCTTTGCTTTGCCCAATTCTTCCGAAAGCAATCTGACTCCAAGAAATGTACCGAATAAGATACTGAGCTCCCTCATTGGCGCAACATAATAAAGCGGAGTAAAAACCATAGCTGTCAAAACCAAAATATACGACAGCGGCGATAATACAGCCACTGTGAAAATTTCCTTTTTATGATGAAGCATTAGCTGCCTTATTTGATCCTTTCTACGCAATGAGTAAGGTGAAAGCAGCAATATCCGGCCGACATTCGATGCCCAATCCAGAAGAATCGGCGGCAGCATCTGCGCAGTTACTGCAATTTTATCAAAAATAGTATATGAAGCGATGGTAAGACCGCATAAAAAAGCATAAATGAGGGCGCGGTCCTTTTCCGTTTTTAGAATTAAGGCAGGATTTCCCGTTATCAGAAAAATCCCTGATATTATCAGTGCAATACCGGCTATAGCAGCTAAAGATGCATTCTCCTTCAAGAAAATAATAGCTATAAGGGTCGAAAATAGCGGGCCCGTACCCCTGGCTAAAGGATATACTACAGAAAAATTTCCGCAGCTGTAGCCTTTGCTCAGCAATATGAAGTAAACAGAATGCAAGACCGCACTTCCCAAGATAAAGTAAATAAAAGAAATTTGAAAACCAGCTTTATAGTTAAAAATTGCTGCCAGGACAAAAGGAAAATAAATAATGCTGGAAAAGCATGAAAACAGCCAAAGGAAGGTAGTATTGCCCTTGATCTTCTTCGCAGCAAAATTCCAGGTTGCATGAAAAACTGCAGAGAGAATGATCATTATGAAGCCTATGCCTGTCATTCAGAGTCCCCCAATCAAATTGACGATTTTTTCTTAATATGCTAATTTTATATATATAAATTATAGATGTAAAGCATAAAATATGAATATTAAATATCTATAGATTCGATATATGGGAGGCTCATATGTTAAATTATCTGGGAGTAGAAGTGTTTTTAACAATCGTTAAAAACAGGAATCTGACCAATGTATGATGAAAAGCAATGGGCGATAGTACCAAGATCAATAGCAGACTATTTCGGGGCAGACAAGAAATTCACCGTCCAGAAGCTTAAGTATCCGGCGCTGCCAAGAGTATGCTATAAAATCACCCATAAGCATATGAACAGGATGAAACAGGAATGCGTAAAAATTCTGGATCACTATGCTAAATCCATATATCTGACAAATAGCTGATAAGCCAGGGACAGGTACCTTGCTCCTACAAGCTTGATCCCAATGACAATGACCCTAATTTAAATTGTCGCAGTCTCCAACTGTTCATAAGCTATAACTGCACTTTTTGTTTCTTTTGCTTTATATAATGCCTTATCAGCATATTTTAAGAAACAGTCAAGGTTTATTGGAAATATCGTTGTAGCAATGCCTATACTTATAGTTATTTTATCAGTGCTGGAACCAAAGATAAAAGTCTTTGCTTCAATAGCCTGTTTTATTCTTTCAGCCATTTTGAATACATTTTCACAGCAGGTTTGAGGCAGAAAAACAACAAATTCTTCTCCTCCCAGTCTTGCTACTATATCTGTACTTCTTGTATTGCTTTTCAGGATTTCAGCAAACTGCTTTAAAACCTCGTCTCCTGCCGAATGTCCATAGGTGTCGTTAATCCTTTTGAAGTTATCTATATCAATCATCATCAGCGAAACAGGGAATTTCATTTTTAATATTGCTGACATCTTCATAAAGAAGCTTCTTCTGTTATATACACCTGTCAAACTATCTGTATTAGCCTGCCAGTAAAATCTCTGAATAATAATTCCGCAGAATAGAGACAGCAATAGATGGCCTATGATACAGGGAATCAGGATAATAAAACCTATCATATTATAAAAAAGAAAAGCAGTCAGCCAAATTACGGCGCTAACTGCAAGAAGTACAAATGGAGCAGCCTTAATAAACCATTCTTTCATTGCACTCACCTATCTTTATATATACTAATTTGTTACCACTACATCATCAGGGTCAAATATTTCATTCGCAAGCTACAACATTTCAACGATCTTGAGCTTCCTATCCCGTGATAAATCAATATACCTGCCGTTAATAGATACAATTGGCGTTGAGATGCTTTGTGGAACAATATAAATTACCTTACCCGTTTCACCATTATTCATTTTCACTGTTGATCCTGTATAATAGCAGGATATATGTGAGAGAAATGTCATCAGAATTTTAGTATCAAAATGATCAAAACCTATTCTTACTAGCTCCCCAAAAGTATCGAAGGGAGTAATCCTTCTCTTATATGCCCTTTCTGAAGTCAGTGCGTCATATACATCGGCAACGGAAATAATTTTTGCATACAGACTTATGTTATCTCCTTTTACACAAAGAGGGTACCCTTTCCCATCCACCCGCTCATGATGCATGAGTATGCCTTTCCTTATTTTATCCGAAAGCTGAGGGATATCCTCTGAAAGTTGATACCCAATACTGGTATGATTTTTTATCTGATCATATTCCTCCGGCAGCAGCGGACCTTTCTTATTCAAAATTTCATCCGGTATTTTTGTTTTGCCAATATCATGCAAAATACCTGTTGTTACAACATTCCTGATTTCTTCTTCCTGCAAGCCAAGCCATCTGGCTATTAACAGAGCATACACCGAAACATTGATACTGTGCGAATAAGTATATTCATCAATATTCTTTACTTCATTCATGCACTCGATAATATTGCTGATACAGCTTATTTTCGAATAAATTGAGTTCGAAATGTATTCTACTTTATCATAATCCGGCTTTCTTCCTGCCGCCAGGTCACCCAATACCTGCTTCATGTCATTAAGATTCTCACAATAATCCTGTTTGAATTCATCAAGGGATGACACGCCTTTTTCCGAGTCCTCCGCCTCCTGAAACTCGTACACCGATAGCTGACGTATTCTGAAAGACTTCAGCCTTCTAATGACATGCTCATTCAGTACCGTATCCTTTGGTATGATTAGGATACCACAGTCATCGTATATATCATCTGCAAGTACATGCCCATGCTTGCATTGATAAATATGTACATATTTCTTCCTTGTCATGATATCACCTTTTTTATAATTATTATGGGTGACCGGACTTACCGCCACTGCACAAGGTTGTTTTTATTGAGCATTTATCTAGATCAACTTCTTTCAATTAAATATAATTATAATAGTAAATCCGGCTTCTCAGGAGGATAAAAAAGGGCAAAAATGGACAAAAAAAGGGCAATTCCTACAAAACCGGATTACCCTTTCACCTAGACTGTCTCTTATTTTTCCTTTCCCAACCCTGCTTTCCTGGCATAATCGATTGCCTGGCGGCGGTTTTGAAGATGAAGTCTTTTTAAGATATCAGCCATTTGATATTTTACCGTCCTCTCGCTAATAAAAAGCTTGGACGCTACCTCCTTGTAAGTATATTCCCCCGCTATCAGCGCCAAAATCTCAATCTGCCTTTGGGATAAAGATTCTTCAAGCTTCCCCAGACTTGATTCCACCGCTACTGCCGTTTCATTTTCATTCCGGTTGAACTCCTCCAGAACCTGGGCGGCCAATTCGGACGAAATTATGGCGGCATTGGAAGCCAAACCGTTAAGCTGGTCGATTAACTCTTCTGCCTGAAGCCCTTTTAGCAAATATCCGCACGCTCCGTTTTGAATCGCTGCGAAAAGATCCTGTTCCCGGTCGGACATGGTCAAGATTACAATTTTGATGTCCGGCAGCTCCGACTTGATTAACCGGGTGGCTGTCAGGCCGTTGCACCTGGGCATCTGGAGATCCATAAGAATCATATCGGGATGCAGCAAATGAGCTTTTTCCAGAGCTTCCAGACCATCCATTGCCGTTCCGACGACCTCAAATCCTTGGCGGCTGATCAAGTTTTGCAGTCCCTCCGTGAACAGGACGTGATCATCCGCCAACAAGACTCTGATTTTTTTATCTGCTGCCGCTACCGCGGTTCCGGTTCCAAAGCCCGCAGGCGCCGATGACTGGACCGGACCTGTAAAGCAGGGAATGGTTACCCTCACAGTAGTCCCTTGCCACGATACGGTGTCAATTCGGACTTCTCCGCCAATCTCTCGGGCACGCTCCCGCATCACTTCCAGCCCGAAAGAAGATTTGCCCTCCACGAGCTTCCCAGGATCAAACCCCACTCCGTCATCAGCCACTGAAATCAGGATTTGCCGGTCTTTTTTCTGAAAAGTGATTGTTACTTTACGAGCCCGGGCATGTTTGCGCACATTTGCGAGGGCTTCCTGTATAATCCGGAAAAGCTGGACTCCAACCGACAGATCAAGCTCTTCCTCGGTAAGGTCATCCAAGTTTTGCACCTCGGTCCGGATTTTGAAATTCTGTTCAAATCGCGTCAGATATTGCTGAAAAGCGGCAAAAAACCCCTTTTTAAAAAGCAAGGTGGTTTTTACCTCATAAATAAACTCCCTGACTTCGGTATTAGCTTCCGTAATCACCTGGGACAAACGGACCAGACTGCTGTCAGCCGCCGGAAGTTGGCCGGTTCTGAGTATTTCCCGGATAGCCTGTATTTGGATATTAGCATATCCCAGAACCTGTCCCAAACTATCATGGAGTTCCCGGGCCAGCCGCTCCCTTTCCTGTAAAACAAGCAATGCCTGCTGCTGTTGGATCAATTGCGCCCCGACAGCTTTATTGTCAGTGACATCCTGGATCACCACCAGGCGGCCGGCTGCTTTCTGACTGTCGTTCAATCCGGAAAAGTAGGTTTCATAGTACCGACCGCCCCGGGAAAATTCCAGATGACTGACAGATTTATCCCTGCTGGCTGCGGCCAGCTCCGGCCAACTGCGCAAAATCTCTTCAAAAACGCAGCCCGCCGCTTTTGCGGCTTTCAAGCCGAAAAACGCCTCAGCTACCGGATTCAGATCCATGATCCGGTTGCGGTTATCCAGTATGAACACAGCGCTGGTCATCTTCTCCATGACAACATTGCGGGGAACCGGCACTGCCTCCTGCGTACGGAAACGAAAGACCAGGCTGGCGGAAACCGTAGCAATACCAATTGCTACCGGAGTTGGATCAAAATAATGAAACAATGAGCCTTCTGTAATTAAACACAGGGTAATAAAAATCAAAACTGCAGCGGTAGCGGCAGCTATGATCAAACCCTGTTTCCAGTGCAGCAGCTGTCGATTCAATGACGCTTTGATATGGACAATTATAGCGGCTAAAAGTAAAATACCGCAGTAAAAGGTAATCACCCAATACCATGGACCGCAGATAAACTGTAACAATGGATAATCACCTGACATATCCAGCCACATTTTCCGGTAGAGCAAACCATGCCATGAATTCGTCAGATTCAGAATATCGGTAATCACCGGCAAAACGAAAAGCAACATCATCCGAAGCCGGGTAAGCCGTTTTTTTCTGTCGGCAATCGTCAAAGCCCATAGCAGCCAGATGACGGGTACCTTCAATCCTATAAAGTCATTTGCTGCAAGATACCAAAAAACCATTGTCTTAAGATCAGTCCCGGATATTTGCAGAGCAAATCCGAGGCACCAAAAAATTACCATCACCTGGGCAATAAGCCATAACCGATCGGCAACCCGCCTGTATGCTGTATATGACATAACCAGAAACAGTATCGCCGCCCCGCCGAGATAAACCCAGATATGTGGATTGTATTGAAAATGCATGCATTTTCCTCCTTTCACCGTCCGTTACTCTCGGCTTATCATCAATCTCCAGGCACATATCATTGTTTTCTCTGATATTAAAACTCCGGAATAATTCTATTTGATTGAATCGGAAACAGCTCCTCAAGCAATCTCTCTATATCTTTTTCATCCTAAAAATAGCTTGCTTGTTTATTCCTCTGAGCATTATATGGTATATTCCGCTCTCGCTTCTAATTCTTGCATCTCTCGGCAAATTTGCCATCCCGGAATAATTGTACCAAATAATTGAAAGAGGGACAAGGTCCCCTTGTCCCTTCAGACCGAAGACAAAGTATAAAATATCGGGAGAATCCTTGAAAACAAATTATGTAAGAAAATCCCCAAACCGTAGTCCGGGGACCATAAAATACATATCAATATTTGTATAAATCCCTTAGACAATCTGCGATTTTTTAGAAGCAAAAGGAGCTATCTCTTTTGCTTAAATTGACGCAATTGTATTTAACCACTCTTCCGTAGTTCTCTATATATGGCTTTCCGTCTCTGACGGCAATTCTGCCTTCCAGTATAACATACCTTATACCGATAGGCGGTAAGGTTGAATTGTTATAATCCTCAAAACCGTTGATTTCATTAAAATCAAATATTGTAACGTCTGCAGTTTTCCCTGCTGAAAGCTCTCCTATATCCTGAATGCCTATGGTTTTTGCCGTAACGATGTGCACTTATAGATAGCCTCCTCCAAACCAATGACCTTTTTTTCCCTTACAAATTTACCGATGAAAAGCGGATAATTACCATACAGGCGTGGATGCGGCACACCGGCAGGTATACTATCGGAGCCTACCATTTGAAGCGGATGCTTTATCAGCTTTATGGTATCCTCCTCAGAAAATATGTTTAAAGTCACTATTCCTACCCCGGTTTGTTCTTCTATCAGCAGCTTTGCTACAAAATCTACCGGATGTATTCCCAGAGCTTTAGCAATAGCTCCGACGGTTCTGCCAATGTAAATCCGGTTCTTTTCTGTTTTTACGGGGGTTATCAGTATTCCATCCCAGCCATTAATGGCGCTGTAGTTGTCCCAACCCTTATAACGGGTCTTCTTATCTGAAAGCTCCAGCTTCACTCTTTCCAGGATTTCTTTATCCTTCAGCCTTGCTATTAATTCATCGCTCCCTTTATCCGTGATCCAGGGAGGTAAAAGCTGCATAATTATTTTTAAAGCCTCATGGAACACTAGAAATATTAAATACATTCAGGAGCAAAAAATGAATTATATCATATTCGATCTAGAATTTAATCAAGCCTGGGATTTTGAAGAGCATACTAGTCCCGTAAATTCCAAATATCCTTTTGAAATAGTTCAGATTAGCGCCCTGAAGCTGGATGAAAACCTTCAGTCATTATCAACCTTTGACAGGCTGGTAAAACCTGAGCTGTATACCGGTCTTCACCCTTTTATTGAACAGATTACCGGCATATCAATTGAAGATCTGGCTTCTGCAAAAGCTTTCAAGGAAATCTATGAAGAATTCATTCAATTAATAAGCCCTGAAAGTATTTTATGCATGTGGGGCATATCGGATATGAAGGAATTACTGAGGAATGCAAAGTATCATAATTTGGATACCTCTATAATTCCCGACAAATACATCAATATCCAGCTTTATGCCTCCAGGTACCTTCACTGCCCTAAAGGGACCAATGTAGGCCTGCGTAATGCTGTGGAGCTATTTAATATTCCTCCTGGCGGTAGATTTCATGACGCTTTCAATGACGCCTGCTATACTGCTGAAGTCTTCAGACGTATTTACAGCCATGACATTAAGCCTGCTTTATACCATTCAAATAAAGAAATCAGATTGACAGGGACCACTAAAAAAACAAAGCTTGATACGGATGCACTGATAAAGCAGTTTGAAAAAATGTATAACAGACAAATGACTGAAGAAGAGCGATCCATTATCAAACTGGCTTATATTATGGGAAAAACCAGCCAATTTCAATCTGAATGATTTCTATTTCCCTCTCCCCTGAAATGATATGCCCCGGTTAATATTGCATGTGACTCCGGTGCTTGCCGGCCTACTATCCGGTCATCATTCTGCCTTGATAAAATCACTCACCTTACAAAGCCATATCATGTGTTCAAAGCCTGGTCCCCAATAATCCTTCACTACTTTGTACGGTACTCCAAATTTCCTCAACCATCTTTTCTGAGCCCGTTTATAGCCACTATCCAGACAAAACTGATCGATCCCCTGTTTATGAAGATGCGCTATCATGGCATTGATCAATGACGATCCCACTCCCTGTCCCTGGTAGCCCGGCAATACGTATAAACTTCCCAGCTCACCTATGTCCTTGAGCTGATCCTCTGTGCATATCCTGATATCTTCACCGCATGCCCCGAAGGATATTGTACCGACAACGGTATCACCCAGCCTGGCAACCAGGAAAATTACATGCGAATCTGTCTGATTAAGTGAAATATCAAGCAGATGCTTCTTAAACGCTATTTCATTTTCAATATCTTCCTTTAATAAACACAGCCCTTCTTTTTCAAAAGCATCAGGTATAGATTTCTCAAAAACCTGATATGCTGATTTTATGTCGGCTTGATTGAGCTTGCTGATCAGCAGGTCATTAATCATAGTATTTTACACACCTCACAATATAGTTCCTTCAGTTTGGCAGAAAACAAAACCGTCTCCTTGCTTTACCGGTCTTGAACATCTATCTGACACATTTTCATAGCATTCAGAGAGTTTTCGTGACTCTCAGGAGTTACCCCCGCACAGCAGGAAGCATCGACTCTGATAGTGACTTCAGGCAGGAAGGTCTTGATGGTCAGAGCATTGGACAGCACACAAATATCAGTGCATAGGCCTATCAGTTCGATCTCTTCGATTCCTTCCTCCATAGACACTTCCCTTAAGTACTCGACCAGCTTGCTGGAACCAAAGGTATTCTTGGTATATACCGAACTATGATTATCCTCCGCAAGCTGCCTGATATCCTTATGTAATTCCCACCCATAGGTTCCTTCAATACAGTGGGCAACCGGCAAATTATGACCTTCCTGCGTTTCAAGATAGTTTTCCTGGTGGGTGTCTTTTGTGTAAACAACAATACCATTATGTTTTCTGATTTTGTCAATTACTCTCCGGACAATTGCCTGAGCTTCCTTCGTCCCTAATGCTCCGTCTATAAAATCGTTCTGCATGTCGACAACGATCAACACCTTGCTCATTTTATCACTCCCCATACAAGCTTTCTTTTATTTTAGCACATCCTTAGCCATTTATGTTTCCATCACAAATCATCGTTCCATAATGATTCTGCTGACTCTCTTAGCCATAGCCATTACAGTAAGTATGGGCGGATTTCCCAAAGCCCCGGGAAGCAGTGTTGCATCGGCAACATACAGGTTTTCAGGGAGCCTTGGATTGTGAAAGGTTTCCGCTTCCTGTTCCGTAAGCGGCAGCATACCGCCGGGATGACCGGCATTTATCGTTCCAAGGAAAACCTCCTCCTTTTTTATACCGTACCTACTAAATATCTCCCTGCAGATACTGACTCCCTCCTGCAGTCTTTCTTTATCAATATCTGTAAGTGTTTTTTTGATCTCTTTACAGCCTACGCTTCCGGCACTTGAATCCGCCAGCTTTATCATCAGTGCCAGAGTATCCTTGGCAGGATACCGCCAGCTTCTATTAAAGAAGAAGCTTAGATAATCAAAATATGGCGATAGGATATAATGCTCCCTCTGCACGGCAAAAGGCATGGAAAGCTCCTTGTTCTGAAGGCTTCCCTTGCACTCGGCAGCTAAACAGAGAACCGGATCCACAGACAGCCTGCTTTCACATTCAATACCCGAATTCTGAAGTATTGCAGGAGTTGAAAAGCCACCTGCCGCCAATATGATTATATCAGCCGGACAGAATACGGAATTCAAGCCTTTCTGTGCCTGTACTCCCTTAGCCGACCCATTTTCAATAACTACCTTCAAAACTTTGCAGCCTGTAACCAGCTTTGCTCCCAAATCCTGTGCAGCCGTAAGCATTTGACGGCTGTCCCATTTTACGCCGGAGGGACATCCCAGCACACACCTTCCACAGTTGTTACAGCGCTCATAATCTCCAAACTTCGGTATCGGATGAGGATCCAGGCCCATTTCCCTGCATATTTCATACAATCTCTTTGTGGTATCCCGCCATTTGTTCTGATGATCATATGAAATGGGAATTTCTCTATAAAGCTCCTCGAATTCATCGTCCAAATCAATTCCAAGCTCCTTAAGCCCTTTATCAATACGAAGCGCATTTCCCGCAGAAAGCGTGGTAGTCCCACCCAAACCTATACCACTGACCATAACCATCCTGTCTTCGGTTTTCTGAATTCTCATTGACGGAAAAATCAGCTGTATTTCCCTTTCATCAAAAAAAAGTCCGGTCTTTTTCAGTTTTTCCAAAGCAGACAAACTAAAGGAAAAAGGCTTGAACCCCCCGCCTGCCTCAAGGATAGTCACATTAAATTTCTTCTGCAGCATCAATGCGGCGGCTGCACCGCCTGCACCGCTTCCGACCACTATTACACTTTTCATTTCAAAGCTCCCCGCTAAAATATCCTCTGCAGCAGCTGCCGCCTTCACTGATCCTTTGATTGAAGAACAGCCTGCCGCCTCCTGATAGTCCTTCTGCCAGACCCTCATCCAATGAAGAGATAAGCCTGCAAACTTCCCCTGAATAATATTTACTGAAAAAGCACTGTTTGATTATGATCTCGCCCTGCCTGTCACATTGAAAATCTATGCCGATATGCTTATAAATAACCTTAAGTACCGCAACAGCCTCTTCCCAGGTTTTGATATAAAGGCTTTTTCTCAGGTCTTGTCCAAAAGCGCAGGAATTTTGATACAACCTATATTTTACTTCTTCAAGAGGACGTCCGCCCTGCAAACTGCTCTCAGCCTGTTTCTTTGTAAATAAAGCGTATTCTGACAGGCACACTGCATAAGAAAGTCCCCGAAGCTCCGGCAGCTCACTTTGGAAGGCATCAGCCGTCAGGCGGAATAGTTCCTCCAGCTTTTTCTTCTTAATAAACTCAGGCGTGTATATCTGCATTATTTTTATGAGCATAAGCATACTCCTGTTTTTTCATTTTCATAAAGAATAGTGCTGCAATACCTATGAAACCATCAACAATGAAATTGGCAAAATATATCAGGTAAGGCCGGTGCGTCACGAATAGATAAATTGAAATAATGGAAGATGCCAGTTTACCTTGAGCCAACAGGAACGGATAAATATTCTGCTCAGGATACCGGTACATCAGGCATGCAAGCAGAGTTACAAGATACATATAAGCCGAAGCCAGTATCAGATAAAAATTGGTGCCTTCTGTCGGAGCCTGGGGCAATCCGAAATAACCTGAAATACTATTAAAAAATATCATTGCCGAATCGGAGAAAAACAGGAATATAAAGCCCACAACTGCAAATATCGCTGCTGCGGCGAGACTGAACAGTTTATACAATTTCATATATACACCTCCATGAATTTGCGGTCTATTATGCATCCGTGAAAAATCGGACAGCGGGCCGAACCGGACTTCCTTCATCATCTCCAGGGTGTCTTCCTTACTTATTGGAGTCTGCCCCCTATGATGCTTTTTCAGCAATTCATAGTTTTTGTTGATAAAGCAGCAGCTCTCCGACGGAAAATGCTCTTTCATCTCTGAAAAAATTGTTTGCACCGGCTTATTCCTTACATTCCCGAAGGTCATGGGTGTAAACACACAGGGGCTTACCTCTCCGAATGCATCTATATATACCATCTTGTTGCCTGCATTACAGCCGAAGTGCTCTCCTCCTTCAAAATGTCCAAGATAATTTACCGTTATTCTTCCTTCTTTGTTGTATTTATCCTGCAGGTTTACCAAACTCAGCCGCTCTTCTTCCGTAATGATTGCAGCCTTGTTCCAGAAGGCCTCTACTGTCGGCTTGGCTTCACTCAGCCAGGCTTCATGGATACCAAGGCCGATCAGGAACTCCAGGAATTCCACTACCTGATTTTCTTGAAGCATCTTCCTGGATATGACTGCTGATACGCTTACATGGACTCCTGCACTTTTAAATATATCAATAGCTTTGAGAGCCGTCCGGAAAGCCCCTTTGCATCCCCTGATCCGATCATGTTCTTCTTCCTTCCAATGATCCAGGCTGACCGAAACATATAAGAGACCTGCCTGCTTAAGCTCAGCTGCCAGCTGCTCCGTAAGGTTGAAGCCTGTAGTAAACAGTTTAACTGCGCAGTCGTCTCCCACACTTCTTATGATCTCAACAATATCCTTGTTCAGAAGAGGTTCTCCCCCGGTAAAGCCCAGCCAGAAAACACCCATTTTTTTCAGGTCCCGTACGAGCTGTTCGATTTCAGCCGTATTCAACAGCTCCCCATTTCTGCCCCTGTTGTAGCAAAACCGGCAATTCTGGGGGCAGGCATTGGTCAGGCCGATCTGGGCATGGGAGGGTCCCTCTGTCCTTGCCAGCAGATGCTCATCTATAAATCGGGTGAAGGCCTTGCTGTTTACAGATGGCAGATGCGAATGGATTATGAGCTGCCCGCCTGCATTCAACAAATTGAACTTCCCCATATATTTAGTCAGGAACCAATTGATTGAAGGTTTTACCCTGATTATCTGCAGATTCGACAACAGCGCTCTGATCAGGGCAAGTTTATTTCTGAATTCTGTCATGTATCAATACCTCATAATTTGGATTTTCTTACATTATACATCAATAATACGAAATTGGCTTTACTAAGTCTGAAATTTCCAAAGCAGAAGGAAAAAGGCTTTCAGTCTCAATAGATCCTGAAAGCCTTCCTTTATTCTGATTATATTAGGGCATATTGGTTAAGTCGAAGCAAAATTGCCGCCCTTATTGGCATTTTTGCCGGGGGTTTCCCGAATACCGTAATTATTTATGATAAAGCTTCTTTGACTGATATTGAGGCTCACATGTTATGTTGATTCCAAGCTTCTGTAATACATTTTCGTCAACCCGTGACAGGATAACTGTCGAGTGTGCCTCACATCCCCTGAGCTTGGAAAGCTGCTGTATTGCCAGTTCTGCCGTAGGATTAGTAGTGGCGCAAATGGACAGTGCTATCAATATCTCGTCGGTATGCAGCCTTGGGTTATGATTGCCCATATGCTTCAATTTCAAAGCCTGAATAGGCTCAATTACAATAGGTGAAATCAGGTGCATATTATGACTGATACCGCCCAATTCTTTCAATGCGTTTAATAATAGTGCAGCAGAAGCGCCTAATAAAGAGGTAGTTTTTCCTGTTACAATACGCCCGTCGTTCAACTGAAGGGCTATAGTAGGGCCTTCGGTAGCTTCAGCACGCTCTAATGCCGCGTCCACAACAGGGCGGCATTTTGGTGATATACCCAATTTATTCATCAAAAGCTCCAGTCTGTACACTTCTGCTTTATCGGCCATGCCTTGCCGCTGTGCACATCTGGTATTATAATATCTGCGTATGACCTCTTGTTCCGACGCTTTGCACACAGCCTCATCATCTGTAATACAAAATCCCGCCATATTTACACCCATATCAGTCGGACTTTGATATGGCGATTTACCGGCTATCTTATCAAAAATAGCGTTCAATACAGGAAAGATCTCAATATCCCTGTTATAGTTAACTGTTGTGATACCATAGGCGTCGAGATGAAAGGGATCAATCATGTTCACATCGTTCAGATCTGTGGTAGCTGCCTCGTATGCGATATTGACAGGATGCTTTAAAGGCAGATTCCATATGGGAAAGGTCTCAAACTTTGCATATCCTGCCTGTATACCTCGTTCATGCTCATGATAAAGCTGTGAGAGACATGTTGCCATTTTGCCGCTTCCCGGTCCGGGGGCTGTAACTACAATAAGGGATCTAGTCGTTTCAATGTAATCGTTTTTGCCATATCCGTCTTTACTGACAATAAGCGGTATATTGGATGGATAGTCAGGAATCGGATAATGTCTGTAGACTTTTATACCGAGTTCATTAAGTCGTTTTTGAAACAAATCAGTAGAGAATTGCGAGCGGTAACGCGTAATGACAACGCTTCCTACATATAGACCGATTTCACGGAAAGCATCAATCAACCGCATCATTTCCTGATCATATGTAATCCCGAAATCCCCGCGGCGCTTGCTTCTTTCAATATCATCTGCTGAGATTGTGATGACGATCTCCACCTGATCCTTGAGCTCCAGAAGCATTTTAACCTTACTGTCGGGTTTAAATCCCGGAAGTACACGCGAAGCATGGTAATCGTCAAATAGTTTTCCACCGAACTCCAGGTACAGTTTTCCGCCGAAAAATTTTATCCGCTCCAGAATTTTTTGTGATTGCAGCTGAAGGTATTTGTCATTGCTAAATCCAATATTATTCATCTTTGCTCTCCTATACAATACACTATTTTAGAGAAAACCCATACAATATCCCATAGGCTTTAATAACACTCATACCTATTTCGATTACCTTAGTATAGTTTCAATTAATGTTTTCTTTACAAATAATAATACACCGAAGTTCAGCTGTCAACCGTCTTCTAAAAACGCAGTGGAGTGTTTCTTTGTTCATACCTGGACTCTTTCAACCATCTCTCAATTAACACAATATATAAAGCAAAAGGAGGTCGCTTCATACCGTCCCTTTTGCTTTTTATGATGCCTATAAAGCGATTGCCTCTGCGCCGAGGGTGCCATTAAGTGCCTCTAAATAAGCATCTGATTTATAATATTTAAGAGTTTCTCTCGCTGCTTCCAGTCTTGAGTCATAGTGGAATTCTTTGATTACCGATGTATTGACCGGATTTGCGATAAAGGCTTCAAGATTGTTAATTTTCTTCTGGATCAGATTTATATCAATACGTTGTTTATTCTTGAGTCTTGCCGCATACCAACCGCTGGAAAGAATGGTTTCCTTTTTAAAGAGATCACGTACATCACCGGATTCAAGAGTATGACCCTGATAATCGCCATAGGCCATTATGTATAAGAGAGCTTTTATAGGCGGAATTGCATCTTCTATGCTGCCATCCCGGAAATAATTTAAAGCGGCTTTTTTGTGACCGTTTGCGATGTTCTGCACACCGTCAACAAAGGCTTCCATGCTCTGTTTTTCAGGCTTTAAAATCTCTTCGCTGAAAACGGTTTGCGGCTCATCAAAAATTTTCCCCAGATACTTGTAGCAAAACACATCGGTCATGCGATAGCCCAGCCGGCTTGCTGGAACGTTTACGCCCTGATAATCGAAGTCCTCAAGTTTTTCAAATGAGCCCTCATGAATTAGCCTGACCGGGTTACGTTCTGCTTCTTTAAGCCTCGACCAGATTTCAGGCACCAGAATAGAGATGTCGTGATCAACTCTTACATTAGCGCCTATATGCCCGGCAGGGGTTGTAAAGACAGCGTAATCTCCCAGCACATAGGACAAAAGTGCATTGTTTAGGTCGTAAATCGGCAGAAGCATATTAAAAGGGGCTTTTGTTAGCGCACCTTCGGAGCCTGCACCGGTTGTAGAGGGCGATTTACCGGTTAAACTGCTGATAAAGTCCATAAAGAGTTCCGGCAACTCTTGATAGTGAATGGGGTTGTAGACGCTTAGCGGCAATATCTTCTTACCTTTTTCCTCCCCCGGTGGGTTGTTTCTGCGACCGGCCAATATGGCGTTTACAGGTGTAAGAATAGGTTGATCCAGGGGAATTTTCCTTGAGAAATGCATACCTACTTCTGAAAGATATATCTTCAGGGGATCTATAAAGTCTGACCGATGCTCCAGGTACCTTGGATTTTTACTTGGAACACCTTCCACAATCCTGGGTTCCGAAGACACCACACAGTACTCATTGTCGCTTTTTAAAAAGGCCTCAATATGCGCTTTTACTGGGTCCGTATAGGCAATATACCCCATGACATCGTTTTTGATTTCTTCAACATCTGCTTTTGTGAGGGGTTGATAGTTGGTGGCGAAAAGATTGTTACTGGACAGATCTTTTTCGGCCTGCCTGTCGTAGCCCTTGAGAATCGCATCGTCCGGCCGTTGAAAGAAGCGGTATTCGCAGTTGGCAGTGAATTTAAAGCTTCCGTTTGTGTAATCAGGATTTATGTATGGCAACTGATTGCGAGGAACCAGAACAGATGCTGTAATATCATCCTCCATTTGAATCTTCTCACTGGGCATAAAATCCATGCGCAATTTAAAGATTCTCCACGCTTGTTCATCCCTGAAACCTACACGCAAATAACTCGGTCTGATTTTCCGGTTGTCGAATTTAAGCTCATTTCCAGGCTTTCCATTTATGAGGTCAACACTGAAGTGCTTTCGCCAGTCGTTCCCCCAGGACTGCTGATAAAACCTTTTAACCATGAAAACCAACGCCTTTACATGATTTGGAATCGCTTCAATGTAGGCATTAAATTCGTCGGTATAGGCCGTTGATGGTGTCAGGAGCTTGATCACCGACCCCAGGGTACGGTCAATGGACAATATCGCTCTTGAAGGACGGGTTCTATCCGGGTAGTCTTTCCAACGGCGTCTATAATCATAGTTGAGAATGGCCTCCACATTGTCCAGGTCTTTGGCCAAGTCGCTTACATAATATGTACCATAGATGATGGAATTGCTAATGGATTTAGAAATCTCTGATTTACCGCCGCCTGACACAGTGCAGGGTTTATGGCAGAAGGTTCCTTCTGCTTCAGTACCAATAAGCTTCCAAATGGGGGCTTCCGGATGTTTTTCCATATGGATTCTTTCACCGTTAGGGAGCACATAGAAGTGATCCGGCAGCAGTTTTAACGTCCGGATCGTCTCTTTATACAGCCATTTGATTTCGGTTTTGTATAAATCAATTTTAATATTCTCAGGCAAATAAATGATTTGTTTGTTGTTTTTATCAATGCCGTAGTGATCTTCATGAATGTGCATCAAACTGCCATAATGCTCTATGACCTTATCGAAGGAATAGCTTGAGAGCCTATTGTCTTCCTCAGCATTATAATTTACACCGAGATTTTTTTGAGGATAGGCAATGGTGCCGCCGGCATGCTCTTCTTCCACATTGCCGAAAAGGTTTGCAGCAAAGCTGATCTGCGTTTTGATCTCCTTCTTTGAATAACCAAAGTAATTGTCTGCGATAAGAGTCACTGCCACGCCGCTTTTGTCACGGCAAGTAAGCTTAAATGCATTGCCTTCGTTATAGCATTCACTTTCATCCCGATAACACATACCATCCCGTCGCTGTCTTTCTGTAGCATCATTATAATGTGGAAGACCCAGGTCGATTTTTCTTATTGTAGTCAGGTGGGGTGCAAGTAAAATATAACCTGTGTGTCCGGACCAGTTGTCAACATCAAGACCCGAGTCATTGCTGTGAAAGCTGGGATCACCCATGTTACCGAAGACTGATTCAATAAAGTCCAGATTTGATACCAGACTGCCCGGTGCCACAAACAGAACCTCCATCGTCTTTTCCTCAAGAACCCCCGGAACTTTTGGTGAGACGATAGGTTTAATCATCAAAGAAACAAATGTCTTTGCAGGTTCAGCCTGATTGACTGTAAAGGGGAGTACCTTCAGTTCTTCAGGTGGATTAACAGCGGCCTTGTAAAGCTTCACAAACGCCTCTTTCGGCACGGCCTTTTTGTCATAGGGAATTGCCAGTCCTCCCTCTACAATATGAAAGGACCCTTCGGTGGTTCGCCTGTCGTTTCTTGGGTTATGCAGTACGCCTTGTTTAATGCGATAGCTGCTGATATAAGCATTGCTAAAGGTATTACCGTCAGGAGGGAGCGACATTTCCCTGGCAAGTCCGTAATGATCCAGCGTAAGGGAATCTTCTACTCCTTTTAGCGGGATAGGACTGTCATAAAAAAAAGTATTGAAAAATTGGTTGATGCGCTTATGAATACCGACTTCAGCCACATCGACCATTCTGGTTTTCTCTTTGTAATCCTTGATGATGTCTTCAAACAAATCGATGAAATAAGTGTTTGTTGCATTATTGGTGTCATTTGAATGATAAATCGGCAAACCAAGGGATGCCAATTTAAAGTTGATGTACTGGATTCTATCTTCCCGGGTGCTGATTGAATCAATATTTCCAAAGTCTATACCTAATTTTTTGCGAATTGACATTGTAATCTCCTTCTATTTTTTTAGTTTTCTTTGAATACTTATTCTCTTTTTGGCTATTCTTTAAAGTATTTTAATAATTATACCCTTTGCCCGATCAATTATCAAGAACGATATAACATTGCCTTGCATTGACGCAAAACCCTTGTGAACCGCTGGAAATCGAATACATTCATATAGTTCCCTCTTTGCTGCCTCAGATTAACAAAAGAGCTCCGAAACCTCGGAACTCTTTGAAATCAACCTATTCCTTCTCCTCCAGTGTGGCACAGTTATCTCCTCTTCAAGTACCGCAGAATGTCCTGTAAGGATGTATTGATGGCGCAGGCAGTACTGAATATTCATTCTGTTCGGGGGAATGCGAATAAGGCTTGGAAAGGACCTTAAGAAGCCGCTCCATCACACTGTAGTCCCCATACTTCACAGCAGCTTCCAATGCTTCTTCCACCCGGTGGTTCCGGGGGATCAGCGCAGGATTGCTGTTCTGCATCAACTGATGGGATGAGGCTTTAGATTCCTGCTGCCTGTCCAGCCTCGCCTGCCACAGCTCACGCCACCGGGCAAATTCTTCAGTGCCAAGCATTGTTATGTCCGTCCCCCTATCAAAAGTTAATGCAAGAAATGTATTGGTGTAGTCCGCACGATACTTTCGCATCATGCTGAGGAGATCTTTAATCAGTGCTTCATCCAGTAATTCATCATTAAAAATTCCCAGTTTTGCTCTCATTCCTGAGAGCCAGTTACAATGGTACAACTTCATAAAATCTGAAAGCTCATCCTGAGCCATTTTAACTGCCTGATCATGGTTGGCATGCAGCAGTGGCAACAGTGTTTCTGCAAATCTTGTGAGATTCCATGCGGCAATACTTGGTTGATTGCCATAAGCATAGCGCCCGTGTATGTCAATGGAGCTGAATACCGTTGCCGGGTCATAAGCATCCATGAAAGCGCAGGGGCCATAATCAATGGTTTCTCCGCTAATGGTCATATTATCAGTGTTCATTACCCCGTGAATAAAGCCAACCAGCTGCCATTTGGCAATCAGTGCGGCCTGGTGCCTGATAACTTCCTTGAGCAGATAAATATAACGGTTCTCCGCAGCGTCAAAATCCGGAAAATGTCTCTCCAGTGTATAATCTGCCAGGGTGCGTAGCTCCTCAGCAGTGCCCCATTTCGAGACATATTGAAAGGTACCGACTCGCAGATGACTTGCAGCCACACGGGTCAGAACTGCACCAGGCTGCTCGGCTTCACGTATTACCGGCTCACCTGTTGTCACCACAGCCAGGCTTCGCGTGGTGGCTATACCAAGACCATGCATTGCTTCACTGATAATGTATTCACGCAGCATGGGCCCCAATGTCGCCCGGCCATCGCCCCGGCGGGAGTAAGGCGTTTTACCCGAACCTTTGAGCTGGATATCAACCCGTTCACCTTTGGGAGTGATCTGTTCGCCAAGCAGCAAAGCCCGGCCGTCCCCTAACATGGTAAAATGTCCGAATTGATGCCCGGCATATGCCTGAGCAAGTGGCGAAGCACCTTCCGGAAGCCGATTGCCGGCAAGCACCGCTACGCCATCACTGCTTTGCAGTACCTGTGCATTCAAGCCCAGGGATTTTACCAAGGGCTCATTGAGAATGATCAGCTTCGGTGAGCGTACAGGTGTTGGATTGAGGCCGGTAAAAAATGATTCCGGCAAACGGGCGTAACTGTTGTCTAAGTTCCATTGTACTTCTATTGTTTCTTTTTCCTTTGCCATCGTATTCCTTTCCTTCTATTTTTCTTTATTTATGCTGCCCTATAAAGAGCTCAAGAACTTATTTCTAAACAAAGCCCTCTGTTGTGTAATATTCAACAGAAGGCTCAATTTTATACTGTTCCTTAACCACCACCGCTGCACACTCAGATGATGCTTCTCCATGTCTACCCATGTACGACCGGCAATGTTTATTTTTTTGTCAACAAATTATAAAAGCAAAAGGGATGGTCCCTTTTGCTTTTTTATGTTACCCTTGCTTATATATCCATGCCTTTAAGCTTCTTCCATAAAGTTGTCCTGCTTATTCCAAGCCTGTCAGCCAGCATAGACTTATCTCCTTTAAATTTTTTAATCGCTTCGATAATTATCTTATTTTCCATATCTTTTATATTGCCTATTTCTATTTGTATCAGATTGTCGCTGCAATTCTGTGAATACTTTTGACCGGGGCTGCTGAGCAAGTTCCTGTCTGTGATCATTCCCAGACTATCTACATCAATATTGTCATTATCTTCTAGCAATATAATCATTTTATGTGCAAAATTCTCCAACTCCCTTACGTTTCCCGGCCAGTTATAGCTCATGATCCAGTTAACAACATCCCGGTTCAGGCTTTTAACCTTTATTCTGGTTCCCAGTTTTTTAAAGCAGTTGTCAAACAGTAAGGGTATGTCCTGCTTCCGTTCCCTGAGTAAAGGTATATACAAATCAAGTACATTTATCCTGAAAAACAGATCCTCCCTGAATTTCCCCTCCATCACTTTTCCATACAAATTCTTATTTGTGGCAACTATTATTCTTATATCTACATCAACAACTGAGTCGCCGCCTACTCTTAATATTTTCCTTTCCTGCAGGACTCTCAAAAGTCTGCCTTGAAGACTTAATGGTATTTCACTTATTTCATCCAGGAAAATAGTTCCATTATGAGCAAGCTCAAACATCCCTATTTTCCCTCCTTTTTTTGCTCCTGTAAATGCTCCTTCTTCATAGCCAAAAAGTTCGCTTTCGAGAAGATTTTCCGGCAGGGCAGCGCAATTCACGGCAACGAACGGGCCTTCTCTTCTATCGCTGATGTTATGTATGCTTTGGGCAAAAAGCTCCTTGCCCGTACCTGTTTCTCCAATTATCATTATTGTACTGTTTTTTCTTCCGATTTTCTTAGCTTTATTGATAGTTTCCTTTATTATATGACTGTCACCTATTATGTCTGAAAATGTATACTTCGCTATAAGGCCCTTTCGATAAAGCTCTGCCCGCAGGTTCCGTTCGATTTTTTGTATATTGGAAATTTCCTGGAAATTCACAACTATGCCTAAAGTATCATTATCAATTATTATAGGTATCCTGTTGACAAGCACCTGCTTGTCATTTATTTTCATCAGCTTGTTATACAGCTCATTCCCGTCTCCAAACAGCATATTTAGACTTTCGTTACTGATAAAATCCTTATCGCTGTCTATTGCAGCTTCTGATTTAATATCGAGTATCTTTTTTGCTGTTGCATTTATAGATGTAATCTTATTGCCTTTGTCAAAAGATATTATTCCTTCTTCTGAACAATCAAGTATCGTCTGATATCTTTTGGCCCTTTCCTTGTCGCTTCTTGACAGTTCACATATATTTATCGCGTTTATCAAGGCTTTCCTGACATTTTTCTCACTGCATTTTATAATAATGTAATCCAGAGCATAGTTCTGGGCTGTATCCTTTATACACCCGCCTATCCCTACCAATGTCAGCTTGCCGATCGATACGGCATCATCCAGTTTTTCTATCAGGTCAATCTTGGTTTCATACTCAAATATTTCACAGTCTATATCGAGATGATTCTTAAGCTTATATAACTGAGCAAGCTCATCATTTTTATAAACTACTATGCCTATTTTATTATTGAATTTTTTTGCACTGAATACGGAGTATAAAATATCTGCAACATTTATTTCCACTGAAACAACAGGCTTGCTTACGATCTGCCTTATGGCTTCGGCAGTACCACCGCTGCTGATAATGACATCATAATTATCAGAATTTTTTTGGGCATATAAGTGTCCATCCTTCATTATTCCGCCTTCATATATATCAAGGTCAATTTTTAGTTCCTTTGACACTTTATTTACCAATTCAGTCAGCTCATCATTGGATGAGACAAGCAAGATCCTGTTTTGCAATTATTTCACCCCCTTTAAGTCATTTCCATTTGATTTACTAGACTTTTTTCAATTATATATCAAAGATTTAAAAATATAAAGTGTTATTAACCTTTATCTTATTTCCATGAGGGGTCATTGTAAAATGCGGAACGGTCAAGACCATTCCCTACATATTTCTTTACAATGAAGCAAATATTGCGTCGTGTTTTAGTGAAAATAAAAATAAGTCCATATTGCATCAGAATGCTTATTTTTTTTATGCTATTATTTTGATACTGTCAGATATCCATCTTCCAGTTTATTTTTCTTATACTATTTAAATCCGCGTTAACTTTTTTAACATTGAGCCTCTTCGGAAACAATTGTTCCTAAAAACATTAGCAGAAAGCTTATGCCGATGCCGAGAAACAAAGGGTCGAAGCTCTGAGGCAGGATCAGCTTGCCTAACATCACCGACAGGGGGCTGATAACCATGGAAGCTACGGCATAATTGCTTTTAACCTTTCCCTTTAAGAATAAGGCAACACAAAATGGTACAAATACAGTTGCGCCCCTAAGTCCCATAGACATAAAGCTCCATTTTAATATCAACGATTTTGCATTGCCTGCGGTGAATAAAAGCGCCAGTACTAGAGTTATTACTATAACAAGCCTTGATATCTGAAGCTGCTTTTTGTCATCAGCATTTTTACTCAAATAATTAATATAAATATCCTTTGTAAACATTGTACTTATACCAAGAGAAAGCCCTGCACCCGTACCAATGACTGTAACCAGTAAGGTTGCCAGTACTACTCCGCCAAGCCATGGATTCATGCTTTCCAGCACAAAGGCAGGAAAGGCTGAGGTGGGATTCATATCAGGGTGTTTCATTTTCATAAATAAACCTATAAATATTCCTGCCAAGCCTATTGGCGGTGTTAATATCCCACTGATCAACGAGCCCATTTTGGCCTCTTTCAGATTTTTGGCAGAGAGTACAGCCTGTATATAGGTTTGTGTGGATAACGCTCCCAAAATCAGGGAGAATCCAGCGGCTCCATCTACCCAGACCCCTCTGCCGAATAAGCTGAAGTAGGGATAACTGGGAAAGGCTATTGCGAATTGCTCCGGACCACCTCCCATGGTTATAGCAATAATGCCTCCGGCAACTACTGAAATATAAAGTAAAATCAGCTTTGCTATACCAACCAGGCCAACCCCTAAGACACCACCAAATATTACATAGGCAGACATTAGTATGATGGATATTATGGAAGCAGTTGTAGGACCAATATTGAATATTGATGTCAGCAGGGCTGCGGCTGACAATATCTGTGCAATAATATTTATAAAGGTCCCTATGGATACGAATATACTGGAAATCGGTCTGGCTATTGGTCCGAATTCCTCAGCCAGGATCTGAGGTACTGTCTCTTTGTTACTTTTGTACAAAGGTCCCGTGAAAAAGAAAGCCAGTATGAGACATCCTATACCTGCTCCCAGTGTAAACCACCAGGCGGAGAAACCATATAGGAAAGCAAGCTGAGCTGTACCAATTGTAGATGCTCCTCCCACCAATGTACCCATAATTGTACCTGCAATGATTCCTCTTCCAGCCTTCCTGCCTCCATGGGAAAAATCTCCTGCAGTTTTTATTAATCTGCCTGAATATGCACCTATCATAATTATTAAAACCAGTGTGAAAGTAATTCCCAGCATATGTTGATATGTGAGTTCCAACATAATATAGCACCTTAATTATAAAGCTCTTAAGATTTTTCCTAATCACTTTACCCCTTCTATCATTTAATTCTCAGTCATTGTTCCATAGTTCAGTCTAAAACGGCTTTCATTGCCCGAAGCTTTCATCCTCTATGCAAAAAACCTTTTATATCAATAATATCTAGCAAATTTTATACCAATTTAAAAAATCTGGTTTTACCAACTGCTAAAGAGTTGGTAAAACCAGATTTTTTGAAACTTATATTCTAAATGTGAACAAATTTCTGAACCAAAGTTAATTTTTAAAACATAAAGCTAGAAAGCAGATAGAACCATCCCTTCTTCTTTTATTCCACTTTGCTTAAGCTTCCTGGTTTCTAAAACCTATACAAATATAATCGTATAGATTTTTCACACTATCGACTAATAGTGCGGCAGTATCACAGGATTCAACTGCTAGGTGGTGTCACTTGACTACCAGTCCCATTGCCACTATAAGTTATTCTAATAGCGTCCTACAGGACTATGGGTGTTTCCCATACCTGCTGTTTCTAATCCTTGTACCCTTTCTCTACGTGTTGTACCGAGATTTTTTATCTATGCTGTATGAGTGCCCAAACCTAAGACGATTCTCCTATTCTTCTGCCAGATACCAGGTGCTTCACCTACCTTTTCTTTATAATATTTTTTAATGATTGACCACTGTGACCCTTCGTTTTGCTTTTTGCTATACTTTTCTTTTGTGTTATCATCAAGATTATCTTTTAATATTGCCGGTACTTTTTCCTTATAACCCAATGCCCGTCTTCCTAAAATTGTTAATTATCTCTTTATCGCTATAAGCGAGGTTTATCAATTCACACTGGATTGTCGTCTTCAACAGCCTTCAACCCTCTTTCAATATAAGTATTCAGAACATGTGTTCGCATTTTTATTATATCAAATAAGTATTCAGGAGTAAAGAGTTCCAATCCGTATTAAGTAATTATTGTATATATTTGTTTATATTTGCTTATATTGATTCAAACAGTTATAACCTCCCTTTACAAACAGCCGCTCAATGTTCTTTACAACTGCCGGATCAGGGGTCAGGGGCGGTGCGTGGTGCGGTTTGGTACGTATATCGATTATCATATTGTCGCAAGCCCAGTGCTTGTTTTCATAAAAGCTATTGACACCGTATATATCGTGGGAAGGGTTGCTTCTTGTAAAGGTAGTCCAGAAAAAGTTTTGAAGCGAACCGCTTATAAATGCACTATCATCACAAAGAACAATCATTGGACAGTCCGGCATCATACCTCTTGCATGTACAGCCGAGCATAATTCGTCCAACTGTTTTTGCGCCTGCTGGTAATTAATAAACTCCGGTCCTTCAATTGCAGCAATCCCCGGCATCACTATACTTGGATTCTTAAAGTTATGTAAATCCTTTAACTGCTCCGGAACTTCCTTACACAGATTTCTTTTTTTATCGCCATAGGCGGCAATTACTACCTTACTGCCTGTGTTTAGCCCAGTTCCCGAATAATCAAGAGTATCAATCGTTGTATTTGTCTGAAAATGGATATCACGATGGAGGTCGACTCGTTCAAGTATATATGTAAGAAATTCTATTTCTTTATGAGTATCCAATGGCCGGTCCTCTTCAGCAGTAATAAATAAATACTTTGCCAAACTTAACTGTCCTGTTCCTAAAATCCGGTTTGCCAGGGTAAGTATTTCAGCTGGTTGTTTTGCGTTCCGGTATGGTGTATAACGTTCGCTCCCAATTGCAAACAGCAGCGGATGAACTCCTGATGCATCTACAGCATGGACTTCCTTCACACCAGGAATTTCTTGTTTTACTGCATTAACTGTTAGTTCATGGATAAGCTCCCCAAAAGCAGTATCTTCCTGAGGAGGACGGCCAACAACTGTAAAAGGCCAGATCCCATTGGACTTGGCAAATACCTTATGAATCCTCATAAAAGGAAAATCATGAATAAGACTGTAATATCCTATATGATCGCCAAATGGGCCTTCAGGCTTTGTTTCACCTGGATAGACTTCTCCTGTAATTACAAAATCAGCATCAAGACTGATGCAATAACCATCAATGTAGCAATAACGGAAATTACGTCCAGAAAGCAACCCTGCAAATGTCATTTCACTCAAGCCTTCCGGTAACGGCATTATCGCCGCCAACGTATGAGCAGGAGGACCTCCAATAAAAATGCTCACTTTTAACGGAATACCAAGCTTGTTTGCCTTTTCCTGGTGGACACCTATACCACGGTGGATTTGATAGTGCAAACCCACTTCCTTATTTATGATATAATCGTTACCGGTAAGCTGAACACGGTACATTCCTAAATTGCTGTTCATAATCCCGGGTTTTTCCGGATCTTCTGTATAAACCTGCGGCAAGGTAATAAACGCCCCTCCATCATTTGGCCAGTGGTGGATAAGTGGAAGGTCAGAAATTTGTATTTCCTGGAACCCGGCCAGCTTATTAACCGCTCTTTTCAAAGGGAGTGCCTTTGAAGCTGCCAACCCATTGCTGATCTGCTTAAATGGGTTTCTTAGTATGCTCATTGGATCATTGCGCAATGCAATTACAGCCTTTGTTGTCTCTATGGTATTCCTGAAAATGAACCTGCTTCTTTCCAGATTACCAAACAAATTGGATACTGCCCTAAATTTTGAGCCTTTAACGTTTTCGAACAGCAATGCAGGGCCCCCGGCTGCGTTGACTCTCATATGTATAGCTGACATCTCAAGGTTCGGATCGACTTCTTCATGGATCCTAACTAATTGGCCGCATTTTTCTAAATCAAGAACACATTCTTCTAAATTGCGATACATTCTTTATCCCCATTTCTTTTATTATGGTGTTATATATATTGTGAAAAAGATTTATCATTACAAAATCAGTTGAAGCGTCTAATTTTGTTTATCAAATATGTATTTTTCACGATATATATAATCAATGATTTTTAAAAACCGATATCAAATCATGTACAGAACGAGTATTCAGGATTTAATGAGAAACAATTTTGCTTTATTGGACTTTGAGTTCTTACATGTCCAGGCATAATTTTCACTGCCACGAATATTATACCTTTTTATTCCATGAAAGAAAAGGAAAAGCAAAAAGAACCAACCCTTCTGCTTAAGTTTGCTTTTATGAATTGTATTTGGTATCATACGATTTGTAATAATATTACTAGAAGATAATAAAAAGGTGGGAGAAAGACAATGGATAATCAAGAGCAAAAACATCAGCGGCGTATTCGATATAAAGGCACACACCCCAAATCTTATAAGGAAAAATATAAGGAACTTCAACCTGAGAAATATGCTGATACTGTGGCAAAAGTTATTCAAAAGGGCAGTACTCCTGCCGGTATGCATCGTTCAATCTGTGTTAAAGAAATATTAGAATTCTTACAGATTACTCCAGGACAAATTGGATTAGATGCTACACTAGGTTATGGCGGTCATACTTTGGAGATGCTTAAATGTTTAAATTCAAAGGGGCACTTGTATGCAATCGATGTAGATCCTATTGAATTACCGCGCACCCGGGAGCGTTTAGAGCGCTTAGGTTATGGCTCCGAATTTTTAACGATCAAACATATGAACTTTTCCCAAATAGATCAAATTACTTTCGAATCAGGTCCATTGAATTTTGTATTGGCAGATTTGGGTGTCTCTTCTATGCAGATAGACAATCCAGAAAGAGGGTTTTCATTTAAGAGGGAAGGGCCTTTAGACTTACGGCTGAATCCTAAAAGAGGTAAATCTGCCGCAGCTCGTTTAAAAACCATTTCAGTAGATGAATTACAAGGTATGTTGATAGAAAACGCAGACGAGCCCCATTCCGCAGCAATCGCTCGCGCTATTATTTCCGAAATTAAAAAAGGAATAGACATATCAACAACAACACAGCTCAAACAAATTATCAAAGATGCTCTGAAATTTATTCCAGAAAAGAACAAGGACGATGAGATCAAAAAATCCTGTCAACGGTGCTTTCAAGCATTGCGGATTGATGTCAATAATGAATTTGAAATGTTATATGAATTTTTGGAAAAACTTCCTGCTGCCCTAGCACGAGGTGGGCGCGTTGCTATACTTTCGTTTCATTCAGGAGAAGATCGTCTCGTTAAAAAATCTTTTCAACACTTTTTTCGTGAAGGTATATATCGTGAAATAGCGCCCGGCCCTATTTTGCCATCATCAGAAGAATGTAATACCAATAGTCGTGCTCGTTCTGCTAAATTACGCTGGGCTATAAAAGCATGATTTGTGAGTTCAGGCACTACTGAGTATCATTTTGTGAGCATTTGCGACCCCCTTAGGTCGCAAATGCTCCTCCAAGCATACTATCAGCCCTATGCCTTCTCTATCGACACTACGCACTCCACATGGATGGTGTGCTTTTGTTAGCATATTTTTGCGCTCGTTACCCAATAACCGTCTAAACGTTGATGCCTGGCATTTATTCTTCGATTAGCCCTGGATATAATTTCGACTCCTTTGATTTAATAGTCAAGATTATGCCCAGGGTTAGGTAGTTCTAATCCTTGGTTGAAAAAGTTGAGAACTGTCCCCTATCCCATGAGAGGCTGTATACTTTACAATTTGCTATTTCTTGCTCTCAATATCCTCAATCAGTACCTTCATCTCTTCAATTTCCTCGCGCTGAGACTCTATAATCCTATTTGCAAGGTCCTGAGTACGTGGGTCTGTTAGATTAGCACGCTCACTGGTAAGAATGGCAATTGAATGATGTGGTATCATTGATTTCATCCAGGAAACATCATCGATGAGCGCTTGGCTGCGTAAGAGCCAAAGGGCAAGTACAAATACAACGGCGCTAAACGAGAAAATGTTGGAATTCATTCTTATGTCAGTGTACATATCCTGCATGTTGGAAAGCATAATCATAGCCATTGCTGCTCCCATTATAAGGGCCATATACACTCGATTCTCGCTAAAGTATAAATGATCTTCCTCGTAAGTATTTAAATACATAAGCCCAAACATAATTACTGTTGAAGTTCCAACCATGTCTGCTAACCTTCTATAATCTGTCATAGTCTCCCTCCTCTCGAGATTATTGGCACTGAATTCTATTACAAACAATCGAAATCTATAGATTTTCATCCCAATATATAATACTAATAATCAACATAATGTGATACACCCTGCAGGGACAGGTACTTTGTCCCGCATTTCTATATGAGCAGATAGTCGGTGACCATATATAATTCAAACACAGAACTTAAGAACTTTTGTAAACGACAAACCTCTGTTGCTTAATTACAGCAGAGGTTAAAACTTCTCTCCTACTCCCGTGCCACAAAGGCTACGGCCCCACAATACCTTGAGGATACAAAAAAGATGCCGCATCAATCTGGTATCCCCTTGGCGGGCTGGTATATAGTGTTTACTGCCTTTTCAGTGCCATGCGCCCCTTGAGCGCAGGCACTCTGCGCAAGAACTCGTATATAAGGAAAACCGTCAGGTAAGACAGGACGACTACCAGTAGAAATTTTATGAATATATGTATTTTAAGATTGATGAGTAACAACGTAAAAAATGTAACAGGCAAAAAGTGAAAAATATAGATCGTGAAGGATGCCCTGTTCAAATATCCGATTGCCCTGCCACCCTTGTTTAGGAATGCTCTTCCGGCATTCAACAGGAAGATAATGGCGGAGCACTCATAGACTCCTTTAGCAAGTGCCCATAAATGTGTCAGGTATGCTTCGTTGGAGTACAGCACCTGCGATTGGATATTCACATAAAAAAGCGTGGCGAGCGACAGCGTGCCAAACACTATAGAGGTTTTGGAATACCCTTTTACTTTCTCTTGTATTCGCGAATCAGCCGCAAATATGTAGCCGCAGATAAACACGCTCGGATAAACCGCATCGTTTGCCCAGTCGAAGATAAGCGTCATATTATTATTGGAAATGGGACGCAAGAGCAGCTCAAGCAGTATGACGGCCCCGACGGGCAGCAGCAGGCGGTGTCCTTTCGTCAGAAAGTTGCCGATGCTCTCAACACGGCTCTTATCTCTTTACCAACGCAGGAAGAGCGGTGCGCAGATCATTGAGAAAATGAACATGTACAGCAGGAATCACAGGTGCCCATAGCCATGATAATAAAAGCACTTGTAGTAAAAAAACTGCGGGATGAAGCTGAGAAAGCCGCCCTGATACCCCTCGTAAAGAGCTTGGAGGTAAGCCGTCACTGGGCAGAGGACAAGATACCCAAGCAGAAAGGGAAACATCAGCTTGTTCAGCCGTTCCTGGATATACATGGTGCTGTCCCTGCTAATGGAATAAAAGGAGGCAATGCCCGAAACGAAAAACAAAAGGGTCATGATAAAGTCTCCGAGGGGCACCACGATGACCAGAAACGGCAGAGCTGAAAGGCCTGCTACCGGCTCCTTAATATAGACGATTCCATATCTCAGGTAAGTCAGCGCGGCATGGAAAGGGATGAGCGACAATACGACCGATACCCGCAGCCAATCGATATAATAAAGCCGTTTGGTTTCCATGTTATCACCCCCCTTATTTGCCCTTCCGACCGCTGTTTGTCATCGCAATGATACTCTCCACATGCCTTGAGTGTACAATAATGATGACGTTTGAAGCTGGTGGGTCCTTGGCGGAATTATTCCTTGTTCATGTATTGAATCGTTTCAGTACCCTCATCGTTCAGGCGCCGTAGCTCCTCCATACCTTTAACAATAGCCAAGCCTAACCCTAGCCTGCCACGGCTCCGATCAATTGTACTGTCCAACTGCACAAAAGGTTGGAACAATTCCGGAAATACCTCCAGTTTAATACCTATTATCAGGCGAGTTGACGCTTACATTTGAGTTGCATCTTTTTCTTTAGATAATTTTCTATCCTTAAGCATTTCTCCAATATAGGTTGAACCCAATATCAAAATCCCGCCAATAATCTGAGGGAATATTAATGTCTCTCCGACAAAGATCACACTGAATAAAATACCAAATAAAGGCTCTAAATAACTGTAGGACATTATTTCAACAGATTTCATATGTGTATAGAGGGAAAAGAACATGGTATAGGCCACACCTGTATGTAATATACCCAATAGAATGGTATAAGTAACTGCCATAGCATCCAAGTTTACAACCGTTAAAATATTTCCATCAATCAATACAAATGGCAGTAAAACAATCATCGCTGTAAATATTTGCACAAATGTGGCAGTTTGATTATCCACCCTGGATTTAATGCTGCGGTTAATAAGCACAATGGTTGCATAAAGCATCCCTGAAATAGCACTAAGTGCCATCCCCATGTATCCGAACCCTTCTAATAAATTATGACCGACAATCAAAAAGAGACCTAGAAACGAGATGAAAATCACAGCAATTTGAATCTTTGAAATGGTCTCTTTTAATATCAGTGGTGCAGCTATCATTACATAGACTGGACACATATTGTAGATAATAACAGCGGATGAAATACTAGTATGTTTAAACCCATAGAACAAAGTTAACCAGCCAAAACCCAGTAATACACCTGAAATAAGATAGGGTTTTAAAAGCGTCCATTTCACCTTATCTGCTTTTTTCATTTTCATTACAACAAAAAGGACCGGCAGTGCAATTAATGCCCTCAGAAAAGCTAAGCTCAAAGCGGATAATGGAATGGATCTAGTAAATACACCCAGACTCCCCCATATAATCATAACAAGTACTAATTTGATTCTATTCATAAAAACACTCCTTATCTTTGCTATATAATTTGCGGCGAATAAACGCTAATGTAGATTTGTTTCGCCGCAAAGAAAATCAAGGTAACAGAAATCTGTTTCAGCTATGCTTAAACAGATTTTGTATAATTCCAGATTAACAAAATAATAAGGAGCCGTATTGCACAGAATTGACACTATCCTTTTAATTGTTCAATATATGTTCCCGGCGTAATACCATACATCTTCTTGAATTCTCTGATGAAATGGGCTTGATCATAAAATCTCAGCTCCTCACAAATATCAAACACGCCTGCACCTTTACTCAATAACCTTTTTGCTTCAGCAACCCGGTATTGTAAATGGTATGCAGCCGGTGTGGTTATATAAAGCTTCTTAAAATTCCTGATCATGGTAAATTTATTTAGCCCGGATATTTGCTGGAGTTTATCCAGTGTTATGACGTCATTCACATGATCCAATATATAATCATGGATCGTTTTGACGGCATCACTTGTATCTGTTGCAACAATTTCTGAAATGTCCGTTTCTCCAAACTCTAGCAATAATTCAATAAGTATATTTTCTAATGTATCCGGAAGCTTTTCTATCAGCAGTTGTTCAATAAAGCCTATTAATTTCCGGACTTGATTGCCTGTTAACTTTTTTGCTTGATTGAAACTCACTATATCACTGTAGTAACCGGGATCAACAAATAACATAACATATGCCCAATGATTGATTTCATTAGGCGCACATCTGTGAGTCATTAACGGCGGTATAATCACACCATCGCCTGATACATAATGAATAGTCCTGCCGTTCAAGGTTAAGTCGGTGGATCCTTCTACGATATACCCTAATGAAAGTTCATTATGGACATGAGACTTGTAAGAATGTGGGTTGTTTGTACACCGTTTGATCTCCACACCTTTAATAATGCTTCTGCTAAATTCCATATATCTGTCTTGTTCAATACAACTCAAATAATCCTTGTCTGATGCGCTCAGAATTCAAAAGCCTCCTTTCATTTTATTGTCTGCCGCGTCCAAATAATTCCAGACCTGTGAACTTTTGATTCTATTATAATTGTACCATAATTCCATATCAACGTTACCGTGTAAATTTTTTCCCCATATCAAAGGTTGTTCTGCAGGCGTGGAGTCTTCATGGAGCGGCAGCATGGTCCGGTATTGCAGACAAGATTGTATTGAGCAATACCGGGTCCATATATTCCAAACTGATGCTGCCGGCTTTAAAGCTGCATACTTTATTTTTTCATATAAGCTTTGATTTTTGCAGCAACCTTCTTACAAGTACAGCTACCTCCGCGCGGGTTATATTGTCCTTCGGCACAAGTGTTATTTGATCCCCTCCGGATATTATTCCATTCTTCACGCAGGCGGCGATGCCTGTTTTTGCGTAAACGGAGAAGCTATCCCCGCCATTAAGGCCTCCCAGTATCTTGCTTGCTTCACTGTCCGTCAGGCCTGTGTCAAGCCTGGTTATCTTCATGGCTCTTGCGATCATGGTCATTGCCTGTTCACGGGTGATACAGTCCATCGGTCCGAATTTACCGCTGTTGTAACCGGATATGATACCGTATTCATAAGCGATGGAGATCGCATCATAGTACCAGTCCTTCTTCGCAACATCATCGAAAACATCTTTTCCTGCTCCCGGACGCATAAGTCCCAGTGCTCTGACTACAATTGCCGCAAATTCCGCTCTTGTGACGTCCTCATCAGAATGGTACAGGCCATCGGTACCTCCGCTTATGACTAGTCTGGATGCCATGTCGTTAATCGCTTCCTTTGCCCAATGGCTTTCGGCATCAGCGAAGGTTTTCGGGCTCCATATAATCGAATAAGTACTGTTTGTCAGGCTGTTTATCCTGGCGTAATATCTGCCGTCAATAATGGTTATTGTTGTCGGTACATGGGAGAAGGTTCCGTCGGAATTCAAAACTATTCCTGTAGATATCCTGCTGGGATCGATACCTTCAGGAATCGCTATCGTCCTCTCAACATATCCGTTGAATCTGGAAACCTCAACAGTTTTGCTCCCGTTTGAACAGGTTATGCTGAAATCTATCGGCTTTACAACCAATTGGTAACTGTTTTTACCGGCCGTTTCCTCAACCAACTTCGCAGTATCCTGGGATGGTTGAGAAATAGCAACATTCACCTTGATGTCCTTCAGTTCGGCCTGCTTGCCGATCTGTTCCGAAACATTGTCGATGTTAATTTGTGACGCCGGCAGTGTATAAGTCACATTTTCAGTTTTTATTTCCAGCACTGCTTCTTTGGTTTCCATTTGCTTGACCGTCTGTCCGCTTAATTGACCTACTACCACATCCGCATTACTTTTCACAGGTATGGTTACAGTTGCATTATTACCTTCAGCCTGAAGCTTTTCCTCTACCTTATTGTCATCTACGACGACTGTTGTAACTGTCTGATCACCATTCCGAAAGGTCATTGCCGTAGCTGCTTTCTCTGTTTTTCCGTTGACAAGCAAATCAACTCCGGTGTTTTCCGGCTTCGTGGGAGCCGTTGGTGCCGGCGGCGTATTATCTTCGCCGGAATCCTCGCTTTCAGGTCTGTAGGGGTTTACCGTCAGTTTGTCTGTTGCTGCTGTATAACTGCCGCAGGTCAGTGTTACAGGCTGTCTGTTATGGCCTGTCACAGTCAGTATTGTGCCGTTTGCAGGACTTGCTGCGATGCCGTTGGCTGCAAAATCCGCCGGTGCCGCATCTGCTGCAGAGCTGTCGTTATAAGTCAGCGTAACTTCAAGGCCTGCCAGGTTAAGTCTCTCTCCCTCCGCATATATCAGATCCGACGGCTGATTTTTTATTTCTATTTTAGTTACTGCCTTTGGCGCCGTTGCCGGAAAGCTTACCGTGAAGGTCAGCTTGTTGCCTGCCGTGTTTGAACCAACGGTTCCCGCTTCCGCTGTCCCCGCACTGACTGTCGGAGTCAGAGGCCTGAACTGTGTGTCCGCTTTCGCAGTCAGCTCAACGACCGCCTTGTAGTCCATGCCGGCCTTAAATTTCCCGTTATACAGTTCCGCGGCCGTACCGTCTCCGTTCTGCCAGGTAAGGCCGGTAACTGTATACTCTGCATGTCCGGCCGCCAGACTTCCCAATGCTGCCGGTTCAGCTCCAGCTGCAGGTGCAGTCAGTCCGGATATGCCTGCCGCATCTATCCTCCACTGTGCGTAAAGGGTAATGTCACCGTTCCCAAGGGTCAGGGCATCGTCCGGCTGATAAGCTGTACCGCTTCCGTCCGCCGCCGTATTCCAGCCGGTAAAAGTGCAGTTTGTTCGGGCAAGATCGCCGCCCTGACCCACTGTCACGGCAGAGCCTGCCGGCTGTGTGACCGACGCAGGTGCACCGCCGCTGCCGCCGTTCAAATCATAAGATAGTGTGAACAGTGAAACGCCGGAGTCAAAGGGTGTTACAGCGTTGGATGCTGCAGATGCCGGACCGGTTCCGGCTATGTTGACAGCCTTTACCGTAAATGTATAAGCAGTTCCGTTTGATAAGTCTGCAACGGTAATTGTTGTACCAGCGCTTGTCTCCGTAATATTGCCCGGACTGGAGGTCACCGTATATCCGGTTATTGGACTTCCGCCGTTATCAGAAGGAGCAGTGAAGCTTACAATTACCTGCCTGTTTCCTGCTTCTGCCGTTACATTTGTGGGCGCCCCCGGCACAGACACAGGCGTCGCACTTATTTCATTGGAATAATCACTGTCGCCTCCCTCATTGGTTGCTTTTATCACAAAGTAATACGCAGTTCCGTTCTCAAGTCCGGCAGCATTATAACTGTACACCGCGTCTGTTACGGTTGCATCAGGTTGATCGTCATAAGCTCCCGAGGCTGTGCTTGAAAATATCTTATACCCTGTGGAACCTGATACACCGCTCCAGCTTATATCTATCTGCTTATCCCCTGCAATTGCCGACTCCAGCACGGGTGCTCCGGGTGCCGGCACCTGAGGTGTCGCACTTATTTCATTGGAGTTAGGACTGTCTCCTCCCGCGTTGGTTGCTTTTACCACAAAGTAATACGTAGTTCCGTTCTGAAGTCCGGCAGCATTATAACTGTACACCGCGTCTGTTACGGTTGCATCAGGTTGATCGTCATAAGCTCCTGAGGCCGTGCTTGAAAATATCTTATACCCTGTGGAACCTTCTACTTCGCTCCATGTAATATTTACATGTCTATCGCCGGCAATCGCCGATTGTATTATAGGGGCTCCCGGTACAGCTTCCAGCACCGTTACCTTCGATACTGCGCTTGCTGTTACTGCTGTTTTTGCTCCCGTTACGGCATTGTTTGTATTAGTTATTACACAGTAGTAATAGAATTCTCCCGCTGAAGCTACCGGCGGATTGTACGTTGCACCTGCCGCACCTGCAATTACCTGCGCATTTGTCTTGTCTGCATCGTCTGCCCTGTACCATACGTAGCTTATCTCTCCTCCGTCCGGTACTGTCGCTGTCGCATCAAGAATCACCGGTGTACCTTCAATTGTTGTCTTATTTGTCAGGTCAGTCGCTATCACAGGTGCCACAGCGTTTACAAATATAAAGCTGTCCGGTACAATCTGGAGGCTGCCTGTACTGTCTTCAGTCACTATGTAAACCTTTTGAGTCCGGATAGCCGGCGAATTGACTATGGATTCCACAATAGGATTATCAGCAGTGATGGAGATGCTCCCGTGAGAGATGACAGCAATACCGCCGCTGCCGGTACCGTTTTTGATCTCCGCAGCAGCAGGCTGGCTGAAATTCGCATCCATGACCACATAATGTGCCGTTCCGTTTTCATCCGTCTCCAGATGCAGATCCATACTCCCCGCCTTTATATTGTCGATAGCGGGAACAGTGTCCTTGAACGCCGGCCATGCCTGGTCGGTCTGAGATGACTGCCACCTGAGATATGGGAAAGTGACACTATTCGTTATACCCCAGGTACCCTCAAAGTCAAAGCCGCTAAAACTAGCCTGCTGTTTCATCTGAATCGTAGACAGGCCCACACCGTATCCTCCCGATAAGCCTGTCGATCTGGAATCATAGTAGCAATTGGTATAAGTAACGCTCGTGTCCGGCATATTAATTCCGTTAATGCCGCCCATATCTTTAGTTGCGCCATAGATTCTGCCGGTGGCAAAGCAGTTTACAAAGCTGGTATTTGGATTACCCCCTATGCCTGCCCTCCCTGCAATTCCTCCGACATTGTTAGCGGTACCCTTGGCACTTACTACAGCATATGAATTGGAGACCTTTCCCGTATTCCATCCTATTATTCCGCCAACGTCGTATACACCCTGTACATTGCCGGTAACAAAGCAACTCTCGATTTCGCCCTTTACCGTACCGAAGGAACTATAACAGTTATCTGCGGCAATAGCGCCAACACGGGTGCCGGTGATATTGACATTTGTCAATCCAAGCTTCTTAATCAAGCCTCCGTTATATCCAAACAGACCAGTATAGCTGTCACCGTTTCTATTGATATATAAACCGTTTATTAAATGTTCGTTGCCGTTAAGGGAGCCTATAAAGGGGGTATAGCCGTTAGTCGCCATGGGCAGCCATCCGCTGCCTGTTGTCCATGTCGTTTTATTGTCCGGGTTCAGATAGCTGGCATTATCATTAAAATCCAGATCATTCATGAGAATAAAATGTTTATCCAGATAGTTCCGAATATTGTTCAAATGTTCCAACTTCGTGATCTGATACGGATTGCCCTCCGAACCGTCGCCGGCCGCAAAATCCAACAGGCTGACCGTAACATAGTAGTCCTGTGTACTGTTATCGGCTGCGGTGACCGTATACTGCACCGGAGTTTCCGCGGAACCGGAAAAGTCATTTGCAATTCCTGAGGCGGGCGACACACTTGAGCCTGTATGGGTAATTGTCGGCGTCAATTCAGTCAGATCGGTGCCGTACGGCACTGCCAATCTGATTGTTTCGGCTACGTTATCCACTACACCTTTCACCACTGGGTCAAGACCGGCAAAATCGAAAGAAACAATATCCTTTGAAGCTGAAAGCAAATATGGATATCCTCCATTGATCTCAGCATTAATTCCCCATGTGTTTGTAAAATCCCATGCACCGAAGGCCGCTTTCATCTCACTTGTTGTCCTGGGTATACCTTTCCCTGAATTATCGGATTGTCCGGAAACCTCCGAATCATAATAGGAATCGGTTACTGTTCCTGTATTTTCACCGAGCAGTCCACCTTTGTCAACTGCGGCAGCTTCGCTTGTTCTTGTAACATCTCCTTCAAGTGTTCCTTTGTTATTATTTGATGAACTGTCAATTGCATCACCCGAATCTTCGTTCAGTCTCCAGTAACCTGCCAATCCGGGTTCTGTCCCGGTGAGTACCTTATCCTTATCTCTTCTGATTTCTTCTCCGGTCCTGGCAATATTCCAGAACCTTACGTCGCTGATTTTACCGTCAAAGTAGTAAGAATTATCAGTACGTCTGCCTATATTGATATTGTTCTGCTCAGCTTGCAGGTTATCCGCTACCAATGGATTTTCCCAGTTTTTTTTACCATATCCAAGGGTATTGAAATCTCTGGAAAGTGTAACTGCTTTACCTGCACAAACGGGACCCTGCCACAGATCCTGGGCAGCTCCATTGACATATACACGTGCAGTTGCCTGATGAGAGCTTTCATCATAATCATAAACTGCAGCTACATGAAACCATCCGGGTTGCATGACATTTTTTACGTCAATCCACGAATCGCCATTATTATTAGCTATAGGGATAAACCTTAACCAGTTAACACCGGGACCGCCAGTATGAATCTCAAATTGCTCATAACCTTTTCCCATAATAAAATTGACATTGTTCGTCCCTGTGTTATCCCACTGGAACCAAGCTTCGAGGGTAAATTGATTCCCTACATACGCAGCCTTATGCGGAATGTCAATATAACCTCCAAGCGAATTTTTGTTGAACTCCAGATAATTGTTAAAAACAGACGGCGCCAGAGTTGATGACGCATAAGAATTCTCAACAATACCGCTGTTGGCTCCTGCAAGTCCTCCGGAATAATCCTTTCCGCTTACGGCTGCACGGGAATAAGAATTATTAATGGTTCCGGAGTTTTGACCGGCAAGACCTCCTACATAATTGGCCCCGCTGACGGAACCTTTGGTATAGCACCGACTGATTGTACCGCTGTTTATTCCCGCCATGATTCCGGAATTATCTGCCGCTGTGATATTTGCCCCTTCAATCCCAAGATTCTTTATTTCACCGCCGGCGCCGACCACTGAAAACAAGCCCTGATTGTTTTTTGTCGTATCTGTGACGGCCAGATTTCTGACAACCTTTGAATTTCCATCCAGTTTACCAATGAAAGGTGTTGCGTTTGAACCTATCGGAGTCCAGTTTACGCCTGTAAGATCAATATCGGCTGTCAATCTGTAATTACCGGACAGATTACTGCTGATACCGCTCAATCCGGCCGCATCACTGATCTCGATCCACTCCTCGCCCGCTGCCCGAACGGTCACCGGGAACATGTCCAACAGCAGCACCATTACCAAAAACAGCGCTGCCAAGCGCCATTGTCTTTTTCTCATATTTGATTCCCCCTAATGCTGATGAAAATTAAAGAATTATCTGTATCCTTTTGTTATATTTTATAATAATAGGTACTGACAGTAAAGCTGTCCAAACGTCAACTTTCGACAACCTTTTTACCACTCAGTCTCATTCCGGGCCATTAAGTCGGTAACCTCTACTGCGCTCCGTCACAATTGTAATGGTGCCATTTTCACCCAGCTTGCTCCGGATGCGGGAAATGTGCTCCTTCACTGTGCGGACGTCACCCGCGGTATCCATACCCCATACCCTTTGGTATAGCTCATCCGGGGAAACCGTTTGTCCCTGATTGCGCAGCAGAATTTCCAGCAGTGAAAATTCCTTGGGCTTCAGCAGGAGGTCCCGTC
>DASPLL010000024.1:0-117516 GCA_035627615.1 Clostridia bacterium
TTCCCCCTGGCGGAGCTCCGCTCCCGGTGAAGGGGTGTGGTTGCCCTGCCTTACTCCAGAGCAAATGCTTCCGGCAACCCGAGGCACGCATGCCCCTTGCTCTTTCCCTCCGTGCCGCAGCGTGAGGGCATTGTTAGATGATGTCAGACGTCCCCAAAGCCCTGCTTAAATTAGAAATTATCACATAGCTTCTATTCAGTCTTCGATTAGTTGTAATAGTATTATTCTATAGTCTTTTACATTCTTAAACCCTAACTTTTCTGCTACTTTAATAGATGGAGTATTTCTCTTCCAGCTATCCCAATAAGGAGTTACTTTTAATTGCATACACTTATTTAAAAAGCCGGCAGCTGTTGCACTTGCAATTCCTTTTGTCTGATACTCTCCAATTGTCTCTATGCCAATACCACATGATGTTGAGCTAACATATTCTGCAGTGCACCAACAGGCAATATTCTGACCTTCTAGCGCATAACAGCCAAAGCCTTTATTCAAAAATCTCTGCGGTGAACCCCACATACTTGTTATTTCCTCTACCATACATTCTATATTATTTAGTGATTCATTTTGAATTAATTCCTCATTTATACTTCTTACTTCTACATTATCAATCTTTGTTGTAACAAAAGGTATACTACCTAAATCATGACAATATAAAGACCTTGGTGCAATTATTGGTTTGAATCTCTGCAACAGCTCTAAGAGTTTACTCTCCCAAATATCTGATATAAAATATATCTTAGCTATTTTTATAATCTGTTTTGTTGATTCATTTAGAAACTTATCTATAAAAAATTCAATCCCTTCACTATAAGCATCTTCATCAGCTGTAACACCACCGAAATAAAAGCAATGCCCCTTATCCCATATTAAAGATATATTAGGAGCTTCAACACTATCCACATATACTTCCGAAGGTGTGTTACCTTCCAAAATGGAATCAAAAACAAACCCAATCTGCTCTTGATTATAAAACTTCTTTAGCACATGGATATTTCCTTTTAACTCAAACATCTCCTCTAACCTCACTTCACTAGTGTATTTAGGCTTATATTTACTACACACCTGCTATAGAACCATGAAGAATAGGCTTACACCATCACAAACGCGTCAGATGTCATCTAACTATCATAACTACGACATCACGTCGTCAACATATCCAAATCAGGTTATGTTTGCGACGCAGTGTCGTCAACATTTTTATGTGGATGTAATTTATGTTTTTCCTAACATGATTTTATCCAATGGGCTTTGTATATTTTTGATGCTATTCTCAGTCACATGGGTATATATTTCTGTTGTTTTGCTGCTCTGGTGTCCCAGAAGCTCCTGAATATATCTCAGATCAACTCCACCCTCCAACAGATGAGTTGCAAATGAATGCCTCAACGTATGTATTGATACTTTCTTTTTTATTCCGACCCTATCCTTGGTGTTTTCAAATATCCTTTGAACTGTCCTCTCGGTTATATGCTTATCAGAATCATCTCCAGGAAACAGCCATCCTTCAGGCCCGCACTTCTTCATATATTGTATCAGTATCTCTAAAGCAGTCTGCGCGAGCACTGTATACCTGTCCTTTCTTCCTTTACCCTGCACTATGTGGATAAGCATTCTATCACTATCAATATCTGTAACTCTAAGTCTGACTACTTCTCCAACCCTAAGCCCTGCTGAATATGTAAGAAACAATACTGCTTTATGCTTTATATTGCTTACATTATCAAGAATTTTTAACACATCCTTTTGACTAAGGACTTCCGGAAGCTTTTTCTGATCTTTTGGCCTGATTATTTTTGTAACCGGTTCATTTCTCTTGAATACATTATTAAATAGAAATTTTATTGAATTTACTGCCTGATTTACATAAGAATGAGAGGATTGTTGTTCTTCCAAAAGGAATAACAAGTAACTATTAATATCCTTCTCATCCAATAAGTCGGTATTTTTGTCACAATGCTTCAAGAACAGCCTTATATGGCTCATATAGGACTTTATTGTTTTTTTACTATATCCCTTAAGCTTGAGCATATCACTCATCATTATCATACAGTTTGAATTGCCGCTATCTATCTCAATGCTTTTATCATTGTCCGTGTATGCGATACTCTTGTCAATTACCAATTCACTTTTTGCAAACAACTCCAGTAGCTGATCAATAGCCTCACAGCTATCCGGTATCAACCATTTCCTGTTCTGAGCATCCCACTTTCGCCCGGTTATTCCCTTAATCCCCGCAATATATTCTTCATTATATGGGAATACCAGCTCCAACTCCCCTGGCTTTCCCTTTCTCACCCAAATTGACAAATCCATCCCTTCTTTTGTATCAGAGTAAATACCAGCATTTACCTGTTATCTATTCCATTATACGATATTTGCATTCTACTTTAAATGTACCAATATATAATATTTCACACTGTTCATATGACAATTTTCGATATCTGCCAAAAAACAAAAGGATATCCCGCTTGTCAGCATGACAAACGAAATATCCACTTTCACTTCTGTGGTCAGAGTCATCCCCGTGTCCCTTTACTGTTTCCGTGAAGCGTAAAGGAAGCGGCCGCAGCCGATCTCGGCGGCATTCTTCATAAGCTCGAGATTCAGCCACGCAGCAAGCTCATAAAAAGGTCTATCCTCGAAAGGCCATTTGGTCCTTTTGCCGGAAAACAACTCCTCGTCCGGCAAGGTCTCCAGTTTAGTCTTCCACTCATCATGGAGTTGAATAATTTTTTCTCTGGCGGCTGTGACACTGCCGGGCCAATTTATGGCCTCACGTGTTAGGGTTCCATTTCCGAAAGCGTAGTCAAAAACCATCGACCACCAGAAGGTAATATGCCAGGTCAGCCAGGCAATGCTCGACGGTCCGATATCGTAAGCTTCTGTATCAGGCCAGTCTGCACGCCATATTCCCGCTTCATCAGCAACATGAAGGCTCCTTGGAGCAGGTTTCCAGAGGCACTCCTCGTCTTCAAGGCCGGTGAGATGAAGCTCTAACATCTGCCATGAAATATCGAGCTGGAATATAAGTGTATTGCGAATGTTATCGGTTGAATTCTGGATACTTTCGTTACTCATAATATTATCCTCCAAATATCAAAATATAAAGGATGTTTTACTTGTAATACACAGGCAAAACATCCTCATAAACTGCTTCACTTTACAGAGCGCATGAAATGCGTTCCTACAATATTACTTCTATTTCATCTCCGGGCTTTATTATCCCATTCTTCAGCACCTTTGTGAATATGCCCTCCGTGGGCATTATACAGCTGCCTATCTTCTGGAATATCTCACATTTCACATGACATTCCTTGCCTATCTGTGTTACTTCCTGAAGGGTTTCACCTATCCTGAGCTTTGTACCTACCGGAAGCTTCCAGAGCTCAAGGCCTTCTGTAGTCAGGTTCTCTGCAAATTTGCCCGTGCAGAGTCCCTCAATGCCTAAAGCCTTCATTTTGTTGATGCTCTCTATGCCAAGGAGACTCACCTGCCTGTGCCAATTTCCTGCATGTGCGTCGCCTACCAGGCCATGATCGACTCTGAATTCCCCCTGCTCTATGGGCTTTTTGAAAACGCCCTTCTTTTCGCTTATGTTTACAGCTATTACCTTACCTTTCATACATATCCCCCTTCTTTCTACCCGCCTATTTTATACATATCACGTTCTACAGGTTCGCTGCACAGATCATTAAGTGTGTGATGACCGGGCTTGGACTGTATAGCTTCCGTCACAGCCTTCTCCAGCACTTTATATTTACCGGCCTGATCTTTATCCCTTAGTATTCCTCTTACATCTATTTCACTGTTGGAATGGAGACAGGGCTTCAGCTTCCCGTCTGCAGTAAGCCTTATCCTGTTGCAGTTATCACAGAATTTGTGGCTTATTGGATTAATAAGCCCGACCCTGCCTTTTGCTCCGGGCAGCATATAGTATCTGGCAGGACTGCTTTTGTCGGCGGCTTCTACCGGTTCCAGTTCCTTGAACCTTTCCAGCACTGTTGAATTGGGCAAATAGTGCTCTGCTGCAAATTTCGCCGCTTGTCCCAAAGGCATCAGCTCAATAAAACGCACATCAATGTTCTCATTAATTGTAAGCTTTATAAAATCACCTATTTCGTCCTCATTAAAGCCTTTAGTCAGAACCGTGTTGATTTTTATCGGCACAAGCCCTACTCTCAATGCCTCATCGATACCCTCCAGGACATCCCTGAGGTTTCCTCCCCTGGTAATATAGCGGTATTTTTCTTCATTCATTGTATCCAGGCTTATGTTTATCCTTTTCAGGCCTGCTTCCTTCAGGTCACGGGCAAGCTTCTTAAGCAGCACTCCATTGGTGGTCAAAGCTATATCCTTTATACCGCCGAGAGCCGATATCTTATCGATAAGCCCTGTGAGCCCCCTCCTTACAAGAGGTTCTCCTCCTGTGATCCTTATCTTGTCTGTGCCTAATTCCGCGCAGACTTTTACTACCTCGAATATCTCCTCCAGTGTCAGCATCTCCAAATGGTCCTTCTTCTCTATGCCTTCCTCAGGCATGCAGTACCTGCATCTGAGATTGCACCTGTCGGTAACGGATATTCTCAGATAGTTTATGTTTCTGCCCAAGCCATCCTTCATATGTGACCTCCACCCTTTAAAATAGAAATCCAGTATTTATATGTGTATTATCTCTCCTATATCTTCGGCTCCATAGCCGCCCAGCTCCAGGAGTATATCCTTGAACTCCTCTGATTTTATTATATCAATAAATTGCTTAAACATGTCCATTTCCAAATATTTTTCAGGTATGGCAAAATCATACTCTTCCTCGCCTATTGGAATAAAGTCCAGATCCATTGCTTTAGCTGCGGAGAGCACCCCGACACCTGCATCCGCCGAACCTGAGCTAACCGCTGCGGCTACTGCCATATGGGTGGTCATCTCCCGCTCATAGCCCGATATGGAGGTCTGATCCATGCCTTCCTTTTTAAGGATAAAATCGACAAGTATCCTTGTGCCGGCCCCCTTCTGCCTGTTGACAAACTGCACATCCTCTCTGGTAAGGTCCTTGAAGCCTGTTATATTCTTCGGATTCCCTTTTCTGACCATCATCCCCTGTACCCTCTTAACTCCTTTTACCAGTGCAGTTTTTGTACCAGGAAGAAGCTTCTTTATATAACTTATGTTGTAAATGCCTGTTTCCTCATCGAGAAGATGTACAGGAGCCATATGCGCCTCCCCTCTGCGTAGGGACATGAGCCCTCCCATGCTGCCTACATGAGCGGAGGACAGGCTGCTTCTTGAGTCCTTCCTGTGAATAAGGCTGCCTATCATATCCATTATCAGATCATGGCTGCCTATGGACACTATTGTGTTCTTTATATCATCGATATTCTTGGTCAGCTCTATCTGAACCTTATCTCCTGCTTCAATACCCTCGCTGTTCCTGGGGATCGTCAATATGCCGTCCGCCCTGACCAGGGACATTGTGGCTCCCGCTCCTCTGTTCAGGGGGGTGGCTATCAATTTGTCCTCCACCATTCCAAGTTTGATCCTTACATACTCGGTATGCTTAAGGGAGGAGACTATCCTTCTGGATAAAACCGCTTCCGCCTTGTTCTTCGAAGTCACTCCATGTTTAAGGAACTTCCGGATAAGCGGCTTTGCAAAGGTTTCAAAAACAAAATATGCAGAAACCGGGTAGCCCGGGATCCCCAGCACCGGCTTTCCATCCACTATCCCGAGTATGGCAGGCTTTCCCGGCCTGGTCGCAATTCCGTGGACCAAGACCTCTCCAAGCTCGGCGATGAGCTTTACGGTGAAGTCCTCACTTCCTGCTGAAGAGCCTGCATTTATGATTACCATGTCATTTTCATTGACAGCCTTTGCTATTGTACTCTTAAGCAGCTCATAATCATCCGGCACCGGCTTGAACCTTGCCGGCTCACCGCCATATTCCTTCACCATGCCCTCGAACATCCTGGAATTTGATTCTATTATCTTTCCCAGCACCAGAGGCTCATCCGGCTCTATGATCTCAGTGCCTGTGGGTATTATCCCTATTCTTGGCTTCTTTACGACTGTAAGCTCTGTAATGCCGCCTGAAAGCATGGCTGCAATATCTACCGGTCTTATCTCGTGGTTTGCCGGTATTATCATTTCATTTGCCACGATATCCTCACCTATAGGCCTGATATCCTGCCAGGGGGCTGCTGACTTAATTATTTCAACAGTTTCACTGTCTATTTCAACTACATCCTCTATCATTATCACTGCATCATAAGGGTCTGTGATCGGATCACCCGTATCCACATAAATGAAGTCCCTACCCTTCTCAAGCCTCATGGGATTTGCCTCCGAAGCGCCGAAGGTGGATTTTGCCTTTACTGCGATCCCGTCCATTGCCGAAGCATTGAAATTAGGAGAGGACACCCTGGCAAAAACCGCGTCGGCAGACACCCTGCCCTGTGAAGCCAGCACCGCAAGCCTTTCTACGGCTGCATGCTCCAGATATGCCTCTGTCCGTTCCATTAGAAGCTTTTGAGCCTCGTTGACATCCATATTTGAAATGTATATGTTTCTTTCCTGCTTATTCAACCTTCTCACGCTCCATTTGTTGCTCAAAATATTTATCTGAAAAGCTCCACCTTCACGGCTTCACCTTTTTTTATTCCTTCTTTATTCACAGGTATCCGGATCACCCCGTGGGCTTTGGAAAGCTGCGATATGGCAGCAGATTTTGCATGTATGGGCTTTGCTGTAATACTGTTTTCTCCTTCCTCCAGTTCAACCATCTGATAGGTCTCCTTACCCGGCGATGAATGAAGGTTGCTGCTGCATAATGCATTTATAAACAATCTCTCATCATTTTTACCCAGCAGTCTGCCAATTAGCTCCTCAACAAACAGCTTGAATATGACCACTGCAGAGACCGGATGTCCCGGAAGTCCAAAAACCGCCGCATTTCCGACCCTGCCAAGAATAGTAGGTTTGCCTGGCTTCACAGCAACTCCGTGCACGAAAACTCCCGGCTCTCCAAAGGAATCGATGACCTTCTCGGTATTATCCTTTGCCCCGACAGAACTGCCTCCGGATATTACAACAATGTCATTGCTCTTAGACAATTCATCGACTGTACTCCTGATTAGCTCATAGTCATCCCTGACAACTATGCTTCCGGTTACTTCTCCTCCAAGCTCCTGCACCATTGCAGAAAGGGTATAGGTATTTATATCCCTTACCTGTCCCGGGCTTATCTGCCCGAAGGGATCAACTATCTCATCTCCCGTGGATACAACGGCCACTCTCGGCTTCTTCGAAACCTTGACATGACTTATTCCTGCCGCACACAGCACCCCTATGTCCCGGGATCTGATCACTCTGCCTCTGGAGATGACCTTTTCCCCCAGCTTAACATCATCACCGGTAAAAATAATATTCTCTCCCGGCGCCACCGGGCTATGGGCGGCCAGCATCCCTTCATCAACCGGCTCAACATATTCGATCATCAGCATTCCGTCGGCCCCCTCGGGGATCATTCCTCCTGTAGGGACATAGACACAGCTGCCGGAGCTCACTTTAAGTGCGGTAGCTTTTCCCATTTCCACCTTTCCGGTAATGTTTAAAAAAGCAGGCATACTTTCACCGGCTCCGTAGGTATCCTTTGTGACTACTGCATAGCCGTCAACCGTAGACCTGTTGAAATCAGGTATATTGACCTGTGAAAAAACATCCTCAAAAGCTGTTCTGCTCAAAGCTTTTATGATCTCTACTTCCTCATAGCCTGCAACAATATCTCCGTAGTATTTCTCCATTTTCTGCTTTACTTCCTGTACTGTATCAACCTCTAACAGCTTCATTGGCAGTCTTCCCCCTTAAGTCCCCTGCTATATTTTTCGTGAATCTCAAAACCACTCTAAATAAATTCTAGCTTATCAAAGTATGATTATCAATATATTATGCCATATTGATACATGTTTATGAAATATTGGGGGACAGTGCTTTGCTTCGCTGTCCCCCGGCTTTTATTTTGTTGCGTTAGGTATGAAGAGCTTCTGTCCGTTTTTCATATATTCACCGATCATCTGCTGCCCTTCCCCGGAGGTTATGAACTGTACAAAAGTCATTGCAGCATTATAGTGGATGTTTGGATATTTCTGCGGATTCACTGCTATTACCCCATAAGGGTTGAACAATACCGGATCTCCTTCAAGCACGACTTTCATATTGACCTTATCCTGGAAAGCATACCAGGTACCACTATCCACCAATGTATAACCCCCCATTTCACTTGCCATCATGAGAGTATCCCCCATGCCCTGGCCGGCTTCAATGTACCAGGCTTCGCCCTGGGGCTTCAGACCATATTTGTTCCATATTTCAAGCTCTTTTTTGTGGGTACCTGACTGGTCACCCCTTGACACAAACTTTGCCTTGCTGTCGGCAATCTTTTTCATCGCTGCTCCGGCATCCTTTATAGAGGATATTCCGATGGGGTCCTCCTTCGGCCCGACAATAAAGAAGTAATTGTACATTACATCCTTCCTGTTAACCCCATAGCCGCTGTCGACAAATGCATCCTCGGACTTCCTTGCATGCACCAGCAGAACATCTGCATTGCCCTGCTTGCCCATTTCTATTGCCTCTCCGGTACCCACAGCAACTACCTTTGTGCTGACGCCGTATTTCTTGTCAAAAGCAGGCACAAGCACGTCCAGCAGTCCTGTATCTCTTGTGCTGGTTGTTGTGGCAAGTATCATCGTAGCTTCGGGTTTGCCTATTGCAGCTTCCGGCTGGCTGACAGGGATTGCAGCTTCCGGTTGACTGACAGGAGCAGCCGCTGCTTCCTTTTCCACCTTGCTCAGGTACTGACCATATACATAACCTGTTCTTCCATCCTTCAGACTGACCTTATACCAGCTATTTGATCTCTCAATTACAGTTATTGCAGTATTTTTTGCAAGTACTGACTGTACCTTGCTAAGCACCCCGGGACCTGTTCTGAAGTTTAGTCCCACAGTTGTCACTGCCTCATCCCCCGGATCCAGCTCCTCTATTTTCACTGCATAAGCAAGTGTAAAGCTTGCTGCTAATGTTATTACCAGAACAAGCACCAAAGCCATAGTCCTGTGTCCCATATTCCTTTTTCCGTTCATTTCCGAACCTCCCTAATAAATCATTCTTCCTTCGATAAAATCCAATGTCCTGCTGTCCTTCGGGCTGCTGAATATCTCCCTCGTATCCCCGCTTTCTACAATGCTGCCGTTAAGCAGGAAAACGAGCCGTTCAGATATCCTTTTTGCCTGGAACATGTTGTGGGTGATTATCACTATTGATGTTTTATACTCTTCCTTTACGTACAATATAAGCTTTTCTATCATCGCTACGTTTGCCGGATCAAGGTTGGCCGTGGGCTCATCCAGTAACAGCACCCTGGGCTTATGTATAATAGCCCTTACAAGTGAAAGTCTCTGGGCTTCCCCTCCTGAAAGGGTTGCAGCCTTCTGCCTCAGTTTATCCTCAAGTCCTGTAAGCTTCGCAAGCTCATGCACTCTATCCTTTACCTGAGCCTTTTGCATACCTCTAAGCTTCAAGCTATATGCCATGTTTTCATACACTGTTGTATTGAAAACCGCCGGCTTCTGGAACACCATCGACATATGCCTTCTTGTCTCTATATCCGGCTCACCTTTTAATTCTTTTCCATCGAAGAATATTTTACCGCTTGTGGCTTTTTCAAGTCCGTTAAGTATGTATAGCAAAGTGCTCTTTCCTGCGCCGCTGGGGCCGATTATACCGGTGATGCTGCCTTCCGATAGCTTCAGCTCGTCAATATCCAGTACCTTCTTTTCACCGTATACTTTAGTAAGGTTTTTAATGATGAAAATGTGTTCCATTACCGGGTAATCCCCCTTCCGCTTCTAAGTACATCCAAGGCACTGTTTATCAGAAGTGAGATAATAAGGAGGATCATTCCGAGGGCAAGAGCAAGTTGGAACTCTCCCATGCCTTTGTGCAATGCTATCGAGGTCGTCATCACTCTCGTCTGGAACCTGATGTTTCCACCGACCATCATTACAGCACCTACCTCTGCTGTGAGCCGTCCAAAAGCAGTAATAACAGCAGCCCCTATAGCATACCGTGCTTCCTTTATGATCAGCCATATGAGCTGTGAGCTATTTGCCCCCAGGCTTATTGCAGTTTTTTTGAGCAGGGGGTCAACGCCCTGGACTGCAACTATGGTAAGCCCCGCAACGATCGGGGTCGCCAAAAGCACTTGAGCGATTATCATGGCAGCGGGTGTGAAAAGAAGTCTCAATGGTCCGAGGATTCCTATCTGATTGGAGAGTAGTATGTACACTACAAGTCCGACAACTACAGGAGGCATCCCCATAAAAGTGTTGGTCAGGTTTATCAGGGCTGTTCTTCCCCAGAATCTATGGAGTCCTATCACGGCGCCAAGCGGCAGCCCCAGAGCTGTGCTTATTAGAGTTGCAATTACAGATATTTTTATTGACAAAAAGATTATCCCATAAAGCTCAGGATCAAAGGAAATCATTAATGCCAATGCCTTGTTAAAAGCGTCGATGAAATACCCCATATTGTTTCTCCTTCATAAAAACAAAAACAATCCTGAAAAGGATTGTTTTATAGCTGCATTTAAAAAACATTTTCCTTTCCTAACACGGGAGGCCCAGGAATTTCTCCCTGAACCCTTATGGGACTTGCCCATCGGTCATGGCTTCATAGATAACCGTAGAAGCAATGACTCGGAAAACTTATATTTCTATTCAATTATATACTAATATGATTGCTTTTGTACAGACCAATATATTTCGCGAAAAACATTTTACATTGCAAATTCAAATTTCGCGAAATGTTTTCCTTGTTGTTATTGAATTCGCGCTTTACCCTAGTGTAAATACTTTTACGCGTTCAATATTTTATGCTTTTGCATCTTTTGCCGGAGCAACCAGAGAACCCTTCATGTATGCTACATAGTAGAAGAACGGAACTATAATTGCGCCGCCTATCAGATTGCCTAATGTAACAGGTATAAGGTTGTTCAGCCATATCTGTCCCCAGGTGATCGGTGCTCCAATGAACATTCCGAGAGGTATAAAGTACATGTTTGCAACACTATGCTCATATCCTGACAATACGAAGAGCATGATCGGGAACCAGCATGCAAATATCTTTCCGATTACGTCCCTTGCTCCGGTAGCCATCCAAACTGCGAGTACAACGATGATATTACAAAGTATTCCTCTTATAATTGCAGGTACAAAAGCTATTGCAACCTTTTTTGTAGCTATTCCGATAGCAAGATCGGCAGCCGGTGTTCCCGGTGTCATAAGTCCGGAATTCGCAACAAAGAGTGCCAGTAATACTGAACCTATGAAATTCGCAACATAAACAAAGAACCAGTTTCTGAAAATATCTGACCATTTGTATCTGCAGTTAAGGCATCCCAAGGTCATAAGATTGTTTCCCGTAAAAAGCTCCGCGCCGCAGATAACTACAAGCATGAGTCCCACAGGGAAAGCTCCGGCAAAAGCAAACTTCTGCAAGCCTGCATCAATTTTTGTCAGCGATTGTCCTATAGTAATCGCTCCCTGTGCTCCAAAGCCTATGAACACGCCTGCAAATATGCCAAGTACAAGCATCTGTGAAATTGAAAGCTTTGCTTTTGCTGAACCGGCATCGCATGTTGCCTGTGCAATTTCCTTTGGAGTAAGTATACGTTTCTCCATTATAATAGACCCTCCAATCAAAACATTGTTAAAAACTATATATAAGTTAAATATTTTTTTAACAATTTAAGTTTAGCATTTTTTTAACAATATGTCTATAATAGATGGAGGAAATTAAGAAAATTTCTCATATTTACATAATTATTCTTACAGGATAACCTCTATTTCACCCGTATTTGGATCCATCATCAAACCGTGTATAATCACATCCTTGGGAATATACGGAGACTTCCTGAGCTTGTCAACAGCATCCTTCACGTTCTCAACTTCATCCTTCAATAGTCCGAACCATTCTTCTATGTCAATGGCTTTGATTGCCTCCTCGGAAATGCCCTTCTCCACCATCTTCGCTCTTATGCCTTCCACTGTCTGCTTCCTCATTCCGCAATCCTTATGCCCTACCACATATACTTCCTTCAGGCCCATCAGTACTGTTCCCACAGCTGCACTCCTGATAACATCACTGCAATTGTTTCTGATTATATTGCCGGCATTCTTCAGTATCTTGATGTCTCCTCTTTTAAAGCCCATTGCAGCCTCCAAAAGCTCAACAAGCCTGGTATCCATGCAGGTGAAAACCATAATATCCTTATGTGCATGGCCGCTTATAGGTTTATCCTCCCCTGCATTTTTTCTTTCCTGCACAAATTTCCTGTTGTGCTCCAGTATCTTCTCTAACATAGTGACCTCCTAAAATACTAATTTTTTAAAATTCTATTCTTTCCGGATTACTGTATACATTCATCCTCTGCCCCCGGGCAAAACCAACTATCGTTATTCCCAGCTTGCCTGCAAGCTCCACTGCCAGGTCAGTAGGAGCAGACCTTGATACTATCACGGGTATCTGCCCCTTGACAGCCTTTATAAGCATTTCGGAGGATACCCTGCCGCTTGTAAGTACTACCTTGTCAAGCAGTTCAATATCCTTCAGTGAAGCTTCCCCTATGACCTTATCCATGGCATTATGGCGTCCCACATCTTCATGAAACAACAGTATACCTGCCCCGGTACCGAGTGCGACACTGTGAACCCCGCCTGTGTTCAGGAATAGCTCCGATCTCTTATTAAAATCCCTCATAAGCCCTAGAATTACCTGTGCACTAAGTTGAACAGCACCCGATACCTTCCTGCAGCTAAGCGGATCCATTGCATTATAAAAGGTGGAGCCCTTACCGCAGCCGGTGGTCATTGTCCTCTTGCCGTGCAGCCTCTTTGCAATAGTACTGCTTTCAAAGGTATTTACTTCAACTATGCCTCTTTCTTCATCTATCCTGATTTTCTTTATGTCAGTCTTGCTCTTTATAATGCTTTCCGATAGTAAAAACCCTACAGTCAGGCAGTCAAGGCTTGACGGAGTACAGAGCAGTGTGATGAACTCCTCTCCATCCAGTATGATTGTCAGAGCATATTCTTTGACTACCATGTCATCAATTGATGATACGGTACCGTTTTCATACTTTATTATTGGAAGGTTCCTGGTCAGCTCCATTCTGACACCCCCTGTCATTGCCCTATGCTTTGGATAGCCGCTCCATAAGGCTTTTATAGTCCTTTAAGGTATTGACATTGGTGAACATTTCCCAGTCGGGACTGAATTTCCTTGCTTCTGCCTCACTGACATAAAGTACATTGGAATCTTTCAGCAGCAGATTGATCTGCCTTTTGCCCTCCCTGATATTCGCTTCTATCCTGTCGATCAGGCCCTTTGAATAAAAGGCATTAAAGGGTTCGATCCATTCGCCCAGTCTTGTTATAACACCGTCAACCTTGTAGTCGTGCAGCTTGATAAGCTCCATCATGTACTCCAGGTATCCGGGGTTTATGAAGGGCATATCACAGGCTACTATGTAATTATGCGTGCTTGTGGAATTTTTGATTCCTACATGTATCCCTGCCAGAGGTCCGAAGTCCCTGACTTCATCCTCTACCAGCCTGAAACCGTATTTTCTGTACTCCTCCGGCCTGCTTGTTACAATGATTATTTCCTTGAAAAGCTTCTCCAGCTTTTCCGCTATCATCTCGATGAGATACTTGTCCCGGAGCTTGAGGAACTGCTTGTCAAAGCCCATTCTGCTGCTCTTCCCTCCGGCAAGTATTATCGCTGTATCCATATTTGCCATTTTGACCTCACAGACTATATGCCGCCGCACATATTTTCACATCCATAATCTTTATATCATACCTTTATTCCAGTTGCAATTGTTATAGCATATAATTGTTAAATTTTAAACGGATAGTAAAAGGAGCTCTGAAAGAGCCCCTTCTTAATCAAAGTATATTATCTCTCCCCTTATATCCCTGTCCACATGCAGAAGTCCCAGGGAATACCTGGGTTCAAACCTTCTTGACGTCGGAGAGCCGGGATTAAAGAACAGCACTCCGTCAATAACCTCATTATGGGGTTTATGGCTGTGCCCATATACCACACAGTCCACATTGTCCTTTATAAATTCTGCATAAGCATTCATGTAGGTACGTCCCCTGCTGGTTCCGTGAGTCAGGCCTATTCTCTTTCCGTCAGCTGCAATTATTTTTTTTATACCATATTTGTCCAGCATATCATATCCGTCATTATTTCCTGCAACCGCATAAACTGGAGCAATTGTCCCAAGCTCAATTATAACCTCGTCAATAAGAATATCTCCCGCATGCAATATCATATCCACACCGTCAAAAACCTCGTATATGATATTGGGAAGCAGCCTGGCACTACTTCTGATATGTGTATCAGAAATCACTCCTATTTTCACCTGTCATATCCTCCAGTTCATTCCCGCCCCCCGGCCCGTTGATCTCGCCCGGCCCGGCGATTTCTTCCTTGCAGTTTTTCACAGCCAGAGTCACATAAAGGATGGATATCCCCCAATATATGAGCCCAAAGCTTGGTATCGGATAGCCGTATAGGTTTACGGCCAGCTGTATGAGCATTGGCAGTGTCAGTGCATATATGCTGATATTGAGCAGATTGTTGAATTTCAACCCGCCTTTAAGAACGGTATTTGCAATCAGCCCCAATAATGCCAGTATAACGGCATTAAGCAGCTTCCAGCCCAATACAAAGATGAAAACGAAAGCAATGGCTATTAACACGATCCAGCTGAGTTTGGGCAGAAATTCCATCACATCTGATTTTGTAAGGTTAATGCCTTTAAGCTCAGATAAACTGAACTCTCTGGTCTCTATCTCGCTTCTTTTCACATATACCCTGTCCCTGGTTATGAGCATTCCGCTGCCCACATCCTTCAATACACTTTCATTCACCTGTCCTGTAGTGTCAATGACGAAGGCCTCATTGGTACTGCTGCTGATATAGTAGGGCATCTCGCCCTCAAAGCTGAACTCGCCGTTTTCCAGTCTGAACTCCGGTATATTGGTACTCATACTAGCGACCAGATCATCTACTGCTATTCTTGTAGCAATAAAAGTCCTTGTCCCATTTACGAAATAGATAATCAGAAAAAGCAGCAGCAGATATACAAAGCTCCTGCTGAACCTATTATTCTTAATGCTTCTGTAAAACTTAAAGTCGATTACGCTCTCCCTGATCTGCACGAAAAAATTCATTTCATTCACCTCTCAGTTTGCATATACTCTGATTATTATACATTAAGGACAATCCCCCGGTAAATAGGTAAATAGCTACTGATTATTAACACAACAACTTTCTCGTCTTTCATAGTGTTAATAATCACAACATTGATTCAGTGCCTCGCATACTCAAGAAGGGATATACGTTACGAGGCACTATATACCTGTTACAGCTATGGTTTTCCCACATTTGGAGCATATTCCATCATCCAGATGCTCGATGAATATGCCCCCAGCCCTTCTGATAAGCAAAGCACCGCACTTTGGACAATATGTATTTGAATCCTCACTCTGAAGGTTGCCTATATATACATACTCCAGATTATCGCCTGCCGCCTTTTTCAGAGCCTTCAGTGCAGTAACCTTCGTGGGTTCTTCCTTCATTTTATACATGGGAAAATACCTGGATATATGCAAAGGAATAGAGGGATTGATAGCTGCCAGCCATTTTGAAAGCCTCTGCATCTCCTTCTCACTGTCATTGCAGCCTGGAACAATAAGAGTTGTAATTTCCACATGACATACTGCGGCTGCCATTTCAACAGTACGCTTGACATGCTTCAGGCTTCCCCCGCAGATATCCCGGTAGTATTCCTCCGTGTATCCCTTCACATCAATATTCATTGCATCGATATAAGGCAGAAGGACCGTCAATGCCTTATCGCTGATATAACCATTGGTCACCAGTACATTCTTGTACCCCTTTTCCCTGAAATACCGGGCAGTATCCAATACATATTCATACCAGATGCTGGGCTCATTGTAGGTATACGCTATTCCGATACAATCCTCTTCCTGCCTGCACATACTCAGCAGGTAGGCTTCAGAGGCTTCATACAGGGTTCCGCTCCCTGCTTCCTTTTCCACTCCATGCTGTGCAATGTGGTGGTTCTGACAAAAGCTGCATCTGAAATTGCAGCCCACAGTCCCGAGAGACAATAAATATTTCCCCGGGTAAAAATGATAAAGCGGCTTCTTCTCCACAGGATCCATTGCTGCTGCAGATATTTTCCCATAATTATGGGTATACAGTGTGCCTTCAATATTGTTTCTTACCTTGCATATGCCGAATTTGCCAGGTGCAATGGTACACTCATGGGGACAGAGCCTGCAGATCACCCTCTGCCCTTCAAGCCTTTCATAATGCATTGCTTCCTTTAATTGATCCATACTGAATCACTCCATTGCTTAATAATGCCTTATAACTTCAAAGCGTTCCATCTCATAGACTTCATTGCTTCTGATACCTGCTTTCTGCAGTGCAATATCTACCTGATAGTCAACAGTGTCCACACCCTCCAGATTAGGAAGCAGCAGGCCGGACCTGCGCCCGCTTCTTACTATGACACCGTATTTCTTCACATCCAGCTCCTCTTTGGATTTGATAGGCTCCGGCTCCATCAGGACATCCACAGAGTAATCCAGTTCGGAAAGCTCGTCTTCCTCTACTGGAAGGAATCTCGGGTCCCTGACCCCCGCACTTATGGCATTCCGGATGATTTCCATGGCAATATTTATGGTGGTGGGCCCTATAGTTCCGATGCAGCCCCTGAGCTCTCCGTATTTTTTCAAGGATACGAACACTCCTGCCCTTCCTGTAAGCATTTCTGCAGGAAGGCTTTCAGGCACCTTAAGCTGCTTGCCTGTCCTCACATAGGTCTCCAGAGTATCTATTGCCAGCTTCACATAGGGATCGCTGCTTTTTTCTGCTTTTCTGCCCTCACAGGCCTCAGAATGTACTTCTGCTATACAGTAGCCCACTCCGAAGGGACCTTCGTAGGATAATACCTCTCCTTTAATACTGCAGCCATCAAGACAGCCCATCAGCACTAAAGTAGAGTTGTATGCACATTCACCGGCGGCCTCCAGAAGCTCAGCCTGCATGGACATCAGCTCTTTAACCTTTCCCTCCCTTATTATTCCGGTGTATTTCTGATCATACTCCGCACCTCTGGGATCAAAGCCTGCGGGTGCATCCTGAGTAAGCCTGTGTGAAAGGTCGCCGCTGGCTATTACCACCACCTTGCGGTCAAGCACCATAGCAGCATCTCTTATTGCTATGCCAAGCTTATAGTGCTGCTCCTTCGGGAGAAGACTGTAGGTTATATGCACCAGCTTGAAATCCTTATATTTCTTGTCCAGAAAATAAAGAGGAACCATGGCTCCATGATCAAGTCCCGGATCAAGACCATACGTCTTTTTAACATCCTCATGCATCGGAGCACAATATGTACCTTTTTTATCAGCCTGCTCCATTATTTTATCGATAAGCTCCAGATCATTATCAAAGCTCAGCTTTACCCCTGGAGCCCCGAACCTGGCAAGGCTGCCCTCCAGCCTTTCATCCGCGGCAATGGTCATAGCATCCTTTAGAAGTGTCCCGTGAGGGGTGATTATTACTACCGTATCCGGGCTAATATCCGCAATGCGTTCTGAAGCCTCCAAGGCGCCATCAATTGAGCTTCTTACCTTCATCGTCTCCCTTTTTCCCACTTCCTCCACCATTATCGGTGGGTGAGGAAAAATAAACGCTCCTGCAATTCTTCCCATTTTCTTCGCTCCTTCCAAACCCTGAGTAATTCTATATTCCCCTGCAGAGCTGAGATTAATTCCTCAGCTTTATAATACGTATATCTGACGTTACTCCAACTAATTATATTATATAGATAAAAAGAAAATAATTCCATTCTGGTTGGTATTCAAAATTAAATTTTACAGGATTTGAAAACATATATTGACATCATCGTAAATTTACGATATAGTTAAATCGTAAATTTACGATACGTGGAGGAATAAAGCATGGACACAGTAAAAATCTGTAATGCATTGGGCAATGAAACAAGATACCAGATAGTAAAAGCGTTGAAAGCCAAGGATATAGGAACCTGCTGCAGCAGGATCGAGTATTATGAGAATGGCGTGAGCGTAGGAGACGTTGTTAAGGCTACCGGACTTGCCCAGTCCACCATATCCCAGCATTTATCCGTTCTTGAGAAGGCCGGGCTTATATACAAGGAGAAAAGAGGCCAGTGGACCTGTTTCTTCCTTAATAAAAAGCTTATTGAAGAATTTTTGAAAGCTTTAGGCAAAGAATTATTATAATTTTTTACATAAATATATCGGTAATTTACGATATTAATGGAGGTAAGAAAATGTTAGAAATTTTAAAAGAAACCATCAATTATGTGTTCTCCACCCTGATCCATAATGCCCCTTCCCTGATACTAGGCATACTTGTGGCATCTGCAATAAAGGTATATGTGGATCCTGAGACTATGAAAAAGGCCATTATGAAAAAAGCCGGCATATCAATCCCCGGCAGTGTTGCTTTTGGTGCTTTTACACCCTTTTGCGCATGCGGCACAATGGCTATCATTGTGTCCATGCTTACAACAGCACTGCCCTGGGGTCCTATCATGGCTTTTATTGTGTCTTCTCCTCTTATGAGCCCTGACAGCTTTATAATGCTCTCAGGAATTATAAGCATTAGATTCGCGGCAGCATTGGCTGCTGCTTCCGTTATAATCGGACTCAGTGCGGGCTATATAACCCACTACATCGAAAAAAACACCGGTTTTCTTGATAACCAGGCAAGGTTCCATGACAGCAGGGTCAGCTCCTGTGGCTGCAGCCAGATCACAGAAAGCTGCTGCAGCTATAGCAGTGCGCCAATAGTTGAAAGCAGCGGAGCCTGCGGCTGTTCTTCGGCTGGAGCGGTATCCTGCTGCAGCAAGGATGCTCCGGTATTGTCAAGCTTCAATCAAGTAACAGAAACATACAGGCTACGGGAATTCATGAATGCTGTTGTTGATATAGGAATCAAAAAAGTGCTGCTGTATTTCGCATTATTCGCTGCCATAGGTTACTTCATCAATCAATTCGTACCCGCAGAGCTTATTCTGAAATACTTCAGCCCGGATAACATATTTGCAGTGCCTTTGTCTGCGATAATCGGTCTGCCTCTCTATGTAAGCGGCTCTTCCTCACTGCCTGTAATAAATATCCTTCTGGAGGGTGGAGCAAGTGAAGGCGCAATGCTGGCATTCATGATCACCGGTCCCGGCACAAGCGCAGGCGTTATAGCAGGCGTGGCAACCATAATGCGCAGGAAGGCCCTGTCCCTGTATATAGGCTATGTATTGGCCGGAGGAATAGTCCTGGGGTATTTATATGACTTGCTGCTCAGATTTATATAATGGTCAAGAAAGGAAGCCGGGGATTCCTAGCTTCCTTTCTTTCCTGTTATTTCACTTATATCCAGTCTCAATATGCCTACGCCCTCATAAACTCCGTCGTTTTTCAAAAGTCTTGCCTTTACCGGCTCCGGCATTTCCTCAAGCTGGTCTATCATTGTGACTAATGCGTGCTTTTTCTCTTCCAGCTTGTCAACCACATACATGTCGCCCCAGAAAACCACAGAGGCATATTTATGCTCGCACTCCCCATTAAGATAACCTCCATCAATTATCACCGTGGCGCAGACCTTAGGATTTTCTTTTATAAAATCAATTTTCAAGCCTGCTTTGGCGCTGTGAAAATATAGGGAGTTCCTGCTCTCATCATACCCATAGCTCAGTGTGACTATATAGGGCTCGTTATTTCTGCACATTGAAATAACTGCATATTTACCGTTTTTTAGTATATTGGTAATTTCATCCTTGCCCTTAATCTCCCGTTCAGATTTTCTCATATGATACTTCATCATTTGTTTTCACCCCATTCTTTATTCGTTAAGCCTCTTACTCTATTATAATACTAAAATATGCCACAATAAAATGCGATTTTTTTAACACAAAAATGATAAAACCTATCGCATTTGTTAAATATATATTATATAATAATAATGAATATTATTATATTTAATATTTTTTTGTTTCTTAATATTTTAATCATATTCAAGGAGGTATTATCTTGTCAGAAGTAAAGAAAATAGTCATACTCGGCGCTGGCTACGCAGGAGTCGAGGCGGCAAAGGTTCTGAGCAAGAAGTTTAAAAAGGATCACAGCGTTGAAATCACTCTGATCGATGAAAATCCTTTCCACACTCTTCTCACTGAGCTGCATGAGATCGCAGGCCGTAGAACAGATAAAGAAAGCGTAATGGTAGACCTTTACAATGTATTCAAGGCTACCAAGGTCAATGTTGTAAGAGATAGAATTGAAAGCATTGATTATGAAGCAAAGACCCTTACATCAAGCAAGGGAACATACAAGTATGATTACTTTGTTCTTGGTTGCGGAGCTGAACCGGCATTCTTTGGAGTTGAAGGCGTTAAAGATTATGGTTTTACCATATGGTCACTTAAGGATGCTTTAAAGATCAGAGAGCACATCGAACACAGCTTCCAGCTCGCCAAAGATGAAAAAGATGCTGCAAAAAGAAAGGAACTTCTCACCTTTGTTGTTGCTGGCGCAGGCTTCACAGGAATTGAGGTTGTGGGAGAACTTTTTGAATGGAAAAACATTTTATGCGAAAAGCATGAAATCGATCCAAAGGAAGTTAATATCTACAATGTAGAAGCTATGCCAACAATATTGCCGATATTGAGACCGAGCCTTCAGAAAAAAGCTACGGATTTCCTTACAAAGAAGGGCGTAAAAGTAATGACAAATGCGCCTATTGTCAAGGCAACTCCGAACAGCATAGTTCTCAAGGACGGACAAGTGATAAGCACAGGTACTCTTATCTGGACTTGTGGTGTACAGGGCAACAGCTTCTCAGTATCAACAGGTCTTACCCAGGGTAAGAGGAACAGAATACAGGTTAATGACTACATGCAGAGTATGGACAAAGAAGAAGTATATGTTGTCGGAGACAACGCATACTACGAAATAGATGGAAAGCCGATTCCGCAGATAGTTGAAACAGCTCTTCAGACAGGTGAATGCGCAGCTCATAATATAGCTGCAGCTATCAACAAGACAGAAAAGAAAAAATTTGTACTTAACACTCACGGTTTCATGGTTTCAATAGGAAGCCACTACTGTGTAGCAGAACTTATGGGCACTCCGCTGTCAGGCTTCTTGGCAATGGCTGCAAAACATCTGGTTAACCTCCACTATCTATGGGGAGTTGGCGGTTTGAGGCTCATATGGAACTATCTGCTCCATGAATTCTTCCACATGAAGGATAACAGGGCATTTGTAGGCGGACACCTGGCACATAGGACACACACTTCCTGGCTTGTACTTCTGCGTTTATACGTAGGTGTAATGTGGCTGATAGAAGGTGTGAAGAAGGTACAGGAAGGTTGGTTGAACCCGGCAAACATCAAGATAGTTCAGGTTGCAGGAACTTCAGCGGCATCAGGTGCAGCAGAAGCAGCTGTAGAAGCTACTTCAGCAGCATCAGGAGCAGCAGCCGGAGCTGCCGGAGAAGCAGCTGCAGCTGTAGGACCAACGCCTATATTTGCAGAACCATGGGCAATATATCAGTGGTTCACAGATACAATAGTTGCACCTAATGCATTCTTGTTCCAGTCAATGGTTGTATTGATGGAAATAGGTATCGGTCTTGCACTTATTGCAGGTCTCTTCACCTTCTTTGCATCATTAGGCTCAGTATTCCTTTGCGGTAACTTCATTGTATCCGCTATGGCAGGCTATGACATACTCTGGTATGTATTCGCATCAATTGCCCTTATGGGCGGAGCAGGCGGAGCTTTCGGCCTCGACTACTATGTACAGCCGTGGATCAAGAAGTTCTGGAAAAAGACCAATTTCGCCCGCGGCAGCTATCTCTACTTTGATTAATCAATAGTTTCCTTAAATAAGCATCAGAATTTTTTCTGGTGCTTATTTTTTATAACGAGTAGGAAAGTATAAATTTCCTTAGTGTGCCACTTGACCTCAACGAGTTTCAAAAAAGGCTTCCTTGATTGTTAAAATGCTTCAATGGAGGCCTTTTTTATGTATAAAATACCTTTCTTAAAAGAGACTAATGAGGATGAACATACTATAAAAAATCCAATAATAACAGGAGGCATAGTTTATGGAAGCCGGTGTAAGAAACAAGGTAATAGGCGAGATCGAAGCCATAAAATCTGATGAAATCATGGCTGAAGTCAAGATGCGGGGCACATGACAGGACAACAGCCTGAGGTTCACGTCCGTGATGACGCGGGAAAGTCTTGAAGATGCGGGTTTTAAAAAAGGAGACAGAGTTGAGGCTCTGGTAAAGGCAATTAATGTTGTATTTGTAAAGCAATAACAAGAGGGGGGCAGGTGATGCCTCCCTCTTGTTATTGTAATGCCTTTTTCAATCATATATGTCGGAAAATTCTTTTCTAATCTTCTCCATTTTCTGGCTCTGACAGAGAAATTCACATGCTGCACAGCTGTTCTCATGACATGATTGTATTACCGGGAACTCAACAACAAACTCGCTTCCTTCACCCAGTTTGCTTTTCACTGATATACTTCCTCCGTGCATTTCTACTAATGATTTTGTTAAGGATAAACCAATTCCACTGCCCTCCCTGTCTCTTGTGGACGATTTATCCACCTGTACAAACCTGTCAAAAATTACTTTTGTCATCTCCTCGGGAATTCCTATTCCGGTGTCTCTGACACTTATGGTGATACTATCCTTCCCATCATATACACTGACATCGACATGTCCGCCTTCATGAGTGAACTTTACTGCATTTGACAGCAGGTTAAGGACTATCCTTTCTATCTTCTCCGGATCGCATAGTATAAACTTTTCTTCTATATCTGTATCAAAGGTCAGGCAAATATTTTTCCTTTCGATATAAATTGCTGCCGATAATGAGATATCTTCTACTACTTTGACGATGTTGCAGTACTCAGGATTATATTGTAAATACTCCGCATCAATTTTTGTCATATCAATCAGATTGTCAATAAGCCTGGTCAGCCTGTAACAATTCTGCTTCATTATTTCCATATACTGTGGAATCTCTTTATTATATCCATGCAGCTGCGTACTTTTCAGCGCGCATTCAAGCATTTGTTCCGATGTGAATATCACATTGAGCGGTGTTCTGAGTTCATGGGATATGTTGGTAAAAAAAGCCGTTCTTATCTTTTCCAGTTCTTTTGCCTGGTTAAGCTCCTCGGTACGTTTCAGAAGGCTATCCTCAGCGATCTTGTAAAGGCGGTCAAGCTCTTTACTATATTCCTCTATGGTCTTTCTATTCATAAAGCCGCTGATATATGCAGAATAGTTTATGTCTGAGATTATCAATGCCAGGGCTAAAAGCATCGTAACAAAAATGAAGTTCTGCGATATAGCCATTGGATCTCTGACCAAAAAAATCATTCCAATCTGATAAAAGACCCACGAAAGCGTATAAATGAGCCCCCTCTCAAAAGGCGGCATTATTATAACAGAGCCTATGCAAAGCGCAGCGGTCAAATATGAAAAGGGCCTTTGGCCTGCCAATTCATTGTTGACTGCAATTATAGAGCACAGTATCAGCACAAAGCTTATGATTAAGATATGTGTGAGCTTCAGAAAAAATATGTCCTTAAAAATAATGTCCCTATAGCCTAGGGTGATCATCAGAAACACCAAGGAACCAAAGAGAAGCAGTATATGAAGATGATAGGAAGAAAATGAAACATACATGGATTCTATTTGAGAATACGGACTAACCAGGATTATGGTGAGAATTGTTGTAATTATTATTATCAATGCACATGCCAGAACTATCTCCCGTTTTACATTCACATTCAACATTTCCATTAATAATTCGTCTTTATATGCCTCAGGAACTGCTGATTCTCTCCTATTGCCAAGTTTTTTTGCAATTGTGGGAAAATAGCCCATGTCAAATTTCCGCCCTTCTTTTTTTATGACAGCAAAGTATTCCTTTTAATTGAAAACTTTGTACATTCTGAGGAATATTTCTACAATTTTTTGTTAATTCCTGCATGTTTTATACCAATGCAATTACTTTATTAAACTACATAAATCTACAAAAAAACACAGGTGGTGCAAAGAACCGCCTGTGCTATTTGGCAAACATTGAATCCTATAATATTCTCTAGTTAATGAAGTTAAGCTGTTCTCTCCTGTGCTCCTGCTTTATCTTTGAATTCTGCAGAGTACCTTCATCCAGGTGTGCACTATGATGTTGAAGATAATGCTCTGTAAACTCCATGTTTCTTCTGATGTTTCTGCCTTCATCTACGCCTTCATGTTTGCCGTAAGCGATTATATTCTTGAGGTTTTCCATCCTGGCTTCTCGTTCGGCCTGAATCTCAAAGGAATGCTTTATCTGGTCAAGTCTTGCTATATCTGAATTTTCTTCCAGGTGTCTTTGAGTCCGGATGTACCGGTTGTCAATCCTCAAAAGTTCCTCTATCCTCCTGGCATTTGCAAGCTTCAGCTCCTCTTTGCTATCCATTGCTTTCGATTCCTGCTTGTGATAACTCATAGAATCCCTCCTAACATAATCTATTATATTTTCTGTAGTTTCTGAAGTAATTATATTGGTACATTTTTCATTTTTTATTTTTACAGGCTCATGGAAAATAACAGCCAGATATGCAGAATAAATGTCTGGCTGCTAATAGTCTTATACAATAATTATATCCTTTGTGGATTTATTCAGTATCTCTCTTCCATTTTCCGTCACAAGAACAATATTTTCCACTCTCATACCGAATCTGCCCGCAATGTATATACCCGGCTCAACGCTGAAGGTCATTCCGGGCTCCAGAACCTCAGTATTTCCTTCCTTGATGTAAGGTCCCTCATGCACAGCCATACCTATTCCATGTCCTGTCCTGTTCAGGAAGCAATGTCCATATCCGGCTTCTCTGATAACTGTCCTTGCAGCCAGGTCCACCTGCCCTGCCGTAACTCCCGGCTTCACGAGCTCCTCAGCTTTTGTGTTTGCTGTGACTACTATATCAAATATCTTCCTCTGCTCTTCTGTAGGTTCTCCCACAAAAACAGTTCTGGATATATCGGAGCAGAATCCATTATACCTGCAGCCGAAGTCCAATATGATGATATCTTTCTCTTCAATCCTTCTGTCGTCCTTGTTATAATGAGGCCTTGAAGTATTAGGTCCGGAAGCCACGATAGAATCAAAAGCCAGGCCCTGGCCTCCATATTCCAGAAATAGTTCCTCTATTTTATTACTTATATCTCTCTCAAGCAGTCCCGGACGTATGTACTTTATTACTTCACTCATCACCCTGTCTGCTATATCGGCGGCCTTTCTCAGGAAATCCCTTTCTTCCCCGCTTTTTATCAATCTCATTCTTTCCAGTACACCGGTGCCGTTTTTGAAGCTTACCTCCAGGCATTCCTTCATGTCAAGCAGATCGACAGCTCTTACACCATCATTGACTCCGATGGTCATACCATTAATTCCATATTCGTTTTTTGCCTTGTTCACCGCAGACAGGAAGCCGTCGGAATCACTCCAGACATAAATCTTTGCTTCACTCCCCAGCTTCTCTCTTGCTTCTTCGTAGTATAATTCAGGAATTATATGAAAAAACCTTCCGTCTACCAAAGTTAAGAGCGCCTTGAATCTCTCATCCGGATGAAAATGAAGACCACTCAGATACTCCAGATCAGGCGAGGGCCCTACTATTATGGCATCCAGCCCTGCAGATTTCAGTTTCCGGGACAGTTCACCAACTTTACTGTTTTGCGACATACATAATACCTCCATGCTATATAGTTTGTTTGTTCCATATTATATAATTATACCAGACATTCATTAGTGCCTCGTAACGTATATCCCTTCTTGAGCATGCGAGGCACTAAATCAAGGTTGTGATTATTAACACTATGAAAGATAAGAAAATTGTTGTGTTAATAATCACTAGATCATGCCACAGAGATGACATGCAACATAATGGTTATTTCCGACCGCTTTCAGCTCAGGCTGTGTTTCATGACATACGGGTTTTACATAACTGCATCTCATTTTAAACCGGCAGCCGGCAGGTGGATTGATCGGACTGGGTACATCACCTTCCAAGAGTATCCTGCTTCTATGTTTTTCGATCTCAGGGTCCGGAATAGGAATCGCAGAGAGTAATGCCCTGGTATACGGATGCATTGAATTGCCATACAGCTCACTGCTTCCTGCGAGCTCTACCATTACACCCAGGTACATGACTGCAACCCTGTCGGAAATATGCTTTACCATACTCAGGTCATGTGCAATAAAAAGATACGTGAGACCCAGCTTATGCTGCAGGTTGATGAGCAAATTAACCACTTGAGCCTGAATTGAGACATCCAGAGCAGAAATCGGCTCATCACAGACAATAAACTCCGGCTCAATTGCCAGTGCTCTGGCCACACCTATCCGCTGTCTTTGCCCTCCGGAAAACTCATGAGGAAAGCGGCTGGCATGCTCCTTGTTCAACCCTACGATTTCCAGCAGCTCATATATCCTGTCCTCCCTGTCCCTGCCGGTATACAACTCGTGTATATCTATGCCTTCACCTATTATATCACCGACAGTCATCCTTGGGTTCAGCGACGCATATGGGTCCTGGAAAATCATCTGGGCCTTTTTACTGAACTCTTTCGACTCAAGCCTGTTCATCTTGAATATGTTATTTCCTTCAAACATTACTTCACCATCAGTTGCACTATACAGTCTGATCATAGTTCTTCCCGTGGTAGACTTTCCGCATCCGCTTTCTCCGACAAGTCCCAGTGTCTCTCCCCTGTTAATTGAAAAGCTTAGGCCATCCACTGCTTTAAGAATCTGGTTATTCCCAACCTGGAAGTATTTTTTCAAATTCCTGACTTCTACTAAAACAGAATTATCGCTTACCATAATTAGCCTCCCGGGCTATAGAGAGCTGTTTATCCTTCGGGATTTTTTCATGCTGAAGCCAGCATGCAGCTCCATGAGCCTCATTTATCAATATTATCGGCGGTTCAGCCATCATACATATTTTCATTGCATGCTCGCAGCGAGGTACGAAAGAGCATCCCACCGGCGGCTTGAATAAGTCCGGCGGCGCTCCTTCAATTGAAGCCAGCATCTCTTTGGACTCAGAGTCCACTCGAGGCATTGATCTCAGAAGTCCCAGGGTATATGGATGTCTTGGATTGCTGAATATTTCCTCACAGCTTGCGGATTCAACTATTTTTCCCGCATAAAAGACCAGAACGCGCTGTGCCATATTTGCAACTACTCCCAGGTCATGAGTTATCAGCATTATTGAAGTATTGAACTTGGTCTGAAGCTCCTTCATCAAGTCCAGTATCTGAGCTTGAATTGTCACATCCAAGGCTGTGGTCGGCTCATCGGCAATCAACAGCTTGGGATTGCATGCCATAGCTATTGCAATCATTACACGCTGACGCATCCCGCCGCTGAATTCATGAGGGTACTGTTTTACCCTTTTTTCCGGATTCGGAATACCGACTAATTTCATTATTTCAAGAATTCTTCCATACATTTGATTTCTTTCTGCACGCTGATGCTTTATTATTACTTCTCCTATTTGCCTTTCTATTGTCATGGTCGGGTTCAGGGAGGTCATAGGATCCTGGAAGATCATGCTTATCTCGGCTCCTCTGATTGGGCGGATCTGTTTTTTTGTAAAGGAGATTATATCTTTATCGCCAAATATTATGTTTCCATTTTTGATTCTTCCGGGAGGTGTCGGTATCAGCTTTAAGATTGCCTTTGCAGTAACGCTTTTACCGCAGCCTGACTCTCCTACTATACCGATGCATTCTCCTTCATCAAGGTGAAAGGATACACCCCGCACCGCCTGAACTTCTCCTCCATAGGTTTTAAAGCCTATCTCCAGATCTTTTATTTCAATCAATCTATTCATTCGCCATACCTCCACTATTTATTCCGGCCACGGAGCCTCGGATCCAATGCGTCTCTTAAGCCGTCACCGAATAAGTTCAAAGCAAGCATTGTAGTACTTATGAAAAATGCAGGTATGAACAATTGGTAGGGATAAGCCCTGAAGACCGTTGCCCCTATTCTTGACAACTGCCCCCAGCTGGTTGCCGGCGGCTGTATTCCCAAACCGATATAGCTTAAAAATGCCTCGGTAAAAATAGCATTGGGTATCGCCATAGCCAGATTGGTAATAATAAGTCCCATAATATTTGGTATTAAATGCAGTGCAATTATTCGGAAGCTATCGGCTCCAAGAGTTTTTGCCGCCAATACAAACTCCAGATTCTTAAGCTGCAATATCTGCCCTCTTACAAATCTGGCACTGCCTATCCAGCCTATTACGATCATTGCAGCTATAAGGCTGGCTATCCCGGAATCCAGCAGCATCATTACCAGTATTGCAACGATTATAGTAGGAATTCCATAAAGCACGTCAATGATACGCATTATGAACATATCCGGCTTTCCGCCGAAGTAGCCCGAGATTCCGCCGACAACGACACCTATAATAGTGTTTATCGTAGTAACCACAAAACCTATCATAAGCGAAACCCGTCCACCCATCCAGATCCTTTCCCAAAGATCCCTGCCCAAAGAATCGGTACCGAACCAGTGCTCGGCATTGGGGAGTAAATCTGTAGCATCAGGATTGTTTGATTTAAAGTCATAAGGTGTCATATACGGACCTACAACAGCAAGAATAATATATAACAAAATAACACCGAGGCTTATAAGAGCAACCTTATTCTTTGACAGCCTGATCCACGCATCTTGCCAGTAAGTAAGACTTGGCCTGACAACAACGTTAAAATTGCTTTTATCTCTGCCGATATTCTCATAAAGCCCGATGTCGTCAAAATCTATCTCCAACGGTTTATTCACCATATTTCTCACCTTACTTTCCCATAATCCTTATTCTCGGATCTACTAAGCCATATATGATATCAACAATGAAATTGGCTGCAACAAGGAAAACTCCGTAAAAAACTGTCATTCCAAGAATCAATGAGTAATCCAGGTCATGTATGCCCTGCACATAGAACTTACCCATCCCGGGTACGGCGAATATCATTTCAATGACAAAGGTACCTGTCAGTACTGCCGCTGTAATAGGTCCCATTACCGTTACTATCGGCAGTATTGCATTTCTGATCTGATGCCTCCAGACCACCTCGAAGGTTGATAACCCCTTTGCCTCCGCAGTGGTAATATAGTCCTGGTTGATTACTTCCAGCATGCTTACTCTCATAAGCCGGGTAATAAGCGCCACCGTATAAAGGCTCAATCCGAATACAGGGAGTATGGTATATTTAAAGCCCATCCACCTGGCTACAGGAAGCCATTTAAGCTGCAGCGCAAACACATATTGCAGCAGCGAACCGAGAATAAAGTCAGGCACAGATACCCCAATTATCGCTAATATAATACAGAAATAATCCCAAAACCTACCCATATTCAAAGCTGCATTTATCCCCAGGCACAGTCCTGCAATAACAGCAAACAGAAGGGCCCTGATCCCCAGATCCGCGGAGTAAGGGAAGGTCTGGGCAATGATATCATTTACCTTCATGTTGTGGTATTTCAGCGATGTGCCCAGGTCCCCCTTCAGAAGGTTCATGATATATCTGCCGTACTGAACAGGCAGCGGTTTGTCAAAGCCATAGTACTTCATCATGTTTGTCTTTATTTCTGGAGTCATTTTTTCACTGCTAAAGGGGTCGCCGGGCAGTATTCTGACCAGTATAAAAACAGCAGTGACCAGCACCCACACCGTCAGTAATGATATTATAAATCTCTTCAAAACATATTTAGCCATAAAACCCCCACTTTTCACCAATTATGAAGGTATATGCAACAAACATATACCTTCATAACTTAAGCTGTTTTTAAATATTCCTCGCAGATTCCTCAGATTATTCAAAGTAAGCATAAACATAGTCAGTGTCTGCTCCGATGAAGAACCTGGCCAGATTCTTAAGATTATCCTTGGAAAGCCAGGCCCTCTGTCTGAATTGAAGAGGCACAAAGCCCGCATCTTCCAGCAGTATTGTTTCTGCCTTATGGAACATCTCCATTCTTTTTGTCTTATCCTTTTCTACTCTTGCAGCAGCTACAAGCTTGTCAAATTCAGGATTGCTGTACTTTCCGCCATTCTGAGAATTCGTGGTCTCCCAGAGCTCCATATAGGTCATAGGGTCATTATAGTCAGGGCCCCAGCCGTTATAAACCAGGTCAAAATCTCCTTTTGTATCATTTTCAAGCTTCTGCTTATATGTAACCATCTTTATTTCAAAGGATATCCCCAGATTTGTATTTATCTGGTCCTGCAACACTTCTGCCATAAGCTTTGTAGCATCGTCATCGGATATGGTGTATTCTACTACTATTTGCTTTGGATCAGTGATATTAAGCTCTTTCATTGCCTTGTCCAGATACTCCTTTGCTTTTGCAGTGTCAGCCTTTGTCGGGTAAATATTTATCGGATATTCATCACAGTAATATCCATTAACCCCTGCCATAAGCGGGAGTACAAGGCGGGTTGCCGGGAAGAACAAGCCCTTAGTGGCGGTCTTGACATAGTCCTCTCTGTCTATAGCATAATTTAGCGCTTTTCTGAAGTTAACATTCTGCAGCCACGGCTTTTCTGTTCTTTTAAAGTTTATTCTCATCCAGTCGTCGGCACCACTCATATATACCTTTGCCGTTCCTTCCTGCTGGTATTTTTCAACTAATGCCGTAGGTATATCGCAGAAGTCGATTTCTCCATTTTCAAACATTGCCAATGCCGTATTGGGATCGCTTACCAGAAGAATCTTGACTGCGTCCAGCTTGATACTGTCTTTATCCCAATATTCCGGATTCTTTTCAAATACTATTTCCTGTTCATGCTTCCAGTCTTTAATAACAAAAGGTCCGTTGCTGAGTATCTTATCGGCTGAAGCAGCAAAATCAATGCCATTTTTCTCTACGAATTCCTTTTTGACCGGATAGAAGCATGGCAGGTCCAGGGTGGAAACAAAGTAGGAGGTTGGATTCAGAATCTTTATCTCCAGTGTTTTATCATCGATCGCCTTTACTCCCACCTGTGAGGGATCAGTTATTTTGCCGGAATTGAATTCAGCTGCATTCTGAATGATATATGCCGCAAAGGAGTATGAGGCAGCATTCTTGGGGTCAAGAAGCCTGATTATTCCATATTCAAAATCCTTTGCAGTTACAGGAGAACCATCGCTCCATTTTGTATCCCTCAAATGGAAGGTATAAGTCGTTCCATCCTCGGATACATCCCACTTTTCAGCCATCCCTGGCTTGACCTGGCCTTCAAAGTTTCTGATAAGCCCTTCACTGAAGCCCTTGATTACATTAAAAGACGGTATTGAATTGGAAAGCTGAGGGTCAATTGAAGGTACCGACGCCAGGGTAAAGGTCAAAGTGTTCTGAGCTTCTGCCGCTTTTTCAGTATTAGCTTCGGGTGCAGCAGTCTGCTGTTCTTTCGGTCCGCAGCCGGTCAGCATGGAACTGATCATTATTGCAATCAAAAGCATAGCTAATAATGTCAAGTGCCTTTTTCTCATTTCTATTCCCCCTAATTTTAATATAATGATGGCATTCGCCTAGTCATTTCTGTCCATTATATGTTTCGCACTAAATCCATTACATAATAGTTCAATAGTGCGAAACGTTTTCATTGATGTTATAAATCGCAGCTATTCCATGTAATCTACTTTGTGCGATTTATATACCTTATTTCAGTTCAATAAGCTCTTTTGGAAACTTTGTAAGTATTTCAATTCCATCAGCCTTGACAAGCACTGTGTCCTCTATTCGCACTCCACCCCAGTCAGGCAGATAAATGCCAGGTTCTACAGTTATTACATTACCTGCCTCAAGAATTCTTTCACAGCTTGACGACATAAAAGGTTCTTCATGTATATCAAGGCCAACCCCGTGTCCCAATCCATGGCCGAAGAAGTCTCCATACCCGGCATTCTTTATATAGCTCCGTGCACAGTCATCAGGTACTTTTCCGCTTACTCCGGCCTTTATTGCTTTTTCACCTTCCACCTGTGCCATTTTGACGATATTGTATATCTCTTTCTGCTTTTCATCTGCTTTACCGAAAACTACCGTTCTTGTCGCGTCGGATCTGTAGCCTTTGTACATTGCTCCAAAATCGAAGGTGATAAAATCACCTTTTTCTATTTCCTTATCCGAAGGTATTGCATGGGGAAGTGAGCCCCTTTTTCCTGAAGCCACTATTATCGGAAATCCTATATCATCGGCTCCCTTTTTCTTTATCAGATACTGCAGCTCCCGTTCGGTATCCTTCTCAGTGGTTCCGGCTTTTATATGTTTAAGAAGCTCCTCAAAGGCCTCATCTGCTATTTTCGCGGCAGTCCTTATGCATTCTATCTCAGCCTCGTCCTTAACATATCTAATGCCCTCGACCAGCCCCGAGGTCGGCACCAGTTTTACCCCTGGAAGTCCCTTCGCAAGTTTTTCGTACAGTTCATAGGTCACCTTATCCTGTTCAAACCCCAGTACTTTTACTCCATTAGCCTTACATACTTTTTGAATAGTCTCCACCAGACCCAGCATAGGAGATCTCCATCTGACAACTTCGAATCCGTCACATTCCGATTCTGCCTGTTCGGTATATCTTGAATCAGTTATGAAAGTCCTCGTCTTTGTTGATATGACCACATAAGACTCAGAGCCGGTAAACCCACTGATATACCGTATATTGGAATCCTTGAGAAGAAGTATTCCGTCAAGCTCCTTGGCTCTCAGAGTTTCTACAAGTTTCTGAACTCTGCACATTTCATTTCCCTCCTTAAAATAATCTGTAAAATAAAAACCTATTTAAATACACTGGGGGTGCTGACTGCAAGTATTTTAACGAGCTTGCTGGTAAAATTGGCCCAGTTGTGCGGTGTTGTAGAAGATATGTGTATGCTGTCCCCGGGATACAGTTCATATTGTCTGTCCTCAAGGAATATAGTGAATATGCCTTCCAGAACATATACAAACTCTTCACCCTGATGGTCGTATGGGATGATCTCCTCAGCGTTCTGGGATGGAAGGATTGTCACAATCACAGGGTCGATCTGACGGTCCGGTATATTACTGCCAAGATTATGATAAATAAGCTTGGATTCATCTATTCTGATTACTTCATGATCGTAGCTGCGTATTATTGTAGGACGATGACTTTCAGGAGGTGTGAAAAAATTATTCAGCTCAACATCAAGAGCTTCTGCTATTTTTTTTAATGAATTGATAGCAATGGATGTTAATCCCCGCTCTGCCTGTGATAAAAAGCTCACCGACAAATTGGCCTTCTCTCCCAGTTCTTTTAGTGTCATTCCTTTTGCGCTTCTAAGCTCATTTATTTTTTCTCCGATTTCCTTATGCATTTTAAACCTCCGTTATTTTATTATCATCTGCTTTTCGGCATACATATCTTTATTAAAGTATCAATTGTTTCTCAATTCTAATATTACTGAATATTTAAAAATATATATTCTATACTGATTAAAATATTCCTGCATTTTTTCAATATTTATAAAATATTTTTTATTTTTTGCCATGATACTTAAATTTAATAGTCTTATGGTTTTTTCTGTATGGCAATTTCCAATTTTTCCTCTGATTTGACAAATGAGATGACATAATATATAATATGCATTATGTAAACACAGACATTCGCTGAATCCCGGTCTTGCCGGGTACGGAGGAACCAATTCTGGGGTTAATCCATGAAAAACCATGGTAGGGAACCTTCTGTCCCGAACCCGACAGCTAACTTCGGAGGCAATGCGTTTTAACTTGAAACGCAACAATGATACATGTGTCCTTATACTGTTAATGTTGCATCTTGGGACACATATCTATGGAAGGAGTGTATTGTGTATGAAAAACAAGCTTAAGATCATAATCTGTGTTACAATTATTTCTTTGCTTTTGGCAGGACAAGCCATAGGAGTGTTTGCAGATACCTATTATGGCGTCTTGAAATTCGGAAGCAGAGGAGAAGCAGTAGTTCAATTGCAAAAAAAATTGAATGCCAACAACTTCAAAGTTGGTACAGTTGATGGAATTTACGGAAAAAATACGGAAAATGCAGTCATCAGATATCAGCAGATGAACGGTCTGAGAATCGATGGTATCGCAGGCAGACAAACTCAAGCAAAGCTTTTTGCAGCACCTCTTGCTACAAATAGGACAAGCACTATGACTACCCTTGCCGCAAGAGGGACAAGCTATTCGTCAACCGACCTTTACTGGCTGTCAAGAATAATTAATGCCGAAGCAGAGGCAGAAACTTATACAGGGAAGGTTGCCGTCGGTAATGTAATTTTGAACAGAGTAAAGTCAGATTCATTCCCGGATACTGTAAAAGGTGTAATATTCGAGTATTATAAAGGTATTCCTCAGTTCAGTCCTGTTGCAGATGGTACTATTTATAATACCCCGAATTCAGATAGTATAAAAGCAGCAAAAGCTGTACTCAGTGGGACAAGCGTGGTTGGAAATGCAACTTATTTCTTCAATCCGGACAAGTCAGAAGGTACGTGGATTGTTAACAACAAGACTCTTGTCAAAAGAATTGGTAATCATGTGTTTTACAAATAAGATGATATTAAAAATCGAAGACCGTTTGGTCTTCGATTTTTAATATCATATATTTATCCTCTTCCAGAAGGAAGGCAAGCCGAGTAATAATATTGGGTATATCTCCAATCGTCCGATTATCATGCACATAGACAGGATGATCTTACTGAAATCCGATAAGGATGAATAATTACCTACCGCACCGACAATCCCAAAGCCGGGTCCTACATTGCCAAGAGTTGCTGCTACAGAGGTTATTGTTGTTGCCCAGTCAAGATTGTCCAATGAAACAGCGAGTACAGCAGCAATGAAGATTATCATATACATAAAAAAGAATCCCAACACTTCGGATATTGTTCTCTCATCCACTGCCCTGCTGCCAAATCTGACAGTATAAACTGCCTTTGGATGAATTATTTGCAGGAGTTCTCTTTTCATAACCTTGAAAAGCAGCAGGAATCTGATATTCTTTATGGCACCGCCTGTGGAACCTGCACAACCACCAACAAACATCAGCATGAAAAGTATGATTTTACTGAACATCCCCCATGTTTCAAAATTAGTTGAAGTATATCCGGTCGTACTGATAATAGAAACAACCTGGAAGGAGGAATGCCGCAAAGCTTCCCACAGGGAACTGAACACATTTCCATACAAGTTAATAGTTATTAATAGGATTGATGCTATAACCACCCAGGAATAAAAGCGGAATTCTTCATCCTTAAACGGTGCTTTGATATCACCTTTCAGCATCTGATAATACAGTGTGAAATTAGCGCCGCAGATAAACATGAATACGGTAATAATAACCTCGGCAAAAATATTATTGTATTCTCCTACGCTGGCATTCATGTTTGAAAATCCACCTGTGCCCACAGTTCCAAAAGTATGTATCATTGAATCAAAAAGAGGTAAACCTGAGAGCTTCAGTAATACGATTTCCACAATAGTGATTACAATATATATACCATAAAGGATTTTAGCTGTTTCAGCCACTCTCGGAACAATTTTCCCCGGAGATGGTCCTGGGCTTTCTGCTTTCATCATTTGTACCGCACCGGCGCCAATTGAGGGCAGAATAGCCAGAGTCAGTACAATTACACCCATGCCTCCTACCCAGTGAGTAAAGCTCCTCCAGAAAAGGATACCTCTGGGCAAATCCTCTATGTGAGTAAGAATACTTGCACCGGTAGTTGTAAATCCTGAGCTCGTTTCAAAAAAACAGTCGATAAAGGAAGGAATGGCGCCACTTATGAAAAATGGAAGCGAACCGAAAAGAGAAAGAAGGATCCAGCCCAAAGCAACAATGGCAAAGCCGTCCCGGGCATAGATACTTTTCTTCCCGGTTTTTAAAAAAGTAAATGGAACACCCACCAATCCTGTTATCAAAATGCTTAATGCAAAAGCATGGATATCCGTACCATTATAATATGTTGCTACCGCAAGTGACGGCAGCATAAGTAATGCTTCACATACCAGCAACATACCAAGAATTCTTGATACTACTCTAAAATTCACTCTATAACCCTCCTGCAGAGTTAGCTGCTACTTCATTCAAGCTGGAAATATTTTTATTCTTTGATATGACAATTACCCTGTCGCCCTCCTTGATGATGTCATTTCCGTGAGGTATAACAACTTCTTTCTTCCTCACTATCGTAGCAATAATAACATCCTTTGGAAGACCAAGCTTCTTGATTTTCGTGTTCAGGATTCTGCTGTCACTGTCTGCGATTATCTCTGTGATCTCAGCCTGTCCCTCTATAATCCTGTATAAAGACTCAATATTGTTACCGCGTACAAACTTCAGAATATGATTGGTAGTAATAAGTTTTGGGCTAATAACGCTGTCAATACCCAGGCTCTTTATAATGTTTATATAGTTTACCCTGCTTACTTTTGCTATAACCTTTTTTACTCCATTCTGCTTTGCCAGCAATGCTGACATCAGGTTTTCCTCATCCATACCCGTCATTGCTATAAATCCATCCATGTCACTGACATTCTCTGATTTCAACAATTCTTCATCTGTTCCGTCCCCATGTATTACAAGCACCTCCGGAAGCAGCTCCGACAGATGAACACACTTTTCTCTGTCAAACTCGATCAGCTTCACCTTTATATCCATTTCCGACAATAGCTTTGCCAGATAAATTGAAATTCGGCCACCTCCTGCAATCATGACATTCTTTATCTTCTGAGGGCGCCTGTCAGACATATTGCAGAAATTGTAAAGATTGGACGGTCTGCCGATTACATAGATACTGTCATTTTCCTCAATTATAAAATCCCCATTCGGAACTATAACCTCATCATTTCTTATCACAACACCTATAAGAACGGATGAAATAAGCTTGCTGTTCAAATCTCTCAGGGGTATGCCGATTATACCCATCTCATGGGTAACCTTCAGCTCCACCATTTTAACTCTCCCCTTTGCGAAGTTCTCCACATTAATAGCAATAGGGAAGTTCAGCACGTTTGTAATTTCTTCAGCAGCTGCCTGCTCAGGGTTTATTATAAGGTCCAGATCAAGCTCCTCTTTTAACAGGGAAAGCTCTTTTGCATACTCAAGATCTCTTATTCTTGCTATCGTTTGTTTGACCCCAAGCTTTTTTGCAGTCAGACAGCAAACCATGTTGACCTCATCGCTGCTTGTCACGGCAATCAGCAGATCAGCAGTATCTATCCCGGCTTCCATTAGAATGCTGGTACTAACGCCGCTCCCTTTGATACAAAGCACTTCAAGATTTTCTTCAGCTTTGCTCAAAGCAGCATAATTCTTGTCTATGATTATCACATCGTTATTGCTCTTAGACAAGCTTTCAGCCAGGTTATATCCAACTTTCCCAGCCCCTATAATGATAATTTTCATAACTCAGCCCCCATATATATGTTTTACACCAAATTCATCAATAGCAGTTCAATGGTGTAAAACATTTTCATTGATATATAAATATCAGCTATTCAATATAATTCTTTAATACAGTTTATATTGTTACATTCTAAAAAGAACACTATTATCGAAGGTATTTTCAAGCTGTGCCCTGAGTTCGCCTACTATCTCTTCATCGTCAGTCATGACTGCGCATTCAAAGTTGGAGCTCAGCATATTAAGGCTGTTCAACCTGCTGGAGAATGAAAGTACAAATACATATTCCCCTATTATCAGAAGATTGTTTGTAACTGAATTATTTACCCGTACCTGCCCATCCGCCTTACATACATTCCGCATCAGAGTCAAGGATATATTGCCCTTAAAAAGCAATTTTGGTATAATGACTTTACAGGTACTGCAGCATTTCTTTTCAATAATTAAACCGATAATATCCTCATGCAGAGATTTTGCCCATATCCCGGAAATCATGATTTCCGGCTCCTGATACTCTTTCAGCAGAGCATCCACAGTATCGATAAGCTGTTGTTTTGTTGAAATATAGTGAACTTTACTCCCCATAGCACACCTCCCGCATAATTTTTTGTACAAGCGTATACAGTTTAATATCATTTTACAGTTAACTGCAAGTATTGGCAAGTGCTATCCGACTATTTGGCTGCTATTGACAATTTCATTGCATATTGATAATTTATTATTGTCTTCATACAATCTTCATATTTTTGAATTATGATAGAAATTGCGGAATTATAGACTCTTTTACTTAAAGGAGGTGTGACGGATGATATTGACTAAAGACCAGGCCTGTAGATATATGAAGCATACCCTGATACCGGAAATAAGCGTACAAGGTCAAAAAAAAATCCTTGACTCTTCAGTGCTTCTATATGCCGATGCTTCCGACAGAGTATCTCTTGCGCTGTATTATCTTGCAGCATCAGGTGTCGGACAGGTTTACTGCAGCATGGACAATATTTCAAATTGGGAGGAATTGTCCAAAAATCTTTCAGATTTGAACAGTGATGCCAAAGTTCAGCTTCAGGCTAAGGAAGCTATGGAAATTTCAGGCGGACAAGCTGCAACAAGAATAATTGCAGGTGACTTCAGTTTTGTTAATAAAACCTTGCAAAGTGTAATTAAATATGAAAATCCCCAGGGAAATATACCGACAATAATATGTATACATAGAGGCTGGAGAGGAGTTGTACAGACCTTCACCGGGCAGACTGGGCTTAAAGAGTTTCTTGAAGGAATGGCAGAGTATCCCGACAGCAGTATTATAGATGCTTCCGGTTGTTCTGACAACCTATCCGCTTTTTTCTCAAGCTTAATGGCTGTCATTGAGCATGTAAAACTGACCTTATCCCTTGGTAAACTCCTGTCTGAGGCACTGTACTACGATCTGTCTTCCATGGAATTTGATTTTATGAGCAACCAGGCTGATTTACTTGATAAACTGCTCGGTCCACATGGACCCGAAAAAGGTTGTGATACGCTTTCTGCCTCCCGGGTGCTGATAATGGGATGCGGAGGATCAGGCTCTTCTGCCGCTTTTGCCTTGGCGTCCTCAGGTATAGGCAAATTAGGCCTGGTGGATTTTGATGCTGTCGGACTCAGCAACCTTAACCGCCAGATCATGCATTCAGCATCACGGATAGGTATGCCTAAAGTACAGTCGGCGGAGGTATTCCTCAAACAGACAAATCCCAATATCAGCCTGGAAACATATAATAAAGGAATCAGCAAGGAAAATATCCAGGATATCATAAGCTCATATGATATTATTATCGGAAGCATTGATGATCCTGCCCCCAGAAGCATACTGAAGTATGCCTGTCATACAGCAAAAAAACCTCTGTTGGAAGCCGGTGCGCTTGATATATCCGGTATTGCCACATCTATTATCCCTGAGATCAGTCCCTGCAGTCGCTGCATTTCCCTGGAGCCAGGTGATAGCATTTTACTGGCTTCCTGCTGCGAATCAGGCGTATTGGGGCCTGTACCGGGCATATTGGGGGTAATACAGGCCGCAGAGGCTGTAAAGCTTTTAACCGGAAGCGGTATATCTTTGAAAAACAGAATGCTGCTTTATGATGTTTTTGATACCGATATATATGTTACTGATTGTGGAAAAATCCACTGTTGTAGATCATTCAGTTAAAAAACTTCTGCCTTAGTAAAAGGCAGAAGTTTTTATTTGCTATACGTTCTGGAACAGAGCTGTGGATAGGTATCTTTCCCCGGTATCCGGCAGAAGCACAACTATATTCTTTCCTTTGTTCTCAGGCCTCCTTGCAACCTCTGTAGCTGCATGAAGTGCTGCTCCTGAAGAGATACCCAGCAATAAGCCTTCCATACCCGCAAGCTTTCTGGCTGCGGCGAAAGCCTCTTCATTCTTCACTTTGAATACCTCATCAATTACTGCCTTATTCAGAACATCCGGTATAAAGCCGGCTCCTATTCCCTGTATCTTGTGAGGACCCGGATTCCCTCCCGAAAGTACCGGTGAATCCTCAGGCTCAACTGCTATTATCTTAATATCCGGTTTTTTTGCTTTGAGCGCCTCTCCAACCCCTGTAATTGTTCCACCGGTGCCGACTCCTGCAATAAATATGTCTACCTGCCCTTCCGTATCTCTCAATATTTCTTCTGCTGTTGTCACTTTATGGATCGCAGGATTTGAAGCATTTTTAAACTGCTGGGGTATATAAGCCTTGGGCATTTCTGCAGCCAGATCTTCAGCCTTTTTTATTGCCCCCTTCATCCCTTCGGCTCCCGGAGTGAGAACCAGCTCTGCTCCAAGTGCTGCAAGAAGGCTTCTTCTTTCAATACTCATAGTATCCGGCATAGTGAGTATAAGCCTATAACCCTTTGCCGCCGATACAAATGCCAGAGCTATTCCTGTGTTTCCGCTTGTAGGCTCTATTATTACCGTATCCTTATCTATAAGGCCCTTATCTTCAGCATCCTTTATCATGGCATAGCCTATCCTGTCCTTGACGCTTCCACCTGGGTTGAAATATTCAAGCTTTGCTATTATTTTTGCATTTAATCCTCTTTCCTTATTATAATTAACAATTTCAAGCAGAGGAGTGTTTCCTATCAATTCGGTTATGCTTTTTGATATTTTCTTCATTACAATTTACCTCCAAAAATAATTATCACATTTATATGTAATACATGTTAGCTTCATGGTTCATCATCCTGTTATACTCATTTGTCAGCTCCTCCAGGGTTATTCCATCCACCACCTCATTGATACTCGCATTTATTATGCTCCAGACCTTTTCCCTTATGCAGTCCTCGATCCTGTCATTGGTCTTCTCCTCCATACTTTTCTCATCAATTACTGAAAGTTTGCCCTCCAATACTCTTAATACGGCGCCAACGGTCACATGCTCAGGATTATCCGCCAATGCATATCCTCCCTGCGCACCCTTGGTGCTTACCAGGAGCCCTGCCTTCCTCAAGGTTGAGAAAACCTGCTCCAGGTAACCTTCCGATATATTCTCTCTTTCGGCAATGCTTTTCAGTGATATGTGGTCTCCCCTTGAATATACCGCCAGATCAACCATTGCCCTTAATCCGTACCTGCCTTTTGTAGAAATCTTCATATGTATCTCCTACTATTCCTATGGGTTTTATTATGTTTTATTATATCATCCAGTTATAGTTATTGCAAGTACTTTGTAATATATTCTTGGGTATTGAAAATATATTGTTTCTTCAAATTTTCTACACATTACCATGCTAATATATAGATATAGATTTACAAGGAGGTAATCCTTATGAAAAGAATAGCAGCATTATTAACTATAGTAACTGTCATATCTCTCCTGTTTGCAGCCTTTGTTTACGCAGACAGTGATACAGATGTGCCGCAGTGGTTCAGAGACATGATATCCTGGAAAAAGACACAGGTCGAAAAGGCTGGGCAAGACGGAACAATAACAAAAGAGCAGGCTGAATTATATAAAAGCAATATCGACAAAATGGAAGAGTTTCATTCAGAATACGGTTTTCCTAACGGCATGGGCTTTGGAGCCTGCGGAGGCCGTGGTGCAAATACCGGATATGGCTATGGACGTGGAATGATGGGTACGGGATATGGTTACAATATGATGAATGGTTTTAGTTACCCCGTTCGATGAACAAGCAGTACATTTAATGCCCCCTCTCTAAAAAAGAAGGTTCAAAATTGAACCTTCTTTTTATGTTACACTTTAATCTCTTTACAACGGAAAGAAACAAGGCCTTATTGTAAGGGGTATCCCGTAATGGATAGGAAAAGCTTAGAATTTATCTATGTCACTCTTAGCTCCGATTACTACCAAAATATCATCACTATTGACAGTATAATCAGCAGTTGGTGATACATTTATCTTTGATCCGTTTTTTATCGCAATAATATTAATGCCGTGTCTTACTCTGACGTTCAATTCCTTTAATGTCTTGCCTTCCCAGCGCTTAGGCGGATTTATTTCAATTATTGTATAATCCGGCGACAGCTCGATATAGTCAATTATGTTTGTGGATACCAGATTATGCGCAACTCTTACACCCATGTCCTGCTCGGGGAACACTACACGATCAGCTCCCAGCTTGCTCAATACTCTTGCATGCAGTTCATTCTGAGCTTTGGCCAGTATATACTTTATCCCCATTTCCTTTAACATCTGGGTTACAAGGATACTGGACTCCAGGTTCTTGCCTGTGGAAACGACCGCAGCGTCAAAGTTCTTTGCACCCGCTGATCTCAGGACATTCTCATCAGTGACATTCCCAACCAGAGCGTATGTGATATGATCGGATATACTCTGTATCAATGCTTCATTTTCATCAATGGCCAATACCTCATGCCCCAGATCATAAAGGGTTTTTGCCACACTTTGTCCAAACCTGCCTAATCCCAATACTATAAATGACTGCATATTATTCCTCCTATTAACCTACTAACACCTTACCTTCGGGGTATTTAAGCTTTATTTCTGATCTTTGCATCCTCAATGCAATTGCCATACCCATGGTAAGAACCCCGACTCTACCCAGGAACATAGTAATAATCAATACTGCCTTTCCTACACCGGGGAGCTTTGGGGTGACCCCCATAGATAACCCTACAGTGCCAAATGCAGAAATTGACTCAAACAAATATTCCATCAGCGATGCTTGCCCGAATATTGACAGTATTATTGTCGTACTCATAATAACAATAAGACCTAATATGACAATCGCTATAGATCTGAATACTACTTCGATTTCCAATCTCTTTCTGAAGACATTAACATCATTGCCGCCTTTAAGAACTGAAATCACCGAAAACAAAAGCACACCTACCGTAGAAGTCTTGATACCTCCCGCCGTTGATCCGGGTGACCCTCCTATAAACATAAGTATCATAGTTACCAGCTTTGACGCTTCAGTCAGACCGCCTGTCGGTAGAGTGTTAAAACCCGCTGTTCTTGGAGTAACCGACTGAAACATTGACGCCAGGATTTTTCCTCTAAGGCTGAGTGGCTGCAGAGTTCTGGCATTTGAGTACTCCAATACCAGAAAAAATATAAATCCGGAGATCAATAATATGGAAGTTACTGTCAGCACTAATTTTGTATGCAACCTTAGTTCACTGAAGTTTCTTGTTTTATATATATCCTCCCAGACAGCGAAGCCTAATCCCCCTATAATAACTAGCAGCATAACCGTAAGATTTACAACAGGATCCTCCACATATGCTGTTAGACTGGAGAACTGTCCCTTTTCTCCCATAAGATCAAAACCTGCATTACAGAATGCTGAAACAGCGTGAAATATTCCTTTAAAGATACCGTTTGTTACTCCAAATTCCCCTATGAACCTGACAGACAGAATTATAGCTCCCAGGCCTTCAAAAATAAGAGTGCCGACTATTATATCTTTAATAAGCTTAACCATGCCCTGGGGGCTGAATTGGTTTAAAGACTCGGCAATAAGCAATCTCTCCTTGAAAGATATCCTGCGCCCCAGTGCCAACGAGAACAGTGTCGCCAGAGTCATTAAACCCAAACCGCCTATCTGTATAAGCAAGAGAATAACTATCTGCCCGAAAACAGTCCAGTGCGTAAAAGTATCCGCAACTACCAGCCCTGTTACACATACTGCTGATGTCGCCGTAAATAATGCATTAATAAAGCCTATACTATGACCGTCTTTGGAGGAGACAGGGAGATTCAGCAATATACTTCCTATAAGGATAATTGCAGCAAATCCGATAACGATTGCCTGTGTTTGCTTTATTTTTAAAATCTTCATTGCACTTCCCTGCCTGAGCTGATAGAGTTCAGTGTAAAAAGAGCACCATTTACAGCAATATCTATGCCTACTTGCTCAAACTTTCTGACATACTTGGGATTATTGACCTTTGTTATTGTCCTCTTGTTAACAAAATTGTTCTTGATATATAAACAAGCTTCAAGGTTATCCAGGTCATTATCCATAAGAACAATAAATACATCCGATTCCGAGATGCAAGGCTGTGAAAGAACATCCACATCCAGACCTGCACCAACGATGGTATTTACTCCAGGTTCATTAAAGCTGTCCATGTTTGCATCACTTTCCTGCTTAATGATATTTACTCTGTGGTTAAGTAATCTGAGAATCCTTGCCAGTGTGTAGCTAAGTTCATATCCTTCAATTATTGTAACTATCATCTGCAGTCCCCCCAACTACTAATTACTGAATACCAGATAAGCTTTATAGAATCTGTCAGCACTCTCTCTGTTTCCCATACCTTGATACGCCTTGCTGATAAGAAAATAAACCTCCGGATTGCTGATTTCCTTTGCGATAATGCCTTTGAGCAATTCAAGCGCATCAATAAAAGCACCTCTATCAATCAATTCCCTCGATTGTTTCAATACGTTCTCTGTTTCTCCGAGTACGTGGTTATCCTCATGCCTGATCATTAATTCATTTAATACCGTTCTGATTTTTTCAGCAGTAAAAGGCTTCTGGATATATGTCACCGCTCCCAGTTTTGTACATTCTACAGCGTTCTTAACAGTTGCATATGCAGTAATAATTATTACAGGTGTTTCTATGCCCACCTCCCTGATACTTTTAAGAACCTCTGTACCACTGAGCTTAGACATCTTAATGTCCAGGAAAGCAAGATCGTACCTGCCTTTTTTAAACATGTCCAAAGCCTCCTGCCCGTCACTTGCAGTATCCACCTGATAGCCTTCATGCTCCAGGCACTTTGTTAAAAGCATCCGTATATTTTTTGTGTCATCAATGACCAAAATTCTTTTCACCTGGTACCTCCGAAAAATTCAATGGAAGAGTGAAGGTAAATGTGCTGCCGGTATCCATTTGGCTCTCACACCATATTTCTCCTCCATGTGTATTGATTATCTCCTTAACGACAGCCAACCCAAGCCCTGTTCCACGGGCTTCCAGGTCCTGTCCCCCTACCTGCACATATTTATCAAAAATCTTCTCCTGGAACTCTTCAGGAATGCCAATTCCATTGTCTTCCACCGAGACAATCAACTTTCTATTTTCTATAAAAGCATTAATGATTATTTCATCCCCAGGGTTGGTGTATTTCAATGCATTACCTATAAGATTATTGAAAACCCAGGTTATTTTCTCATTATCAATACTAACCTCCGGCATTTTTTCTTCAATCCTGGTATTAATGCTCACATTTTTGTGTGCTGCCTGTATAGCAAACTGCTTTACGGAATTGTCTATAACAGTTTCAATTGAGCAGGGCTCCATATTAAAAGCTGAACTGCCCGACTCGATCCTTGACAATTCAAGAAGGTCATTAACAAGCCTTGTTAACCGTTCACCATCCTCCTTTATGGTATTCAGCACATCTTGCTGCTCTTCGTTCAGCACACCCATACTTCCGTCAAGGACCATACTTGTTCCCATCATTATAGATGTCAGCGGGGTTTTGAATTCGTGGGATATAGTTGAAACAAAATCTGTTCTGGCTTTTTCAAGCTGCTTCAATTGTGTTACATCCTTTAAAAGTATGATGAGCCCTGTAACCTTGGACTCCCTGTCCTTTATCATGGTCACTATTACATTAAAGTAGTACTCTTCCTTCTGTTCTATTCTGATGATCCGGTCATCCATTTCCACATTGTCCTCGAAGGCATTCGATACTATCTCAAAAACTTCTTCATTCCTTATAGCCTCCAGGAAATGCTTCTTAAGTACCTTTTTTTCCTCAACGCCGAAGAACATTTCACAGGTATCGTTCAGCAGCAGTATCCTGTAGGATGTATCAAGTACGATCAATGGATCGGGTATGCTTTTTACTATCGCCAGGGATTTGTTCTTTTCTGTCATAAGCTTGCCCAGTGCACTCTGTTCATATTGCTGAAGCCTTTTTGTCAATTTGTTGAACTCTATGGAAAGGTCTCCGATCTCGTCCTTGCTTACAATGTTGATCTGCTGGTTCCAATTTCCCATCTTCACTGATTTCACTATGGTAGTCAATGTATCCAACGGCTTCATGAATCTGTTTGTAATGTTTATTGACAATACGAGTCCACCAATAACAGCTATGGTTGAAAGCATGAGTATTACATACATGGACTCGGATGTGCTTTTAGTGGCGTTATCCTTTGAGTTGAACATGCCTACCTCATTTAAGTGTACAAGCTCACGCAGCTCTTTCTTGATTTTTACAAATTCCGGCATCATTGTATTATCATAAAAATAAGCTGCTTCACTGACTCCCTCTTTATTCCTGATTTCCTGCAACTTGGAAAAGAGTATCGAATATTCTACGTAGTCCTTGTTAACCTCATCCAATAATTCCTTTTCTCCAGGCTCGGTAATGTTATTGCTTTCTGCAGTATACCATTTCATAAACTCATTACTGTTCTGAGTAAATAATTCAATACCTTTATCAATATCGACGTTAATATAAATTAAGGCGGCACTGTCTTGACGTTCAAAAGACTCCAACATATAAGATATAGCATTTATGCTTTTGTAATTGTCCACCATTAACCCGTCAATGGCCCTGCTTAATCTATATAAGTTCAGCACTGATGCTGACCCTATTATAGCTATCATTAATACAAGGCAGATATAAACCAGGATAATTTTCCCTTTAAGTGTTTTCAACATTGGCATTCTCCCTTATAATACAAAGCCTTATACATAATAATTATAGGTCACAAGATATCTTTAATCAAAGAATTACATTGATAGAAAGTGATAAAAACATGAGATAATTCAATGAAAATATGAGATAATCCATTCCTATGCCTATTGATATACCTGCTAATAGCCCAGGCTGAGGTTATTGAAATTTGATATTTTCTTTAGGTATATGTTATGTAAACAAATGGATTCCCTAAAAAAGTACACCTTATACGCAATATAGCTATGCTATAGAGCATATAAGGTGTATCCTTACCTTACATTTGCATTCTTATGTATATATTACTATTTTGCCCTTACTTCCTGTACTCCTGATACCGAGCTCTTTTCATCCATCGTGAATGTATCTTTTGCTTCCTGAGTAGCGAAATATATGTTTCCTGTAAGCTTGTGGTTTACTAATGAGAAGTTGTTTGCTTCAACATATAAGTCACCTGCAAAGTATCCATACTGAAGAGTAGCACTTGGACTCTTTATTGTTAATGATGGAGCCTTTAATGTAAAGGAATGAGTAGCTATCTTTTTGTCTGCCGGATTATTGTGGGTATAAAGTCCTATCTTTCTCTTAAGAGGTTTTGTTGTGTCATTCTTGTCATGGAAAGTACCTTCAAGTACAAGAGCCTTATCTGTTTCAAGATCGGTTATAGGAACGATGATCCAATATCCGTCCTTGCTTATTGCCTTTTCAAAGGCTTCAATGCTCTGTACCTGTGTGGGTGTTGCAGTTGACACTGCATCTACATCAAAGAGTATCTGCTTTCCTGTTACTGAGCTTTTTTCGTCAATTACAAATGTATCTTTAGCTTCCTGTGTTGCAAAATAAACATTTCCTGCAACTTTAGCATCTACCAGGCTGAAGTTCTTTCCATAAACATAAAGGTCACCCTTGAATATACCGCCCTGAATTCTTGCATTAGGGCTCTTTATTGTCAATTTTGGCGCTGTTATAGTGAATCTGCCTGTTACATTGTGATCAGCATCCTGAGTGTAAGGACCTATCTTTCTCTTAAGGTCTTTTGTCGGATCGTTCTTGTCATGGAAATCGCCATCTAAAACAAGAGCTTTATCAGTTACTATATTATTGAGAGGGCATATGATCCATGTACCATCTTTGCTTATGGCCTTTTCAAAAGCTGCTGCATCCTGTACCAATGAAGCTGATGTTACTGCATCCACACCTGTAACTGCCAGCTTACCTGAAACAGAGCTGCCTAAATCCATTGTGAATGTATCTCTGGCTTCCTGAGTAGCGAAGTATATGTTTCCGGTAACTGTGTTGTTTACTAAAGAGAAGTTATTTGCTTCAACATAAATATCACCGACGAAGTAGCCGTACTGAAGAGTAGCACTTGGGCTCTTAATTGTTAATGATGGAGCCTTTAAAGTAAATGAATGAGTGGCTTTCTTCTTGTCTGCCGGATCATTGTGAGTATAAAGTCCTATCTTTCTCTTAAGAGGTTTTGTTGCATCATTCTTGTCATGGAATTCGCCTTCCAGTACAAGAGGCTTATCCGTTTCAAGGTCTATTATAGGAACGATTATCCAGTAACCGTCTTTGCTTATTGCTTTTTCAAATGCTTCTACAGTATATACCTGTGTTGGTGTAGCTGTTGATACTGCGTCTACATCAAACAGTATCTGTTTTCCTGTAATTACGCTCTTTTCATCAGCTGTAAATGTATCTTTGGCTTCCTGTGTTACAAAATAAATATTTCCGTCAACTTTAGCATCTACAAGGCTGAAGTTCTTTCTGGCAACATAGATATCGCCAACAAATGTACCGCCCTGAATTCTTGCATTGTTGCTCTTTATCATTAAGGTTGGTGCTGTTAAAGTGAACCTTTCCAATACATTATGATCATCGTCTTGAGTATAAAGGCCTATCTTTCTCTTAAGGTCCTTCGTCGGATCATTTTTGTCATGGAACTCACCTTCCAGAACCAGATCCTTATCAACCACTAAATCCTTTAAAGTAGTGATGATCCATGTACCATCTTTGCTTATAGCTTTTTCAAAAGCTGCTGCGTTATCTACTATTGAAGCTGATGATACTGCATCTACTGCTGGTTTTGCTGCAGCAGCTTTTCCAGGTGCTAATAATGCAAGAGTCGTGGCTCCAACGATGCCATCAGCTTTAAGTCCATTTTTACTCTGTAAATCCTTGACTGCGTCTGTTGTCTTCTTTCCGAAGAAACCGTCAGCCTTAAGCGCATATCCATTATTGTTGAGCATTTCCTGCAGTAACTTAACTTCATTACCGAATGAACCTTCTGCAAGTATACGGGTTACTGCTGTTGCAGCAGGAGCTGCAGCTTCTGCCTTAGGTGCAGCCGGTACAGGCTTAGGTGCTGGCTTTGGCGCAGGTGCTGGTTTCGGTGCTGGTGCTGGTGCTGCTTCTTCATCTGTAGCAGCCGATACAGCATCAACTGACATCAGTCCTGGAACCGGACCGCTTACTAAGACTGAGAACAATATTAATGCCGCTAGTACATAGGATAATGATTTTTTCAACTAAATACCCTCCCTAAAAATGATTTCTGGATAATATCTTTGCAGAACAAAAATGTTCTTTCATAGTTAGATAATTAACAGTATTGCTTGTTAATTATCTAACTATGAAATTTATTATCATTCTGCGTAAATATTAACAATTATATTATAGCAAGATAGTATTGAGTTGTCATGCATTATTATGAATTTTTTCTGCATTTGCACAAAGAAAATTATGCAGGCTGCAAATAAAAAATTTGCAGCCTGCTCTCAATTGTGAAACTCTTATTATGAGGTATGTACCAAATTTATGACACTATTACATTTTCTTTTTATCAGCTTCAATAGCAATTGCTACATATGCTTCAGAAAAATCTTGTTGAATACATGGCTCTGACAGCATCCATTTAGGAATGCTCCATCCATTATCTATTAATTTCTTGAACCTAGTTATGTAGTCCAATCGATCGGGGTCAGTAATTACTTTATTACGCACAAGCCAACCAATGACTAAGTCTCCTTCTAAATCTCCTTTTTTAGATATCTCATACCACCATAATGCACTTGATACACACGCCTTAAGTTTCATGATATATGAGTCAGCTTTCTTCCATAAATCTTCGCTTGAATTCTTTGAAACTAAAGATAATGCATAATTAATAATTGCTTCTGACTTATTATTATTTAAATCTTCTTCTTGTAATACACTTAGTGTTGGTATTTCATAATCTCCTTGTATCTCACCTCTTCTTAGCATATATGCTAGTGAATTTGCAGATCCTTCAATATCCTTTATATAAGCTTCAAAAAATATCCTTGTGGCTAATTCATATTCTTTTAAATGATATGCTATCAATCCTAGTGAAAACATTTCATCATTATCTGCCTTTTCCAATGCTATTCTAATATACTCTTTGCCCTTTCGTTCATTCTTTTCAAAGTTTTTGCCTTTAATCAGCCTTATACCATAGTCAAATATTGCATTAATATGACCATTACTGCTAGCCTTAATTAGTCTCTCTTTACCATTTGCAATATGCTTTCTGACACCTTCACCGTTAAGATATCTCAATGCCAATTTGTAGAGAGCACTTAGGCTGCCTTTCTGAATAGTCATTTTCATTAGTGTCTCGCCTCGTTTTATATCCTTTTTAATAAATATTCCATCAAGTAATAATTCAGAATATGCTATAATGCCATTTATATAGTCTTTCTTAAGCAATTCTTCGTACAACATAATTCCTTTTTCTTGATTTGCGGGAATCTTATCACCCAATATAAGCATATTAGCATATTTTGCTTGTGCTAGCATATATCCATCTGAGATTAATTCCTCAATCATTTTAATTCCTAATTCTATATCCTCTTCAATAGCTTCACCCTCAATTAGATATAACGAATATCTAAACTTAGCGTTTTGGTTCCCACAACTCGTTGCTTTTTTTAATAAATTAACCCCTGTCTCAATATCCTTTTGCATAGTCCTACCAAATAACATTCTTGATCCTAGTTCGGTCATTGCGTCTGGGTTGTTTCTTTTTACAAGTGTTTTTAGTAATTCCTTACCCCTTGTTATATTCTTGTCCACTTTTTCACCATCAAGAAGCATAATGGCATAATTAAATGTAGATAATTCATCATTATTACTTATTGCTTTTTCGATTAGTTCAATACCCTCTCCTTTTACTCTTTCATCTATTTTTTTCTCAATAATAAGCTTTGCTAGTATTCTTCTAGCTCTCTCATATCCTTCAGATTCTAACTTTCTTAAAATATTCTCACCTTGCCTGCTGTTCTGAGGAATGCCATCTCCTGATATCATTCTTAAACCTAAATCACACTTTGCTTCTTTATTACCTTTATCCGCTATTTTTTCTAGTAATTCTACACCTTGTTTTGGATCTTTAAGTAAACCTTCTCCATCAATAAGCCGATTTGCATATTCTATTGCCGCTGTTTCGTTTCCTAATTCTATTGATTTTTCAATATACTTAATACCTCCTTCTTTATTTTGTATCATATATTCCCCATCTAGTAACATATTACCCAATATCAGAAGTGCATAAGTATCATTTTCTTCAATTGCTTCACTTAAAAGAATCCCCCCTCGTATCTTATCCTGTTGTAAGTACTCTCCTTTTAAAAGTAGACCTCCTAAAATTCTTTTAGCTTCTGTATGAGTTTTTGATGCATCCTCTAATAATTCGATTCCTTTCTCAAATGTGTAGTGATCTGTTTCACCGCAAAGAATTGCATACCCTAAGGTAGTTTTGGCAGATGTATTACCCATTTTTATGGACATTTCAAGAAGTTCTTCACCTTTATAAATGTTTTTTTCTATCAACACTCCAAATAGTAGTCTATAGCCCAAATCTCTCATTGCACTAGTATTTCCAAGCATTATTGCCTCTTCTAATAGTCTCTGCCCTAATATAGTATTTCTATCAAATACATCTCCTTCTATTAAAAGTCTAGCAAGATACCTCTTTGATTCAGAATCTCCTAAGAATGAAGCTTCCTCTAGCAGCCTCTTGGCCTCATTTCTTGTCTCTTCATCACATTTATTACCCTTTAACATTGAACTTGCATATATACCGCGAGCTTCTACACTTCCTTTATTAATTGCTTCCTTGAGTATGTTAGTACCTTTAGTTATATCTTGCTCAATATCAATCCCATATACTAGTCTATTTCCATAGTAAGCCATGATTTTTTCATACCCTAATTTGCATGCAGTTTCAAGAATCATTACACTCCTTTCCAAATCAAAAACTTCTTCATTACTAATTAAAGTATCCGCTAAATAAAGCATCGCATATTCATTTTCTTTTTCGACTTCTGCTTCGAGTAATTGAACAGCTTTTTTAACATCTTTACATATTACATTGCCTTCTAATAGATATGTAGCATAGTCTATAATAGAATTTTTATCCCCATCATCAACAAGCTCTTCTAGCATATTAATCCCATCAGTAATACTTTGTTTCTCATCTACCCCACCGATCAAATAGTTAGCATAAAATCTTTTTGCATTACTATTCCCATCTTTAATCAACTCTTTTAAGTATCTCGTTGCTATCTCAACATCTTTCTTAATTATTTCACCTGTAATATAAATTTCTGCTAGATCTATTTTTGCTAAGCTATTTCCTTTTTCCATAGCTCTAGTGAGTAATTCTATGCCCTTTTCAACGTTTTGCTTTATTGCTGAACCAAGAATATATCTATTACCCATTAATCTTTGAGCATCAGCATTATCTTTTTCCATTAGCTCATACAGAAGCTTTTCACCATTTTTTATATCTTGTTGGATATCCCTCCCGAATAAAAGCCTTATTGTTAAATCTAGTTTTGCTTCCTCGCTACCTAAAGATATTGCTTCCTCAAGCAATTTTCTTCCTTCCTTAATATCCTGACTTACTTTATATCCCTCAAGGTAGAAGTTACCTAATATTCGTTTAGCTATTAAGTCTCCTTTACAAGATGCATCTATCAGAAGCTTCTCGCCTCTATAAACATCTAAATTTATTCGTTTACCATTTATCAATGCCAATCCCATCTTAGTCATTGCTTGTACATTGCCTAATTTTATTGATTCCTCAATAATTTTATAAGATATTTTATTATCTTTAAGCTCTGAGAATAAAGATATCCCAACATGGAATAATCTTTCGCTTTCATTCTTTCTTGAGCACTCATCAATGAAATTACTTATTAAAATTTCAAGCTCTCTTTTGTTTATAAGTTCAGAATTGTTTAGATACTTTATAAAATTGGAACATAAGCTTAATTCAATAGCACTATCTGCTACAAACCACTTAAAAATCAACTCGATAAAATTCAACAAATCTCTCTTACTAAAATAGTTTTGGACTATATACTTTGAAAAATCAGAATCTTTCAATTTTACTCTTTTCAAACTCACATCATAAAGAAAATTATTAGCTTTTTTTATTTCTTTCCTTATTCTAGGTAATCTGAAGTTAGATCCAATTGTAACTAAGAAAGATTGGAAATTCTCTAAAGTAAGTGTTTCAACTGGCTCAAATAATGCTAATAAAAGAAGTATATCCTCAAGAAAATCACTTTCTAACCAGAATTCTGCTTTTTCTTCAAAATCTTCATTTCCTTTATTGTTAATTCTATCTATCTCACTAATATCTATTCTTGATCCATTAATGCTAACTGCAACCATTATATCAGTAATTTTTTTTATATTACCTTTTGATGCATTGAATATAGTATCATTAATCTCTTTATTATTACTTTCTGAATCAGATAATCCTGTAAAAATATCTACTTCATCTCTATTAATGTTTCTAATGTTTATTTTATGAACATCACCATTATTTGTGTCAATACTACTAGTAATTTCATTATTATTGTCAGTTACAACCACTGCGTGAAAACCATCTGGTATACTAGCTAACAGATCAATAATATCAGTAGTATAATATGCTACTAAATCAAGTGAGTCTATTATTATAAATGCTTCAGTATACTCACGTTTAAATTTTTTCAAACTTTGAGATAAACAATCCTTATAAAATTGATAATTATCTTGTGCCCATACCATATTATCCCAAATATTAGTTGATCTAATACCATTAAAGTATTCTTCATAAAGAGAATCCAACTCAATTTTATTAATCAACTTTTGGTTACATTGTTCAATTATTGATTTAATCATTTCGGGGATATTCTTTGAATATCTAAATGAATGTAGAAAAAAAAGTGTGCTAATATCTGTATCATATTTTTCTTTACTTATTCTTTTAATAGATGCAGCTAGTATAGAAGATTTTCCTGAATTTTTTTCACCTATAATAACAGTAACTTTATTATTTAACATGCTGAATTCCAGTTCATTCATATATACATAACGTGGCTTATACACATTCAAAAGCTCTTCATACTCATTATTTATTGAATTTAGCATCAATTTTGTATCTTCTGTTTCAATGCCCCTAATTATTGTTTCATCAGTAATTCTTTTAAAATCATATAGGTAAATATAAATTGGACACAAAAGGCAAATGAAAAATTGACTTAGAACATCAAAAATACTCAATTTATTTATAAGATAATCATCTTTATTACTAATAATATCTAATGTTGTTTTTGTAGATTTGAGAATATTTATATATTCATCTTCTTCTACTTCTATTTTATTTCTACTGTTAATCGAACTAATAAACAAATCTATAGTATCAATATTGCTTACAATTTTATCATTATTTCTAATAGATAATATATGATTCTTGCATATATTTAACCACCAATCTATCATTTCAAACAATCCGGCCACTTTATCTAAATTTAATTCTTGGTCTACTTTAATACTTTCAATGATTTCATTTAAATTAGTAATCTTATCGATATTACTTTTGTTCTCTTCTGTCGTATAAATCTTAAATAAAAATCTATCAAGAATAGAAAACAGCAAATCTACATTATTCATAATTTCTGCACAAATTTTACTGCGTTTTGATATTTTATATAAATATTGTGTAATAACACTATCAGTATTATGAACAAATGAAATACTTCTGCTAGTAGTGATTTTATATGTCTTTTTTGATAAAGAACTTTCTTTACCTATATTATCAGCTATATTGTGTCCCATATTAATATTATATTTAAATGCATCTTGTGCACCAATGTTCATACTATCAATAGATCGAAAAGCTTTTTTATTCTCAAATGTAAACACAGAACAACCCGAAGATTCCTTATTATCGCTAATTTCAATGTTTGATTCATACTTTCTCTTTAGAGCATTATATATTCTATTATGTACAATAACCTTTCCCGGAAAACAATCAATAATGGAATATCCATTAATATTCTTATGGTTTTCTTGCCAGATATTCTCAGAAGAATTTGTTGGTGCAATAGATATAAATAGATTTCCATAAATTGTTGATGTTGTCATGGTACTACCTGTATGAACATGCCCACATAAAAGAATATCATATTCACTCTGCAAATAACTTTCTACTGCTTTCTGTTCAAATTTCGCTAAAAAGTCTATCTGGTGGTGCATTAATGCAATTCTATAATCACAATCCCTAATAATGTCGCTAGCATCAGTAATTTGTCTAAGCCCCAATAGTAATCGACCATTATCTTCATCACCATAACATCTCCATGCTGTATTTAGCGCATTAATTCCTACCTTAGTATTACCTAAATCAAGTTTGTGTATCGACTGATACTTCGTAAGCGAAACATTACTATTACATCCGTTATAATAATTTGTTTCAAAATCTTTAAATGGCAATATTCTTTTTATTCCCTCATCTTTTAGTGAGTCAATATGCTCATTAACTTTATTTATATCCTTTAGGGTAGCATACATTCCATTATCACTTACTTCACTATCCTCATCTCTTTTTATATCATGATTTCCTGGAACAAATATAAACTTATTTTTATCTAAACACAAATTAGTAATAACGGGTTTAATTATTTGCCTCTCAAAGCATTGAAAAGCTTCATTTATGCCCCCTGCAAAGCTTTTTCCACCTTTATCAATCAAATCTCCTGTAAAAAAAACTGCATCAATAACTGAGGACTCATTAAATTCTTTTAAATCTGTAATAAGTGCATTTACTAGTGTATCAATATCTTTTGCATGTTTTTTATCCAAATGAAAGTCTGATAAATGAACAAAACGCATAATAATCCTCCTCTAGTAAGTTCATATGAAATTGAAAGAAGTTTATAAGAATATTATACTATTTTGTAAATTTATTTCAAATATTTCAAAAACTACATTGATAATACAAATTTTTCATCCTAATATTAGCATATATAAATATACCTATAGCTTGCATGTTTACTTTACTATACGCTCCTCATTTTCCATATACTTCACGATACCGACAAATATACTCCAGGCAACCTTCTCCTGATAGTGTTCGTCATCCAGCAGGCGTTCCTCTTCCTGGTTTGAGAGAAAGCCGCACTCTATAAGAGCTCCCGGCATATTGTTGTTTTTCAGCAGATATACGGTATCTGTGGGTTTTGCTTTTCTGGTGTTCCCTCTGTCCAATACTTTTATGGCTTCATTCTGGATATGCTCCGCCAGCTTCCTGGACTTGTCATCATTCCTCAGATAAAAGGTCTGAGCCCCGTAATACTGGGACTCCGGAAAGCTGTTCATATGTATGCTTATTAATAGGTCTGCACCACAGCTATTTATCAGTGTGTGCCGGTTTCTCAAATCCTCACTTTTTCTTGTCTCTCTTCCATTCCCACCCTCAGTATAAAGGCCCGAGTCATCCTCTCTTATCATAATGGCCGTACCCCCGCCCTGCTCTATGAGTCTTCTAAGCTTCAGAGCAATCCTGAGGTTAACCTCCTCTTCAGTCAATCCGCTGGCTCCGGATGCCCCGGGGTCCCTTCCACCATGTCCGGCGTCTATTACTACAACAGTGCTTCTTATAGGAATGGAAAAGACGGCTATAGTACTTTTACTTATGGATCCTATGCATATTATCAATACCAGCAGCCATACAAACTTGAACAAATATCTGGCAGCTTTTTTTCTATCAATTATGTAAAGCCTCACAAAAACCACCTCCGGATACGCTGACTTAGCTGCATAAAATTACTGCTCTTTTTATGATATTCATCCGGCTTTTTATTAAGAACAGCACCAGGCTGGCACTAATGATTTAATTACAGTATAATTATATTATCCACTTTTTAGTATTATAAGAGAGAGGTGCTATTGTGAGTAACAGTAATAACGAATCCTGGAATAAGCAAAATCTGCGAGAGAGGTTTGGAGCTGTTCCGATCCATATAGCTATTGGTTTTCTGGTATGGATGCTTAAGATCTTTAATAGTACTCTTGATAACAATGATAATGTAAGCTTGAATTTGAAATGGCTGCTGGAGGTTTCAAGCTTTTGTGCTACTTTCTATATAATTAATATTATATACCGGTATTGTGAGGAGAAGAGTATAGGTGTATTCGGCAGAAGCTCCAGGATTATCGGGATCGTAATTAATATAGCTGTTTTTTTATTATTGAATATGTTTACAAGAATAGGATAATTATAATAATCTATAATAATTACGGAGGTTGTATTTTGGTAGACGAAAGACTCATCAAAATGGCAAAGGTACTGGTGAATTACTCTCTTTCCGTTAAGGAAGGAGACAGTCTTCTTATTCAGGGACATGAGATCACAATACCTTTTATTAAGGAAGTTTATAAGGAGGCAATTATAAAGGGTGCGAATCCGGATGTTAGGGTGATTGTCGAGGAGCTTCAGGAGATGCTATTCAAATACGGAAGTGAAGAACAGATAAAATATGTCTCTCCTGTGATACAATGCAGTACCGAAAAATATAATACAGCTTTAAGAATAGGCGGCAGCTTTCACAGCAAGCCTCTTATAAATATTGATTCTGCCAGAATAGGAAGCTACGAGGCTTCACGCAGGAAAACCGGCAGTTCTGAACAAAGAAGGACACTGGAAGGCAGCATGCGCTGGTGTATAACCCACTTTCCGACTGTTGCAGGCGCAATGGAAGCAAACATGTCCCTGTCCGAATATGAGGATTTTGTGTTCTCAGCGTGCTTTGCAGATAAGGAAGACCCTATAGCAGAGTGGATAAAGCTTAAGGAGGATCAGCAGAGGATCGCTGATTTCCTGATGAAAAGGGATCATATCAGAATAGTTGCAAAGGATACGGACCTTTCTTTAAAGGTTGGCGGCCATGCCTGGATTAACAGCTGCGGCACAACAAACCTGCCCGGCGGCGAAGTATTTACCGGCCCTGTGGAGGATTCCCTGAACGGCTGCATCCGCTATACATTTCCTGCCATAAAATCAGGGACCCAGGTGGAAGATGTGAGACTGACCTTTGAGAACGGCAGGGTAGTTAAGGCTTCCGCAAAGCAGGGTGAGGAATTCCTTAATACAATGATAGCTACGGATAAAGGCTCCTGTTATGCCGGAGAGTTTGCCTTTGGTACGAACTATAGCATTGACCGCTTTACAAACAATATCCTCTTTGATGAAAAGATAGGCGGAACCATACATATAGCCCTCGGGGCAGCATATCCCTCCACCGGCTCAAAAAATGAATCAGGACTTCATTGGGATATGTTGTGTGATATGAGAGAAGGCGGAGAAGTATACGCTGATGGTGAACTCATATATAAGAATGGGAATTTCATTTTTTAAGGTTTTCCCTCAGCCGGCGGCCTGCTTCAAAGGCTTTCAGCTGTACATACTTCCTGTCTTTTACATGTTCGGCGTCCACATCAGAAACAAGGAGGCTGCCGATAAGCTCTGTATTTATGCATTTATAGAACAGCTCAAAAACCTTGACTGTACATCCAAAATAGCTTTTATCCTCCGGTTCTCCTGCAGTACATACGATGTAGCCGACTCTTTGTTTTCTGGATATTAGGTCGCTGTCGGACTTGTACTTGCTGGCCCATACTGCCTGGCACCTGTCGATAAGCTTCTTCATATGGGAGGTAACTGTATAAAAATATACCGGTGATGATGCTATGATAATATCGGCTTTATCTATAGTCTGATACACCTCCTGCATATCATCCTTTATTACGCACTTCCCCAGCTTGTAACAGCCTTCACAAGCAGTACAGCTTTTTATATCAGGTTCAGAGGCATATATCTTCCTGACACTGACATCATCCTTTCCTATTCCCTCAAGAACCTTATCAAGAAGGATATCGCTGTTCTGCCCCCGCCTATGACTGCCGTAGATGGCTAATACGTTTATCATACTATTCGCTTATCCCTTCCGCATCAAAATAGTTACACTGTGAATCTATAATTCTTTTGCCACGTACCGCGTGCTTCGTGCCTCGTGCATTAAGTCGAGTCTTCGAAGCTTAAGCGGACGCCCATGGCCGCCCCTACAACTCTGAATTGCGCACTAGGTCATTATGCTCCAACGCCACTCCCCAATCCTCGCGACTAGAGACTAGCGACTAGCGTCTCGACCCCATAGCCAGGCCCATCAGCCTCTTATGTATCCCTTCCTGATCAGCTTCTCTATATGGCTTTTTACCTTTTCCTGAATATCTATCGAATAGCTTTCCTCCAGCACATACATCATGGAAATTGCTACCTGGGCAACATCCAGCAGTTCCTCTGCTATCCTGTCTATCGCCTGTTTCTCTTCCATCTTGCAGCTTTCCCCATTGAGTCCTCTGTATTTCCCGATAAGCTGTGCCAGCTCTCCTGCTTCCTCCATTAATTTCAAAGCCGTAGATTCTATATTGGGCTTAAGGTTGTTAAGCCTTGGTAAACTGATACTCTTAAACTCCGTACCTTCAAATTTATCCATTGAGAATCCTCCAAAAAATAATATTTGTTATAAGATATTCCTATTGCGGAACGCATGCAATGCGTTCCCTACTCCTCGAAACCCCGAGACCTCGTAACCTCGCACCCCGCACCCGTTTATTTAAACACTTCCTCATAAAGCTCTTTTCTCTTCTTTTTCAACTGCTCTTTAAAGGTAAAAAGGGATATGGCTTTTATGTCCTCCACACTCATGTTGATAAATTCGCAGCCTATCAGATACCTCTTCTCATTCGGAATTTCACTGACTCTTCTTATCCGTACTATACATTCGATGAAGTAATTGATCTTGAGCTTGAAGCTGAAAACCATATCCTTAGGGAGACATAGATTGGTCTCTGCCAGAATTCCCCCTGCACTGATATTCTTTATTGTCCCTATAAATGTCTTACCCGATTTTGCAACAGAAACGTTATTTATAAGCATAAGCCTGGCAACAAAACCTATTTCACAGTCTACCCTGTTGAAGCTTCTCTTCTCTATTGAACTCATATCATCCTCAACAGGTCTCTCTATCAGGACATTATTTCCATCTATAAATTCAACCCTGCTGTAAAACTCATATACATCCATATCATCAATTATAATACATAATATATCCCAGCCTTCCTTCAACAGTCCGGCTGTTTTGACAGTAAGTGTAAGGGACCTGGGGGCCAGGAATTTGATATTCCCATACACTTCGACTTCTGTAAATGGTGACAATATGACAACAAGCTGACCCAGTTTGAAATCCATCACTTGCTACCTCCCCTGGTTCGAAACAATCAATAATCAATAATATGTAAAAGCACTTGGTACTATTATATCAAATTATATTGCAAATCGACATTATTTTATTATGTTTTGTCGTTTTTAACCCATATATGGTTATTACTATCCCAGAGCGCATACAATGCGTTCCTGTACGGGCGATTCATGAATCACCCCTACCCCTCGTACCCCGTACCTCGAACCTCGCACCTGCGTTAGCATACAAAAAGAGAAGGCATAATACCTTCTCTTGATTTCTGAAATTCTATCTCTTTGAGAACTGAGGAGCTCTTCTTGCTTTTTTAAGACCGTATTTCTTTCTTTCCTTCATTCTTGGATCTCTGGTAAGGAATCCGGCTTTCTTAAGCATAGGTCTAAGATCCTTATCAGCTTCCAATAATGCCCTGGAAATACCATGTCTTATAGCGCCTGCCTGACCTGTAAAACCGCCACCTACAACATTTACCAAAACATTAAATCTTGAAAGTGTTTCTGTAAGTACCAGGGGCTGCCTAACGATAAGCTTCAATGTTTCCAATCCAAAATAGTTATCTATCTCTCTATTATTAATTACAATCTTTCCATCCCCAGGAACCAGTCTAACTCTTGCTACGGAGTGTTTTCTTCTTCCTGTTCCAAAATACTGAACCTTCTTCGCCACAGTTACTTCCTCCTTTCAACCTATATGTCCAGTTCAAGAGCTTCAGGCATCTGAGCTGCATTTTCATGTTCAGCACCCTTATATACTCTTAACTTTTTTAACATTTTTCTGCCCAAGCTGTTTTTAGGAAGCATGCCTTTTACTGCTTCATATACGGCCTTGTCAGACTGTTCAGCCATGAACTTTCTGTATGGAGTCTCCTTCATGCTGCCAGGACGGGTAGTAACTGTCCTGTGCATCTTCTGGTCAAGCTTCTTGCCAGTAAGGACAACCTTGTCGCAATTAATAATTATTACATGGTCACCTGTATCAACGTGAGGTGTATATATCGGTTTGTTCTTACCTCTTAATATCTTTGCAACTTCGCTTGCAAGTCGTCCAAGAACCTTATCGGTTCCGTCAACTACATACCATTTTCTCTGCACTTCTTCTGCCTTTGGTATATAAGACTTCATTTTCTTCACTCCTTGTTAGATATTTAAAATTGTCTATATCCTTTTAATACTGATTCTACAGCAGTCTTTGTGTCCCACAATCACAAAGTCATGCCGCTCCTTCTGCTAAAAGGAGTATACTATATATAATCCAACGTTCTGCATGTTGTCTATTTTATTAATATTAACATGCCGCAAGTGATTCGGGGCTAATGAATCACAATTCGCAACATATAATATTGTAATACATTGAACCACGTGTGTCAAGGCTAATACACTTTATTTCTTTACTTTTACCAATTATCATTAAAAACTTTCATATATACTTATGACAACCACCGGCGAGAGGCAATAGGTTCAGTCTGGCTTCGAAGTCCTGTCTCAACCCATTGCCAATTGCCCATTGCCTAATAATATACCTCTTCCAAATACAAACCGCATGCGGGAACAGTTATTCCTGCTCTGTCCCTATTTTTTGAAAGTATTATGTCTCTTATGCTCTCAGGATCTATTCTACCAATTCCCACATATAGTAGGGTACCTGTAATGATCCGGACCATATTGTACAAGAATCCGTTACCCTTATAGTTGAAACGGATCAGGTCCTTTTCTTTTTCAACAGAAAGCTCAAATATCGTCCGTACAGTATCAGCAATCTTGCTTCCGGTTGACATGAACCCTGAAAAATCATAGGTGCCTATAAATGCCTCCGCAGCTTTCTCAATCCTGTCTATATCTAATCTTTCACAATAGTTTATATGATATGCATAATTCCTCAGCAGTGCAGAAGGAAATTTGCTATTGATAATAAGGTAGCTGTACTTTTTCCCAACTGCACTGTATCTTGCATGAAAATCCATGGGCACTTCTGCTGAATCTTTTATTACAATATCACGTGGAAGCAGACTGTTCAATGCATAAGCAAACTTTTCCTGGGGAATACTGCTGATTGCTGTAAAATTAGCGACCTGTCCCCTGGCATGGACGCCTGCATCTGTCCTTCCCGAACCGTTTATTCTGATATTTTCGCCGGTTATGACCTTAAGTGCTTTTTCTATTTCAGCCTGAACCGAAGGCCCATTCTCCTGCACTTGCCAACCGCAGTAATTCGTCCCGTCGTATTCGATGATTAATTTGATGTTTCTCATGGGTATTCCTACCTTGTCTGGGCGATAGGCAATGGGCAATAGGCAATAGGTCCAGCAAGGCTTCGAAGCCCTTCTCAAACCTATTGCCCATAGCCCATTGCCCATTGCCGAATTCTTCGCAGCCCCGCCTTGGGGTTATCTGCTCCATATTACCATAAAGCAGAATGCTGCTGTGATGAGGATTGCGCTGTAATCTCTGAATTCCAGCTTCAGCTGCTTCATTCTTGTCCTTTGCTCGCCGCCCCTGTAGCATCTTGCCTCCATTGCCAGAGCCAGTTCATCGGCTCGCCTGAAGGCACTGATGAATAATGGAACTAAAAGCGGTACCATTGCTTTTGCTCTGTTCATCAGATTTCCGGTTTCAAAATCCGCACCTCTTGCCATTTGCGCTTTCATGATCTTGTCTGTTTCCTCCAGAAGAGTTGGAATAAACCTCAATGCAATAGTCATCATCATGGCTAGCTCATGAGCAGGAACTCCGATCCTCTTAAGTGGATTCAGAAGCTTCTCTATTCCATCAGTCAGGGCTATAGGTGATGTTGTCAGTGTGAGAAGGGAGGCGCCTGTTATAAGAAAGATAAGCCTTAATCCCATAAAACCTGCCTGATAAAGTCCTTCTCTGGTTATTTTCAGCCCCCATATGCTATAAAGCACTTCCCCCTGTGTCATGAAGGCGTTCAGTACCACAGTCAATATGATTATTGCAATCAGCGGCTTAAGACCTTTAAATATGAATTTCAGGGAGATATTTGAAAGTGCAAGTGTCAGACCCATGAATGCTACAATATAAAGGTACGAAAAATAATTCCCAACCAAAAATAATAGTGTTATAAAAGCAAAGGTTATAATAATTTTAATTCTGGGGTCAAGGTTGTGTACCGGTGTATCTCCGGGAATATACTGTCCAATGGTAATATCTTTAATCATGTTTATTACCTCTTAAAGAGCTTCAACAGCTCATTTTTTGCTTCATCTATATTAATACAGTCAGATATTTCATAGCCTTTCTTTCTTAGCTCCCTTACAAGATAAGTAACCTGAGGGACACCCAGGCCAATTTTTTCAAGGGCTTCAGCTTCTCTGAAAATGTTTCTGGGAGTATCAAAAAATGCAATCTTTCCTTTGTTCATCACCAGTACCTTATCTACAAGGTTGGCTATATCCTCCATGCTGTGTGATACAAGCACCACTGTGATTTTCTGCTTCTCATGCAGTGTTTTTATACCCCCCAGTATTTCATCTCTGCCCTTGGGATCCAAACCCGCAGCGGGTTCATCCAGTATCAGCACTCCGGGCTCCATTGCCAGCACTCCGGCTATAGCTACTCTTCTTTTTTGACCACCACTGAGCTCAAAGGGCGACAAATTGCTTATTTTGTCAAAATCCAAGCCTACAAGGCCGATCGCCTCCCGGACTCTTTTGTCAACTTCATCTGCAGAAAGGCCCAGGTTCTGAGGGCCAAAGGCAACATCCTTAAATACAGTTTCTTCAAAAAGCTGATACTCCGGATATTGAAAGACCAAACCGACCTTCTGTCTGATTTTCTTCATCTGGACGTCCTTTGTATGGAGCTCCGCTCCATCGATAAAAATCTTTCCGCTACTGGGCTTCAAAAGTCCATTCAGATGTTGTATCAATGTTGACTTTCCTGAGCCTGTATGACCGATCAAACCGATGAATTCTCCATCCTGTATCTCAAAACTGATATCATCTATAGCTGCATGTTCAAATACTGAATCTTTCATGTATATATGGGTCAGGTTCTCTACTTTAACCGGCATAGTTCCACCACCATTTCTTCCACAGTCAGAATATCCGGAGGCAGCTTTACACCCTCCCTGCCCAACCTGTAGCTCAATTCTGTGACCTGAGGAACATCAAGCCCTGCATTCTTTACCGTTTCCACTTCCCTGAATATTTCCTTGGGCTTTCCCTCCATTATGACTTTGCCGCTTTTCATGACGATTATACGGTCAGCCTTTATAGCTTCATCCATGTAGTGGGTAATGAGTACTATGGTTATTCCCTCTTCCTTGTTAAGCCTTATTATAGTGTCAAGCACTTCCTTTCTGCCTGACGGATCAAGGAGTGCAGTAGGTTCATCAAGAATTATACATTCCGGCTTCATAGCAATTATACCGGCTATAGCAACTCTCTGCTTTTGGCCTCCGGAAAGCAAATGCGGACTGTGAGTGGCATATTCGGTCATCTCCACTGTCTTGATGGCTTCATCCACCCTTTTTCTTATCAGAGAAGGTTCAATCCCCAGATTCTCAGGACCAAAAGCCACATCCTCTTCAACTATAGTTGCAACTATCTGATTATCAGGGTTTTGAAAAACCATCCCTGCAGTCTGCCTTATATTCCATAAGAACTTTTCTTCCCTGGTATCCATTCCCTTTACATATACAGTACCACCGCTGGGCAGCAACAGGGCGTTAAAGTGCTTGGCAAGTGTCGACTTCCCTGATCCGTTATGACCAAGTACAGCTACAAACTCGCCTTTTTCTATACTGATATTTATATCATCCAAAGCCATATTTGTACCGCCGCTGTGTGTACCATATTCAAATTTGACGTTTTCTGCGTTTATCATATTTGCCATAATTTAATTCCTTCTTTTTACTCTTGACTGAGCTTATGGATTATGGCAATAGGCAATGGGCAATAGGCAATAGGTTTAAGCAATGCTTCGAAGCCTTGCCTGAATCCTCGTGCCTCGTGCCTCGTACCTCGTGCCCGGCGTTTTGCACGCAAAACGCCCCATAGCAAAATGGGACTAAGCAATCACTTAATCCCTGATAGTTCAATATGATTTATGCTTTCTATACGAGTTCCAATACAACTACTTCTGCTGCATCGCCGCGTCTAGGAGCAACCTTTGCTATTCTTGTATAGCCACCGTTTCTCTCCTTGTACTTTGGCGCTATTTCATCAAATAGTTTTTTAACTACATCTTCTTTTGTTATATATTCTAAGGCCTGACGTTTTGCATGCAGGTCGCCGCGTTTGCCGAGAGTTATCATCTTTTCGGCAATGCTCTGGGTTTCTTTCGCCCTTGTCTCAGTAGTCATCATTTTTCCATGCTCGAGAAAAGAAGTAACTAAATTCCTGAGCATAGCTTTTCTCTGATCAGTAGGACGTCCCAGCTTTCTATATCCAGCCATTGCAATACCTCCTTTTGTTCAATATGTGCATTGTTGAAAGTTTATTCCTCACTCATCTTTAAGCCCAAACCAAGGGCTTCAAGCTTCTGCTGCACTTCCTCCAGGGATTTCTTCCCCAGATTCCTTACCTTCATCATGTCTTCCTCAGTCCTCTGAGTAAGCTCTTCAACAGTATTTATACCGGCTCTCTTCAGGCAGTTGAAGGATCTGACCGAAAGATCCAGTTCTTCAATAGTCATTTCAAGAACCTTTTCCTTCTTGTCCTCTTCCTTTTCTACCATTATTTCAACATTACCAACATGCTCAGTCAAGGTTATGAATAACTTCAAATGCTCGCTGAGTATCTTGGCACCGAAGCTTATTGCCTCGTCCGGCTTTATTGTCCCATTTGTCCACACTTCAAGTATCAGCTTGTCAAAATCTGTTACCTGACCTACTCTCGTATTCTCAATCAGGTAATTGACCTTTCTTACCGGTGTGAAAATTGAATCTATCGGAATCAGTCCTATTGGCTGTCCCGGCTGTTTATTTTTCTCTGATGTCTGATAACCTCTACCCTTTTCTACAGTCATTTCCATGTAGAATCTATGACCTTCATCCAGCGTGGCTATATGAAGCTCGGGGTTTATGATTTCTATATCAGCATCACAGATGATATCGGAAGCTAATATCTCTCTTTCACCCTGGACGTCTATCTTGATTATCTTGGTATTATCCCCATGCATTTTAAGCGCAAGGTTTTTGATATTCAATATTATTTCAGTCACATCTTCTGCTACGCCAGGAATAGTGGAAAACTCATGGAGCACACTGTCTATTTTGATAGAAGTAACAGCACAACCCGGAAGAGAAGAAAGCAGTATCCTTCTCAAGGAATTGCCAAGTGTAGTGCCATAACCTCTTTCCAGAGGCTCCACAACAAACTTACCAAAAGTATAATCATCCGACATCTCAATGCATTCTATTTTGGGCTTTTCTATTTCGATCATCCGACAAAACCCTCCTTTTATCTATAGCATTCAAAACATTCTGAGGGTAACTGATTCATTCAATTTATCAAAAAATCTGCATTTTTTATTGCTTATGCTGCACTTAATATCTTATCTTGAATACAACTCGACGATGAGATGCTCTTCTATTGGAAGGTCTATATCTTCTCTAACTGGAAGAGCAACTATTCTGGCTTCCATCATTTCTGCATTTATTGACAACCATTGTGGTGCTGTCTTGCTTGCGGAATTTTCTGCAAGCCCCTTGAACTTTTCTGTGCTCTTGCTGCTCGGCTTTACAGCGATAAGATCGTTAAGACCTGCCTGATAGGATGGTATATCTACCTTCTTACCATTCACTGTGAAATGGCCATGTCTTACAAGCTGTCTTGATTCAGCTCTTGATTCACCAAAGCCCATTCTATATACTACATTGTCAAGTCTGAGTTCAAGAAGTCTTAAAAGGTTTTCACCTGTTACGCCCTTCTGTCTTTCAGCTTCTGCAAAGTAGTCTCTGAATTGCTTTTCAAGTATTCCGTATATTCTTCTGACTTTTTGCTTTTCTCTGAGCTGTATGCCATATCCGGACATTTTCTTTCTGCTCTGACCATGCTGACCGGGAGCATATGCTCTTCTGGTAATAGCACATTTATCTGTATAACAGCGGTCGCCCTTTAAATAAAGCTTGGCTCCTTCTCTTCTACAAAGCCTGCACTTAGCGTCTGTATATCTTGCCATCTATCTATCACACCTCCTCATAAACTAAACTCTTCTGCGCTTCGGCGGTCTACAGCCGTTGTGAGGTATCGGAGTAACATCTTTTATTAGGCTGACTTCGAGTCCTGCAGCCTGAAGTGATCTTATCGCTGCTTCTCTGCCTGCACCAGGTCCTTTAACAAATACCTCTATTGTCTTTAGACCATGTTCCATTGCACCTTTTGCAGCAACTTCAGCTGCCATCTGCGCAGCAAAGGGTGTGCTCTTCTTTGATCCTCTAAAGCCAAGTGATCCGGCGCTGGACCAAGACAGTGCATTTCCTACGCTGTCTGTCAAGGTAACTATGGTATTGTTAAAAGTGGACTGTATATGTGCAGCTCCTCTTTCAACATTTTTTCTTTCTCTTCTTTTTCTGGTTTTCTTAGCCTTTGGCTTTGCTACCATTAAAGCAAACCTCCTTTAACTACTTTCTTCTTACACCAACAGTTTTCTTTGGACCCTTCCTCGTCCTTGCGTTTGTCTTTGTTCTCTGTCCTCTGACCGGAAGTCCTCTTCTGTGACGTAATCCTCTGTAGCATCCTATTTCCATTAGTCTTTTTATATTTAAAGCTACATCTCTTTTCAGGTCGCCTTCAACCTTATAGTCTCTATCTATTATACTCTTTAATCTGCCTACTTCAGCTTCAGTCAGATCCTTTACCCTTGTATCGGGGTTTACGCCTGCTTCTGCCAGAATCTTGTTAGATGTTGCTCTTCCAATACCGAAGATGTATGTGAGACCAATTTCAACTCTCTTATCTCTCGGTAAGTCAACACCGGATATTCTCGCCATTAGTACTTGCACCTCCTAATTGGTTATTAGTTTATACTAAAATCAACCGGGAACACCCATCCTTGCTTGAACGGGTCAGCCGCGCTCCCAAAATTGGTTTTAACCCTGTTTTTGTTTGTGTTTAGGATTTTCACAGATAACCATAACTTTACCTTTTCTTCTGATTATCTTGCATTTTTCACATATAGGCTTTACTGATGGTCTAACTTTCATCTTAAACCCTCCCTGTATCATTTACCTCGCCATGTGATCCTGCCTCTTGTAAGATCATAAGGCGACAGCTCAATTGTTACTTTATCTCCAGGTAAAATCTTAATGAAATTCATCCTGAGTTTACCGGATATATGCGCTAAAATTTTATGACCGTTTTCAAGTTCTACCTGAAACATTGCGTTCGGTAAAGCTTCAACGACTTTTCCTTCTACTTCTATTACGTCCTGCTTTGACATAAGGTAATCAGACCTCCTGTTCCCGATATCAATCAATAGATTTTAACAGTTTCCTGATCTCGCTGTTACTAAGCTTCTCTAAAGATACCAATTTGTCTTTTATCGCCTCGGCAACATGATTCAGCTTTTTCAGATGCTTCACTTTCTTCTTCTTGGGTTTTTCAAGCTTTCTAATGCCCCCATCAGAAATATAGACATACTGATCATCAATTATACATAAAACAACGAATTTACGGTCTTTATCCCGTCCGGCAGCTGATATCACTACCTGCCCTATACTTAAATCCTGCATATATTCACCTTTTCGATGACCTACAAAAGCGTCAATATCTCAGGCTTGCCATTGGTAATAACAATTGTGTTCTCATAATGTGCCGATGGTTTTCCATCAGCCGTTACAACTGTCCAACCGTCTTTTTGCACCTTGACTTCATATTTGCCCATGTTCACCATGGGTTCAATCGCAAGTGCCATACCAGCCACAAGTCGAGGTCCTTTGTTTGGCGGTCCGTAATTGGGTATCTGTGGTTCTTCATGCATGGCTCTTCCTATTCCATGACCTACGAAGTCCCGGACTATGGAAAATCCATTTGACTCCACGTGCTTTTGTATAGCGTTGGAGATATCCGACAGCCGGTTGCCTGCGAGTGCCTGCTCGATTCCTGCGAAGAAGCTTTCTTCGGTCACCCTTATAAGCTTTTTCCTTTCATCATCCACATGCCCTATCCCGTAGGATCTGGCTGCGTCCCCGTAGTAACCTTCATATACAGCTCCAATATCAATACCTATGATGTCGCCATCCTTTAACACTATAGAACCCGGTATGCCGTGTACAACCTGTTCATTTATTGATGAACATATGCTGGCAGGAAATCCATTATAACCCTTAAATGCGGGGATCCCTCCGCTCTTTCTTATATGTGCTTCTGCAATCGTATCGAGTTCCAATGTAGTAATGCCAGGCCTAACTACCTCTTTTAACAGTTCATGGGTCTGGGCTACTATTCTGCCTGCGATTCGCATCAGTTCAATTTCCCTTGGTGACTTAATACTTATCATTCGAATCTCTCCAATGCATTAATTATATCCTCAAATACTATATCGGCAGGCTTATCACCATCTACAGTCACCAGAACACCCTTTTTCTTGTAATACTCTATAAGAGGAAACGTCTGGTTCTTATATACATTCAAACGGTTTGCGACTGTCTCTAACTTGTCGTCTTCCCTTGTATAAAGCTTTCCTCCGCACTTGTCACAAATTTCATCCAATACAGGCCTGTAAAAGCATAAGTTATAACTCTCGCCACATTTACTGCAGACTCTCCTGTTGGTCATTCTATCAATAATCGATCTGTCAGATACCTCCAGGTTCACAACTGCACTTAATTTCTTTGACATTACTTCAAGTTCTTTGTCTAAAGCCTCCGCCTGGACTAAAGTCCTTGGAAACCCATCCAGCAGGAATCCTTCTTTGCAATCATCCTCAAGAAATCTATTTTCTACTATTTTGAGAGTCAAATCATCGGGAACCAATAGGCCCTTTTCAATGTATTTTTTAGCTTCTACACCTATTGGAGTATTTCTACTAATGTTGTCTCTGAATATGTCTCCGGTGGATATGTGCGGTATACCAAACTTACTTTCTATCCGGCTCGCCTGAGTACCCTTGCCGGATCCTGGCGAACCCAACAACACTATCCTCATTTCTCTCTCCAATCCGGCGTTTTGCGGAATTGCTCTTTATAATCTGTTCAGGTTCCGCAAAACGTTTCCTTACTTAATTGATTCCGCACAGCAGTGCGTTCAATATGCAATTTTCTATTTCAAGAAGCCCTGGTAATTCCTCATCACCATCTGTGCTTCGATCTGCTTTACAAAGTCCATTGCAACACCGACAACTATAAGCAGTGAAGTACTTCCGAAATACACCTTTATTCCAGTGAAGTTCATCAGGAATATCGGCACTATAGCGATAACAGCCAGGAAAAATGCACCAACCAATGTTATTCTGTTCAGAGATTTTGCTATGAAATCGGAAGTTGGTTTTCCTGGTCTTATTCCAGGTATGAATCCACCATACTTCTTAATGTTATTGGATACTTCTATCGGGTTGAAGGTTACAGCTGTGTAGAAGTATGTAAATCCAATAATGAGCAATGCATATAGTATCCCGTGAGCCCAGCTGCCCCAGTTCAAATATGTGTTAAAAAACCTGTATGCGCCTGAATTTGGGAAGAACTGTGCGATCTGCCCCGGGAATGCAATAAGCGACATTGCAAATATAACCGGTATAACTCCGGCCTGATTTACTCTCAGCGGAATGTGTGTACTCTGTCCGCCGTACATCTTTCTGCCGACAACCCTCTTTGCATACTGTACAGGTATTCTTCTCTGACCTTCCTGAATAAGTACAACACCCATGATTATAAGTATTGCAAATACTGCGAACAGTATTATCTCTATGATATTAGTCGTTTTTACTCTATAGAGCTCAATTATTTTCTGTATTCCGCCAGGAAGCCTTGAAATAATACCTGCGAATATTAATAGTGATATACCGTTTCCGATACCTTTTTCATTTATCTGCTCGCCCAACCACATCAAAAATGCGGTTCCAGCTGTAAGTGAAAGTGCAACAAGTATTATTGATGCAGCATCACTTTTCAGCAAATATCCTCTGAGTCCGTAAGACAGGGCCAGAGCCTGGATAAGCGCCAATACAACTGTTCCATATCTTGTATATTGAGCGATCTTCTTCCTTCCCTCTTCACCCTCTTTAGCGAGAGCTTCCAGGCTAGGAATAGCTATAGTTAGCAGCTGCATTATAATAGTCGAGTTAATATAAGGTGTTATGCTCATTGCGAATATTGCGAAGTTTTCAAATGCTCCACCTGAAATAGTGTCAAAAAATCCAAGTAAACCGCCGCTTTGAATAAGCTGTGACAATGCTTCGGTATTCATACCAGGTACAGGAATGAAGCTTCCAAGCCTGAAAATTACAAGCATAGCGAGTGTGAACATCATTTTCTGTCTCAGATCTGGAATCTTCCAAGCATTTCTTATTGTGTTAAACACCCTATATCACCTCTACCTTTCCTCCTGCTGCTGCTATTTTGTCTGCAGCTGTTTTGCTGAATTTATGTGCTTGCACTGTCAAATTCTTTGTAAGGTCTCCGTTACCCAGTATTTTGATTCCGCCAAGCATTGCTTTTACCAAGCCTGCCTCTTTCAAAACTTCCGGGTTGACAACTGTTCCATTGTCGAATTTTTCAAGATCGCTGAGGTTAACAACAGCATACTCTTTTCTGAATATATTAGTAAAACCGACCTTTGGTAGTCTTCTATACAGAGGCATCTGTCCGCCTTCAAAACCAAGCCTTACTCCGCCGCCAGACCTGGACTTCTGTCCTTTTTGGCCTTTGCCCGCGCTCTTGCCCTGGCCGGAAGCTGTTCCTCTTCCAAGTCTCTTCTTAGACTTGGTCGTACCTTCTGCAGGTTTAAGCTCGTGTAATTTCATATTTACACCTCCTTGATTACATTTCCTTTACTTCAACCAAATGTACAACCTTCTGGATCATACCTCTTATCTGAGGTGTGTCGTTGTGCTCAACTTCACTGTTTATTTTCTTGAGTCCCAGAGCTTTTACCGTTTTCACCTGGTCCTCTTTCCTGCCAATTATACTTCTTACTAATTTAACTTTTAGTTTAGCCAAGGTTCGTCCCTCCTAGCCTAATATCTCTTCGACAACTTTACCTCTGAGCCTTGCCACTTCTTCAACTGTCTTTAATGAAGCAAGTCCCTGTATTGTTGCATTTACCATGTTTCTTGGATTATTTGATCTCAAGGATTTTGTTCTGATATCCTTTATGCCAGCCAGTTCAAGAACTGCACGGGCAGGACCACCTGCTATAACACCGGTACCTTCTTTTGCAGGCATCAGTAATACTTTACCTGCTCCAGATACTCCAACAACCTCATGAGGAATTGTAGTTCCTACTATTGATACCTTTACAAGGTTTTTCTTAGCATCTTCGATACCTTTTCTGATTGCTTCAGGTATTTCCACTGATTTTCCGGTGCCAACTCCAACATAGCCATTTAAGTCTCCAACAACTACTATAGCGCTGAATCTGAAGTTTCTACCACCTTTAACAACCTTGGCAACTCTGTTTATAGCAACAACCTTTTCCTTAAGGTCAAGTTTACTTGCATCTATTGGCTGCATTTATTTCCCTCCCTTATCCTAGAATTCCAATCCGGCTTCTCTTGCTGCATCAGCCAGCTCCTTAACTCTACCATGATATATATATCCGCCTCTGTCGAAAACAACCTGCTTTATGCCAGCTTCAATAGCTTTCTTAGCTACTAATGCGCCAACCTCTTTAGCTGCTCCCTTGTTTCCGCCGTGACCTGGATTATCCTTTAACTCTTTATCCAGAGTTGAGGCTGATACTAAAGTAACACCCTTTACGTCATCGATTATCTGAGCATATATGTTATTAAGGCTTCTAAAAACATTCAGTCTTGGTCTTTCTGTTGTACCTACAAGCTTCTTTCTCATTCTTAAATGTCTCTTGAGCCTAGTGCTGTTCTTACTTGCTTTAGTTATCACCCTGTGTCACCCCTTTGCTATTTATTTCTTACCTGTTTTACCTTCTTTACGTCTGATTACTTCATCAGAGTACTTGATACCTTTTCCAAGATAAGGTTCAGGCTTTCTTACCGCTCTGATATTAGCAGCATGTATTCCAACCTTCTCCTTGTCTGCGCCTTTTACAATCACTTTGTTCGGAGCCGGAACTTCAGTTGTTATTCCATCCGGATCATCCATTTCAACAGGGTGTGAATAACCCATTGTGAGTGTAAGCTTTTTACCGGCCTTTGCAGCTCTGTAACCAACTCCGTTTATTTCAAGTGTTCTTTCGAAGCCCTTTGAAACACCTTCAACCATGTTGTTCACAAGAGCCCTTGTAAGACCGTGCAGCGCTCTGTGCATTTTCTGGTCTGTTGGCCTTGTAACTACTACCTTGCCGTCTTCTATCACTATTTTAATATCTTCATTCATCTTCTTGACAAGCTGGCCTTTGGGTCCCTTAACAGAAACCGTATTATCACCAGCTATCTTTACCTCAACTCCCTGGGGAATTGCTATAGGTAATTTTCCTATACGTGACATGCTTGCACCTCCTCTATACGTAAGATTTTACCAAACGTAGCAAAGCACTTCTCCGCCAACGCCCTGGAGTCTTGCACTCTTGTCTGTCATTATCCCCTTGGATGTTGAAATGATTGCTATGCCTAGTCCTCCAAGTACCTTTGGTATATCTTCATTCTTTGCATATACTTTAAGTCCTGGCTTGCTTATCCTCTTCAAGCCTGTTATAACCTTCTGCTTGTTTGATCCATATTTAAGACTTATTTTGATTACGCTCATGCTTCCGTCTTCGATTATTTCGTAACCCTTTATATATCCTTCATCAAGCAGGATCTGCGCAATAGCCTTCTTCATATTTGAAGCAGGTACATCAACCGTATCGTGCTTAACTGTATTGGCATTCCTGATTCTGGTTAGCATATCAGCAATTGGATCAGTTGTAACCATTAATCTTAACCTCCCTTATACCGTAATTCATGGACATTTCGCATCCCTCAGTCCATTTAGTGCTGTGCACTTTAGGTAATTTCTGAAACTCTGTTTATGTTTACTTGATGACCCGGCAGGTCATCAACAATATCATCTTACCAGCTTGCCTTCTTAACACCTGGTATTTGTCCTTTATACGCCAGCTCCCTGAAGCAAATACGGCAGATACCATACTTTCTCAGAACGGCATGTGGTCTTCCGCATATCTTGCATCTGGTATATGCTCTGGTCTTATACTTAGGTGTTGCCTGCTGCTTTAAAACCATTGATTTCTTAGCCACAATTTTACCTCCTTCGCGCAGTATTTCTGCTAGCTTGCATAAGGCATTCCGAGGAGTCTCAAGAGTTCTCTTGCTTCCTCGTCAGTCTCGGCTGTGGTTACGAATATAATATCCATACCCCTTATCTTATCAACTTTGTCATATTCTATTTCAGGGAATATGAGCTGTTCCTTTATTCCAAGTGAGTAGTTCCCTCTTCCATCAAAGGCTTTGGCGGATACCCCTCTAAAGTCTCTAACTCTTGGAAGAGCTACATTAAATAACTTGTCAAGGAATTCATACATCTGTTCGCCGCGAAGTGTAACCTTAGCACCGACTGACATTCCCTGTCTAACCTTAAACGATGCAACTGATTTTTTCGCCTTAGTAATTACAGGCTTCTGTCCAGCTATTGTTCCAAGCTCTGATACTGCTGCATCAAGCCCTTTAGCATTGTCCTTAGTATCTCCCAAACCCATATTAATTACTACCTTCTCAAGCTTGGGTATCTGCATAACACTCTTATATTGAAACTTCTGCATCATTGCAGGAGCAACTTCTTTCAGGTATTTCTCTTTTAGTCTGGCCATTTCTTTTTACCTCCCTTCAGAGATTATTTATCTAATACTTCACCGCAGCTCTTGCAGTATCTTACTTTTGATTTATCATCAAGTACTCTGTGTCCTAATCTTACGCCCTTCTTGCACTTATCGCACCACAGCATGACCTTAGAACTGAATATTGGTGATTCCTGGTGTATTATACCACCCTGCTGCATGTTTTTGCCTGCTTTTTTGTGCTTCTTGCTCATGTTGACACCTTCAACAAGCACTTTATCTTCCTGTGGTAAAGCTGAAAGCACTTTTGCCTTTTTGCCTTTATCCTTACCGGAGATTACAACAACCATATCGCCCTTTTTAACATGTAACTTCTTAACTTCTGCGTTTGCCATTCAATACACCTCCCTTAAAGCACTTCAGGTGCGAGGGATATTATTTTCATAAAATCCTTTTCACGAAGTTCTCTTGCAACAGGCCCGAATATACGGGTTCCTTTCGGCTGCTTGTCATCCTTAATGATTACTGCTGCATTATCGTCAAATCTTATATAACTTCCGTCAGGACGTCTCTTGCCTTTTACAGACCTTACAATAACGGCTTTTACAACGTCTCCCTTTTTAACAACACCGCCTGGTGTTGCGTCTTTAACAGAAGCAACTATTACATCCCCAATGTTACCATATTTCCTTGTGGAACCGCCCATAACACGTATACACAAAAGTTCCTTAGCTCCGGAATTATCTGCCACGGTTAAACGTGTTTCTTGCTGAATCATTTAAAACCCTCCTTTCGGAATTTTTACTTAGCCTTCTCAATTATTTCAACAAGTCTCCATCTTTTGTCCTTACTCAAAGGCCTTGTTTCCATAATTTCTACTCTATCTCCAATTTTGCACTCGTTATTTTCATCGTGTGCCTTGAATTTAGTTGTTCTCTTTATAGACTTTCCATAAAGCGGATGACGAACCAATGTCTCAATAGCTACAACTATTGTTTTGTCCATCTTGTCGCTTACGACCTTGCCTATCCTGGTCTTTCTATTATTTCTATCCAAAGTCTAAACCTCCTTCTTCCTACTTTGCCTGTGCGGACTTAAGTTCTTTTTCTCTAAGGATGGTTTTTATTCTAGCAATAGATTTCTTGACATCTCTCACCTTTATCGGGTTCTCAAGCTGTCCTGTAGCCATCTGAAATCTAAGGTTAAAAAGCTCTCCTTTTAATTCAATCAGCTTCTGCTCCAATTCATTTACAGACAAATCGCGTACTTTGTTAGCTTTCATTTGCATCACCAACCATTTCCTCAGTTTGCTGGCGGGTTACAAACTTACACCTGATAGGAAGCTTATTCACTGCTAGTCTAAGAGCTTCTCTAGCTACTTCTTCCTCAACACCCGCTATTTCAAATAATACTCTGCCCGGCTTTACAACAGCTACCCAGTATTCAGGAGCACCTTTACCGGAACCCATACGAGTTTCAGCAGGTTTCTGAGTTACAGGCTTATCCGGGAATATTTTTATCCAGATCTTACCGCCTCTTTTTGTATATCTTGTCATTGCCTGTCTGGCTGCCTCGATCTGGTTGCTTGTGATCCAGCCTGGTTCTGTAGCCTGAAGTCCGTATTCACCATATGATACAACATTGCCTCGTGTTGCCTTGCCTCTCATGTTGCCTCTCATCTGTTTACGGTGCTTGACCCTTTTTGGCATTAACATTATGCTTCTCCTCCTTCCGCAGCTGCTGCATTCAGCTTAGCCTGCTCGTCCTTACGAGTTTTGGCTTGTGGAAGAACCTCCCCTTTATATATCCAGACCTTTACACCTATTCTTCCATAGGTAGTATGTGCTTCTGCGAATCCATAATCTATATCAGCTCTTAAAGTCTGTAGAGGAATTGTTCCTTCACGGTACCATTCGCTTCTTGCAATTTCTGCACCGCCGAGACGGCCTGCGCACATAGTCTTTATACCCTTTGCGCCAACTCTCATTGTTCTCTGCATTGACTGCTTCATTGCTCTTCTGAATGATATTCTCTTCTCCAGCTGTGCTGCGATGTTTTCAGCTACAAGCTGAGCGTCCATTTCCGGTATCTTTATTTCTGTGATGTTTATTGAAACACCCTTATTGTTTGTGAGTTTTTCCAACTCTTTCTTGAGTTCTTCTATTCCTGCTCCGCCTTTTCCGATTACCATACCTGGTTTAGCTACATGTATGTTAATCTTTATCTTGCCGGCAGTTCTTTCTATTTCCATTCTTGATACTCCTGAAGAATAAAGCTTGGATTTCAAGAATTCTCTTATTTTATTATCTTCTACTAAAAAATCTGAAAAGCTTTTATCATCTGCATACCACTTTGTGTCCCAATCCTTGATGATACCGACTCTCAGTCCATGTGGATTAACCTTTTGGCCCACTAAAATCCCTCCTTCTTCACTCTTTTTCCTTAACCGCCAGTGTTATATGGCTTGTTCTCTTGAGTATGCTCACGCCTCTACCCTGCGCCCTTGCCATAAATCTCTTAAGTGTAGGTCCCTGAGTGGCATAAACCTCTGAGATGTACAATTTGTCAACATTCATGTTGAAGTTGTTCTCGGCATTAGCCACTGCAGATTTTAAAAGCTTTTCCAATATCGCCGACGCGGCTTTTGGTGTATGCTTTAATATAGCAACAGCGTCTCCAACCTTTTTACCTCTTATCAAATCTATAACTATGTTAACCTTTCTCGAGGAAATTCTAACGTGTTTAACTATAGCTTTTGCTTCCACAGGAAATACCTCCTTCCATTTTATCATGGTTCTGCTTATTCTGATTGCATCCTACTTCAGAGCTGAAGACCTTTCTGTGTGATGTCCGTGGCCTTTGAAAGTTCTGGTGGGAGCAAATTCACCCAGTTTGTGGCCTACCATATCCTCTGTAACATATACAGGAACATGCTTCCTGCCATCATATACCGCAATTGTATGGCCTACCATTTCAGGGAATATTGTTGAACTCCTTGACCAGGTCTTAAGCACAACCTTTTTGTTTGATTTATTCATATCTATAATTCTGTTCAGTAATTTCTCATCTACAAAAGGTCCTTTTTTTGTTGAGCGGCTCATTGATTTGCCTCCTTTCATAAACTGTCCACAAGTAAATTCGCGGTCTGCGGTACTGTACCAGCCTCTATACTGCCATGAGCAGCCCTGGCTTGCCTCGTGCCGCGTGCCACGTGCCTCGTGCCAGAAAACTTTTTAAAGTTTTATTTCGCGTTTCTTCTCTTAACAATGAACTTGCTTGAAGCCTTCTTGTTGTTTCTTGTCTTATAACCGAGTGTAGGTTTGCCCCAAGGAGTAACAGGTCCTGGTCTTCCTATCGGTGACCTACCTTCACCACCACCGTGCGGATGGTCTACAGGGTTCATTACGGAACCTCTTACTGTTGGTCTGATACCCATATGTCTTGTTCTGCCCGCACTACCTAAAGTAATGTTTTCATGATCAAGGTTTCCTACCTGACCTATAGTAGCTTTGCACTCGATTCTTATCATTCTTACTTCGCCGGATGGGAGCCTTACCTGTGCATAATCCCCTTCCTTAGCCATAAGCTGGGCGGAGTTTCCTGCTGCTCTTACAAGCTGTGCTCCCTTGCCTGCCTTAAGCTCTATATTGTGAATTACCGTACCTACCGGTATGCTTCCAAGGGGTAAAGCGTTTCCGACCTTTATATCAGCATTATTTGATGATATAATAACATCGCCTACTTTTAGTCCGTTAGGAGCTATGATATATCTCTTTTCACCATCAGCATAGTTAAGTAATGCTATATTGGCTGATCTGTTAGGATCATACTCGATTGTTGCAACGGTAGCCGGTACATCAACCTTGTCTCTTTTAAAATCAATTATTCTGTATTTTCTCTTATGTCCGCCGCCTTGATGTCTTACTGTTATCTTACCGTAGTTGTTTCTTCCAGCTTTACTTTTTAATATTTCAACCAGGGATTTCTCCGGTTCGGTTCTTGTAATTTCTTCAAAGGTTGAAACCGTCATATTACGTCTAGCTGGAGAAGTCGGATTATATTTTTTTATTGCCATTTTTTCTCCTCCTTTTACAGTCCTTCGAAGAATTCAATGCCCTTGCTATCTTTAGTGAGCTTTATAACTGCTTTTTTGTAGCTAGGTCTTCTTCCTTCATATTTTCCCATTCTCTTCATCTTGCCCATTACTCTTATTGTGCTGACCTTATCTACCTTTACCTTGAATATTTCTTCAACAGCATGCTTTATTTCAGTCTTGTTAGCATTGACATCCACTATGAAGGTGTATTTTTTGTCTGCCATTTCGCTCATGCTTTTCTCAGTTATTACCGGTCTTCTTACTATATCATAAGCATTCATTATGCATACACCTCCTCGACTTTTTTAACAGCATCCTTTGTTATTATGAACTTGTCGTGATTTAAAATGTCGTATACATTTAAAGTGTTTACCGAGGCTGTCTTTACACCCTTTATGTTTCTTGCTGATTTAACAATGTTCTCATTGTTGTCGGCAATAACGATGAGTGTCTTGGAATCAACCTTGAGGTTCTCAAGCAAGCTCACAACCTGCTTTGTCTTTGGCGCATCAAAATTCAACTCTTCAATAACCACTATGTTATTATCGTTGACCTTTGAGCTTAATGCCGATTTCAATGCAATTCTTTTTATCTTCTTAGGCACTGTGTACCTGTATGATCTTGGCTTTGGAGCAAATACGATACCGCCATGCTTCCATTGTGGTGATCTGATACTTCCATGTCTTGCTCTGCCTGTACCCTTTTGTCTCCAGGGCTTGATCCCTCCGCCGCTTACCTCAGCTCTGGTGAGGGCTGACTGAGTTCCCTGCCTCTGGTTTGCCAGATACATCTTTACTACCTGGTGCATTGCTTCAACATTCACATTTGCACCGAATATATCTTCACTTAATTCGATTTCTCCAACCTGTTTGCCACTTAAATTGTAAAGTGCTACGTTAGGCATTTTACATCCTCCTTTCTACCCCAAACGTTTTATTAGGATTTCACTGTATCCTTTATCATCACCAGTGAACCTCTTATTCCAGGAACTGCACCTTTTATAAGGATTACGTTCTTTTCAAGATCAACCTTTACAACTTCGAGGTTCTGCACTGTTGTATTTTCTGAACCCATATGTCCCGGAAGCTTCTTGCCAGGAATTGTTCTTGAAGGATCTGATGATGCTCCCATTGAACCTGCAGCTCTGTGATACTTGGAACCGTGTCCCATAGGCCCTCTGTGGAAATTGTGTCTCTTTATGGAGCCTGCGAAGCCTTTACCTTTTGAGATACCGCTTACATCAACCTTGTCGCCTTCCTTAAAGACATCAGCCTTTATTTCCTGACCTACCTCATAAGCTGCTGCATCTTCGAGCCTGAATTCTCTGAGATATCTCTTTGTTGCAACCTTTGCCTTGGCAAAGTGTCCTTTTATAGGCTTTGTAACCTTTTTTTCGGCCTTATCGTCAAAACCTACCTGTATTGCTGAGTACCCTTCGTTTTCTACTGTCTTTTTCTGAACAACTATGTTCGGGTTAGCAGCTATTACAGTTACAGGAATTGCTTTTCCAGCTTTATCGAATATCTGAGTCATTCCTACTTTTAAACCCAGTATTGCTTTTTTCATCTCTTTACACCTCCAAAATTTACAGCGGACCGCTTAGCGGTCATACTAAATTTAATCTTAGATTCGAGATTCGAGTATTTTGCGAAGGGCTTCGAAGCCTTGCTTTAACTCTCGTGTCTCGTATCTCGTACCTCGCATCTGTTTTACAATTTTATTTCGATGTCAACACCGGCCGGCAAGTCAAGTCTCATAAGTGAGTCAACGGTCTTTGGTGTTGGGTTCAATATGTCGATTAGTCTCTTATGAGTTCGCATTTCGAACTGCTCTCTTGAGTCCTTATACTTGTGCACTGCACGAAGTATTGTGACTATTTCCTTTTCAGTCGGCAGCGGCACCGGACCTGACACCTTTGCGCCCGTCCTCTTTGCAGTCTCAACTATTTTTTCTGCTGACTGGTCGATCAATATGTGATCATACGCCTTCAACCTGATTCTGATTTTTTGTTTTGCCATTTTCTATTCCCTCCTTTTCATCGCACGCTTTAATTTGCTTACGTGCAACCGCATACTGTTATACACTCACCCGGGTGTGTTCTATTTTTTTATTTGTGTCCAGCAAATATGCTGAGACACTTCCTTTTCACCCGATACAGCTGAATAATCAGTAGAGTCGCCCGAATTCTAGAAACGGACAATACTCGGTAAGAATTCGCCAGCCATATTGATTTACAGCTGTGGCTTCCCAGAATACGCCTCTTCCGAGGTTTAATCTGCAACCTCTTACTTCATCGCATGCTAAGTTTCGCAACCTTATATATTTTATAACATTTTAGGACAAATTACAATACTTTTGGAGCTTATTTAAAAATTTTTTCATAAACAGCCCTAAAGGACTAGGAATATGTATCCTAGTCCTTAGGGACATTTTTGCTTCGAGCCTCGTGCCACGCGGCTCGTGCTTTACGCAAGCCTCCGAAGTCTGTACGGGCGATTCATGAATCGCCCCTACCTCGAAACCTCGAAACCTCGGAACCTCGGAACCCCGTGACCTCGAAACCTGATTTATTCTACTATCGATGCAACTGCGCCTGAGCCTACTGTTCTTCCGCCTTCACGAATAGCGAATCTCAAACCTTCTTCGATAGCTATCGGTGTGATAAGCTTTATTGTCATTTCTATGTGGTCACCAGGCATGCACATTTCTACTCCTGCCGGAAGATCGATTACTCCTGTTACGTCTGTTGTCCTGAAGTAGAACTGTGGTCTGTATCCGTTGAAGAACGGTGTGTGTCTTCCGCCTTCTTCCTTTGTCAGTACGTATACCTGTGCTTTGTAATGTGTATGAGGCTTTATTGATCCCGGTTTTGCAAGTACCTGGCCTCTTTCTATTTCATTCCTCTGTACGCCTCTTAACAGTACGCCGATGTTGTCTCCTGCCTGTGCCTGCTCAAGAAGCTTCCTGAACATTTCCACACCTGTTACTACTGTTGATCTTGGTGCATCTGCAAGTCCTACGATCTCTACTGTGTCGGATACCTTTACTACTCCTCTTTCTACTCTTCCTGTCGCAACTGTTCCTCTTCCTGTGATCGAGAATACATCTTCCACAGGCATCAGGAACGGCTTATCTGTCTGTCTCTCAGGTGTTGGAATGTAACTGTCTACAGCATCCATAAGGTTGTGTATACCTTTGCACCATTCGCAGTCTTCGTTTCCGCATCCGCACTCAAGGGCCTTTAATGCCGATCCCGGTATGATCGGTGTGTTGTCTCCGTCAAATTCATATTCTGTAAGAAGCTCTCTGACTTCCATTTCTACCAATTCTATAAGCTCTGCGTCATCTACCATGTCAACCTTGTTGAGGAATACTACTATGTATGGTACTCCTACCTGTCTTGACAGCAGTATGTGCTCTCTTGTCTGCGGCATTGGGCCGTCTGCTGCCGATACAACAAGGATAGCTCCGTCCATCTGTGCTGCTCCTGTTATCATGTTCTTTACATAGTCGGCGTGGCCGGGGCAGTCAACGTGTGCATAGTGTCTGTTCTTTGTTTCATACTCAACGTGAGCTGTGTTTATTGTTATTCCTCTTTCCTTTTCTTCCGGTGCCTTGTCTATTTCGTCATACTTTGTGGCTGTTGCCTGACCAAACTTTGAAAGTACTGTTGTTATTGCCGCTGTAAGTGTAGTCTTACCGTGGTCAACGTGACCTATTGTCCCTATGTTTACATGGGGTTTGGTCCTTTCGTATTTTGCCTTTGCCATTTTTACTTTTCCTCCTTTAAAAATCAGATAACATAATATTTTTAGGAAATTGTATAACTGCGCTATCGGAGCTATACAATTCCCTGATTTTTAATTTAAGTTATTTATCGCCCAAAACCTTCTCAGCTATGTTCTTGGGAACCTCTTCAAAGTGATCCATTTCCATGGAGTATACGGCACGGCCCTGAGTTTTTGAACGCAGGTCTGTTGCATATCCGAACATTTCGGAGAGAGGAACGAATGACCTTATAACCTGGGCACCGTTTCTTGCTTCCATACCCTCAACTCTGCCTCTTCTGGAGTTTATATCACCCAGAACGTCTCCCATATACTCTTCAGGTACTGTTACTTCAACCTTCATTATAGGCTCTAAAAGAGCCGGATCGGCTTTTTTCATACCATCCTTGAAGGCCATTGAACCTGCGATCTTGAACGCCATTTCAGAGGAGTCTACCTCATGGTATGAACCGTCATAAAGTGTGACCTTTAAGTCGAGAACCGGGTATCCGCCCAGTATACCATTCTGAGTAGCTTCTTCCACACCGCGCTGTACAGCCGGTATATACTCTTTAGGAATTACTCCGCCTACTATTTTGTTTACGAATTCGAAGCCTGCACCAGGCTCTTTCGGTTCAAGCTCAAGCCATACATGGCCGTATTGTCCTTTACCGCCTGACTGTCTGACGAACTTGCCTTCAATCTGCGCTTTCCTTCTGATGGTTTCTTTATAAGCAACCTGCGGTTTGCCGACATTTGCTTCCACCTTGTATTCACGCATCATTCTGTCAACGATAATCTCCAGATGCAGTTCACCCATGCCGGCTATTATAGTCTGGCCTGTGTCAGCATCGGTATAGGTTCTGAAGGTAGGGTCTTCTTCTGCCAGCTTCTGAAGGGCTATCCCCATCTTATCCTGGCCTGCCTTAGTTTTGGGTTCAATGGCAACATTGATAACCGGCTCCGGAAACTCCATGGATTCAAGGATTACTGCATTGTCTTCATCACAAAGAGTATCTCCTGTTGTTGTATCCTTCAAGCCCACAGCGGCCGCGATATCGCCTGTGTAAACCTCTTTGATCTCTTCTCTGTGGTTGGCATGCATCTGTACTATTCTGCCTATTCTCTCCCTCTTACCTTTTGTGGAGTTAAAGACATATGAGCCAGACTCAGCTACCCCGGAGTAAACTCTGAAGAATGCAAGCTTACCAACAAACGGGTCGACCATTATCTTGAAAGCAAGAGCTGCAAAGGGCTCTTTATCGTCTGAATGCCTTACTATCTTCTCTTCCCCATCCACTGTAGTACCTTCTATAGGAGGTATATCCAGTGGAGAAGGCATGAAATCGATAACTGCATCCAGCATTAGCTGTACACCCTTGTTTTTATATGAAGATCCGCAAATGACAGGATTGAGCTTAACACCAATGGTGCCTTCCCTGAGAGCACCCTTAATTTCCTGCTCCGTCGGCTCAACCCCCTCCAGATACTTCATCATTAACTCCTCATTGACCTCAGATACTGCTTCAATGAGGTTCTCCCTGTATTCCCTTGCCTTTTCCTGCATATCTGCAGGTATATCTGTTATTTCCATTTCTTTACCAAGGTCATCCTTATAGATATGAGCCTTCATGTCAATCAAGTCCACTATACCTATAAATTTGTCCTCGCTGCCAATCGGAAGCTGAATTGGAACAGCATTAGCTCCGAGTCTGTCTTTCATCATTCCGACCACCCGGTAAAAATCTGCTCCCATTATGTCCATCTTGTTAACATATGCAATTCGTGGAACTTTATACTTGTCAGCCTGCCTCCAGACGGTTTCAGACTGAGGTTCAACTCCACCCTTGGCACAGAAAACCGCTACAGCACCATCTAATACACGCAGTGACCTTTCTACTTCAACAGTAAAGTCCACGTGCCCCGGCGTATCTATGATGTTTACCTTATGGCCCTTCCACTCGGCTGTTGTAGCTGCAGAAGTTATTGTTATCCCTCTCTCCTGCTCCTGCTCCATCCAGTCCATTGTGGCAGTACCTTCGTGAACTTCGCCTAATTTATATGTTTTCCCAGTATAATACAGCACTCTTTCTGTAGTGGTTGTTTTCCCTGCGTCAATATGAGCCATTATCCCTATGTTTCTTGTTTTTTCTAACGGATATTGCCTAGGCACAGTTATCCTCCTTTCTGTTGCAAGATTCACTGTTATATTTCCCTAAAATCTTATTATTTAGCACTAATATATATCTCTTTATATTGTTCAAGTTTAACCTCAATCCGAAATTACCACCTGTAATGCGCAAATGCCTTGTTAGCTTCTGCCATCTTATGTGTATCTTCTCTCTTCTTTACACTGCTTCCTGTATTGTTAGCAGCATCTAAAAGCTCTCCGGCCAATCTTTCCTTCATTGTCTTTTCTCCTCTTTTTCTGGAGAAATCAATCAGCCATCTCATTCCCAACGCTTGCTTCCTGTCAGGTCTGACTTCTATCGGAACCTGATATGTGGCTCCACCGATTCTTCTTGCCTTTACTTCCAGGACAGGCATGATGTTGTTCATAGCTGTCTCAAATACTTCAATGGGATCTTTACCTGTCTTTTCTCTCAATATTTCGAAGGCACCGTATACTATTTTCTGTCCGGCACTCTTCTTTCCATCATACATTATGTTGTTGATAAGCTTGGTAACAATCTTATCGTTGTATAACGGATCCGGCAATACGTCTCTTTTTGATATATGTCCTCTTCTTGGCACTATGCTTCCCTCCTTAATATTATTTTTAATATCATCGGTACTCGGCAGTATCAAGTAAAAACTGCCGTTGTGCGCAAATATATTTTAAACATAGGCTAAATCAGCCAATGTTAAATAACTCGCACAATATTATTTCTTTGGTCTCTTCGCGCCGTACTTTGATCTGCTCTGCTTTCTGTTAGCAACGCCAGCGGCATCAAGAGTACCTCTTACTATGTGGTACCTTACGCCAGGAAGGTCCTTAACTCTGCCACCCCTGATAAGAACAACTGAGTGCTCCTGCAGGTTATGACCGATTCCAGGGATGTAGCCTGAAACTTCAATACCGTTTGTAAGTCTAACTCTGGCAATTTTTCTTAATGCGGAGTTAGGCTTCTTTGGTGTTGTAGTTTTTACAACAGTACATACTCCCCTTTTCTGCGGGCTTTCCTTCAACGCTGGTGCAGTTGATTTGTACTCAACCTTCTCTCTGCCTTTCCTTACTAACTGGCTAATTGTAGGCATTAAATGCACCTCCTTGTATTATTTATCATATACAGGCCCGGCAATTGTCAGGCACTGCTATACGCTATGAAAAAGTTATAAACCCCTTCATATGAAGGGGCCTTAAAGTTATGCATCCTAATCTTTGATGACCGCCGCCGTTGAGGCTCCGATATCTATACCGCATGCATTCCCAAGTTCCTTCATATTACTGACATATATGATTTGTAAGTTTCTTTCCGTACATGCATCAAGTACCGACTGTTTTATAAAATCATCGGCGTCCTCTGCTACATATACGTTTTTAGCAGTTCCATTCCTTACTGCCTTTACTGTCTGTTTCAACCCCACTATCCTTTTGTGTGAAGCTTTCAGTTCCTGCATTTATAACACCTCTCAAGGATATTTGATATCCCGCCTGAAAAGAATCGTGGACTTTTGAATGTTACTTCATATAAAACGCGCATAAGAGAACCATTATACATGGTCCTCTATAACGCACTAAATAATTTTAGCATTTGTTATATTTTATGTCAATAGATTTTATTCGATAGCATCTACTTGTTTTATTGATATATCCTTGTACTTTTTCATACCCGTTCCTGCAGGAATAAGTTTTCCTATTATTACATTTTCCTTTAGACCTACAAGCGGATCTATCTTACCCTTTATTGCCGCTTCTGTAAGAACCCTTGTTGTTTCTTGGAAGGATGCAGCCGACAGGAAGGAATCAGTTGCCAGAGAAGCTTTGGTTATACCAAGCAGCACTCTCTTGCCGGCAGCCATTTCGCCGCCTTTGGCACTGACTTTCTCATTCTCTTCTTCATATTTGAATATGTCGAAGAGTCCGCCGGGAAGAAGCTCTGTCTCTCCGGATTCATCTATCTTGACCTTCCTCAGCATCTGTCTGACTATAACCTCTATATGCTTATCGGCAATGTCAACACCCTGCAGTCTGTAAACCCTCTGAACCTCCATAAGCAGATATGTCTGAACTCCGGCCACACCTTTGATTTTCAATATATCATGAGGATTTACCGAACCTTCGGTTATTTCATCCCCCGCTTCTATTACATCGCCATCAGCAACCCTGAGCCTTGAGCCGTAAGGTATGGTATAGGTCCTTGTATCTCCATCCTCTGCCAACACTACAGCATCCTTCTTTTTCCTCTGGTCAATTATCTTGACGACACCGGATATTTCGGATATTATAGCAAGCCCCTTCGGCTTTCTTGCTTCGAAAAGCTCTTCAACTCTGGGAAGACCTTGAGTTATGTCATCACCGGCAACACCTCCGGTATGGAAGGTTCTCATTGTAAGCTGTGTGCCAGGCTCCCCTATTGACTGTGCAGCAATGATACCGACAGCTTCACCTATATGAACGGGATCGCCTGTCGCAAGGTTTATGCCGTAACACTTGGTGCATACGCCATATTTTGAATGACAGGTCAGTACTGACCTTATCGGAACCTTCTTTATTCCCAGCTTTACTATGGTATTAGCCATCTGCTCGGAAATCATTTCACCCTTCTTGACCAATACTTCACCTGTTTCAGGGTGGAGCACATCGCCGTTTGTATACCTTCCCATGAGTCTGTCTGCCAGTTTTTCAATTACTTCATTTCCGTCTTTGATCTCACTTACCATGAGTCCTTCTTCAGTTCCACAGTCCTCTTCCCTGACTATAACATCCTGGCTTACATCAACAAGGCGTCTTGTGAGATAGCCGGAGTCAGCAGTACGGAGCGCCGTATCGGCAAGACCTTTTCTTGCACCGTGAGTGGAAGTGAAGAACTCCAATACATTAAGACCTTCACGGAAATTAGCTTTAATAGGTATTTCTATGATTCTACCTGATGTATCAGCCATCAGACCTCTCATTCCACATAACTGCTTGATCTGATTTACGCTGCCTCTTGCTCCTGAATTGGCCATCATATATACTGAATTGAGCCTATCCAGGTTATCCATCAATGCTTTTGTTACATCATCCGTTGCTGTCTTCCAGGTCTCTATGACCTGCTCATATCTTTCTTCATTGGATATAAGGCCTCTTCTGTACATCTTCTCAATCTTGTCTACTCTCTCATCCGCTTTTGAAAGCAGTTCCTTCTTGGCACCTGGTATATCCATATCCGATACGCTTATTGTAACTGCTCCTTTTGTTGAGAATTGGAAGCCCAATCTCTTTATCTCATCCAGTACAATTGCTGTATTGGTATTTCCATGATTTCTGAAGCATCTGTCTACTATTTTACCCAGCAATGACTTATCAACCGGCCTCATATTTCCGTCCTTATCCTTTGGATCAAGCTCCAGGAGGAACATATCATCCTCTGTATTTCTTTCCACAAAGCCAAGGTTCTGAGGAATTGACTGGTTGAATATAAATCTTCCAACAGTATTTTCAACTATTTTAGTCTTCTTTTCGCCATTGATTTCCTTTGTTATTCTTACTTTTACCTTTGCATGAAGGGATACTTCACCAACCTGGTAAGCCATCAGCATTTCATCCAGATTGGAGAATACCTTTCCTTCTCCCTTCTGGCCAGGCACGTATATTGTAAGGTAGTATACACCCATAACCATGTCCTGTGTAGGACTGACCACCGGTCTTCCATCCTTAGGAGCCAGGATATTGTTGGCGGAAAGCATAAGGAATCTCGCCTCTGCCTGGGCTTCTACTGATAAAGGTACATGCACCGCCATCTGATCCCCGTCAAAGTCTGCGTTGTATGCCGTACATACCAGCGGATGGATCTTTAATGCTTTTCCCTGCACAAGTATTGGCTCAAAAGCTTGAATACCAAGCCTGTGCAGTGTTGGTGCACGGTTTAGCAGCACCGGATGCTCGCTGATTACTTCTTCAAGTATGTCCCATACCTCCGGCTTCACTCTCTCGACCATTCTCTTAGCACTTTTTATATTATGGGCAAGCCCGTCATTCACAAGCTTCTTCATAACAAAAGGCTTGAAAAGCTCCAATGCCATCTCATTCGGCAGACCGCACTGGAAAAGCTTCAGTTCGGGGCCGACTACTATAACTGAACGCCCTGAATAATCAACACGTTTTCCAAGCAGGTTCTGTCTGAACCTCCCCTGCTTTCCTTTGAGCATGTCGCTCAAGGACTTCAATGGTCTGTTGCCGGGACCGGTTACCGGTCTGCCTCTTCTGCCATTGTCGATTAGTGCGTCAACAGCCTCCTGAAGCATTCTCTTCTCATTTCTGACGATTATATCCGGCGCTCCCAGGTCCAGAAGCCTTTTAAGTCTATTGTTTCTATTAATTACCCTTCTATAGAGATCATTAAGGTCTGAGGTGGCAAACCTGCCGCCATCCAACTGTACCATCGGTCTCAAGTCGGGCGGTATTACCGGTATTGTCTCAAGAATCATCCATTCAGGCTTGTTGCCGGAATTCTTAAAGGCTTCAACTACCTCCAGCCTTCTGACTGATCTAAGCCTTTTCTGTCCAGTACTGTCCTTGAGATCCACTCTCAGTTCTTTTGACAGTTTTTCAAGATCAAGCTCAACAAGGAGTTCCTTTATTGCTTCAGCTCCCATTCCTGCTCTGAATCTGTTACCGTACTTTTCTACGTTCTCTCTGTATTCCTTCTCGCTCAAAAGCTGTTTCTTTGAAAGGGGTGTATCACCTGTGTCGACTACTATGTAGGAAGCAAAGTAAAGCACCTTTTCCAAAGCTCTTGGAGACATGTCAAGTATGAGGCCCATGCGGCTCGGTATCCCTTTAAAATACCATATGTGGGATACAGGTGCTGCAAGCTCAATATGACCCATTCTCTCTCTTCTTACCTTTGCTTTTGTGATCTCAACACCGCAGCGGTCACAAACTATGCCTTTATATCTGATTCTCTTATACTTTCCGCAGTGACATTCCCAATCCTTTGTAGGACCGAAAATCTTCTCGCAGAATAGACCTTCCTTTTCAGGTTTTAAGGTTCTATAGTTTATTGTTTCAGGCTTTTTTACCTCACCCCTTGACCATTCCCTTATTTTCTCCGGGGATGCCAAACCTATTTTGATTGCTTCAAAGTTATTTAATTCAAACAAGGAGGTATCTCTCCCTTCTTATAATTTTAAAACTCTTCGTCATCCTCATCGACTTCGTCTTCACTTAACAGGAGTTCATCAAAGTCCATCTCTACCTCAAACTCTTCCGAGCCTTCAGCCTCTCCCTCATAATCTTCGTAAAGATCCTCTTCTGTCCTGGTTTCTCCTTTATATGAAAGACTTGTGAAATCCATATCCTCCCGCGCTTCCATATCAGCTCCAAGATCCTCAACATCCTCATCGACTGATTCCCTGATTGTTATCTCTTCATTCTCCTCGGTCAGAACCTTCACATCAAGGGCCAGACTCTGAAGCTCCTTTATCAGAACCTTGAAGGATTCAGGCACTCCAGGCTCCGGTATGTTTTCACCCTTGACAATGGATTCATAGGTCTTGACTCTTCCTACTACATCATCAGACTTCACAGTGAGAATTTCCTGTAAGGTATGAGATGCACCATAGGCTTCAAGTGCCCAAACTTCCATTTCACCGAACCTTTGGCCTCCAAACTGCGCCTTGCCGCCAAGAGGCTGCTGTGTCACAAGTGAGTATGGACCTGTTGACCTTGCGTGGATCTTGTCATCAACAAGATGCAGCAGCTTGAGTATATACATGTAACCTACCGTGACAGAATTATCAAAGTACTCTCCGGTACGTCCATCCCTCAGTTTTATCTTGCCTGTATGGTTAAGTTCGATTCCGTCAATAGGGGTCTCGCCAAATATCCTGATTATTTTTTCAACTGCCCTTAAATCTGAAAGCTCTGCAGATCTTATCATTTCCCTGATGGAGGTCAGCTTGCTGTCAATATCAAATATCTCATGGTTCAACAGTTCGTGCACTACTTCAACATTTTCCTTTATTTCTCCCTTGATGTCAGGAACTTCCGCCAGCTGTTCTTCCTCGGAAACTTCAGCATCCTTTTGCTTATTGTTCAGGAGTATTTTCTCCTTTATTATTCTAAGGTTTTTCTTTACCTGTATTACCTTGTTGGCACATTCGATAGTCTCAACTATGCTTTCCTCCCTTGCACCGTCAAATACCGGAGTAGCAATCTTCCAGCCCAGTGCCTTTGCTGCAAGTGCAAGATGCACCTCAAGCACCTGACCGATATTCATACGTGAAGGCACACCCAGCGGATTCAACACTATCTCAAGAGGTGTCCCGTTAGGCATAAACGGCATATCCTCTTCAGGAAGCACCCTGGAAATAACACCCTTATTTCCATGCCTTCCTGCCATTTTGTCACCAACGGATATCTTCCTCTTCTGTGCTATATAGCATCTTACGAGCTGATTTACTCCGGGAGGGAGCTCATCGCCATTTTCTCTTGTAAATACTTTTACATCTACGATTATACCGGCTTCACCATGAGGAACTCTCAGGGAAGTATCCCTTACCTCACGGGCCTTCTCACCGAATATTGCCCTTAAGAGCCTTTCTTCTGCTGTAAGCTCGGTCTCTCCTTTTGGAGTAACCTTACCAACCATTATATCTCCGGCTCTTACTTCAGCACCAATCCTGATGATACCTCTTTCGTCAAGATCCTTCAAAGCTTCTTCCCCTACATTGGGTATGTCCCTTGTTATTTCTTCAGGACCGAGCTTAGTGTCTCTCGCCTCTGATTCATACTCTTCTATGTGTATGGAAGTGAAAATATCCTCTTTTACAAGCTTTTCACTTATAAGTATAGCGTCCTCATAGTTGTAGCCTTCCCAGGTCATGAAACCGATAAGTATGTTCCTGCCCAATGCTGTTTCTCCCATATCCGTGGAAGGTCCGTCTGCTATTATGTCGCCTTTTTTAAGTATTTCGCCTTTTTTTGCCACAGGTCTCTGATTTATGCAGGTTCCCTGGTTGGAACGCAGGAACTTAAGGAGCTTGTATCTCTCCCTTTCTCCTGTGCTGGTCTTATATACTATCTCATTGGCACTTACTCTTTCAACTACACAGTCGCCCCTGGTAAGTCCTATAACTCCTGAGTCTCTTGCGGACTTGTACTCCATTCCCGTACCAACTATAGGTGAGTCAGGCTTTATTATCGGTACAGCCTGACGCTGCATGTTTGAACCCATCAGCGCCCTGTTGGCATCGTCGTTTTCAAGGAAAGGTATCATTGCGGTAGCAACAGATACTACCTGCTTAGGAGATACGTCCATAAATTCAACTTCTGTATTCGGTACTATTACCACTTCGTGTCTTGCTCTTGCGGTAACCCTTCTGTCAATAAACTTTCCTTCTTCATCAAGGGGTTCGTTAGCCTGAGCTATTACAAACTCGTCCTCTATGTCGGCAGTAAGATAGACGATCTCGTCGGTTACATATTTCTCCCCATTGTCATCAGTCTTTACGAGTCTGTAAGGTGCCTCGATAAAACCATATTCATCTATTCTCGCATAGGTACTCAGGGAACCTATAAGACCTATGTTCGGTCCTTCAGGGGTTTCTATAGGGCACATCCTGCCGTAGTGGGAGTGATGCACGTCTCTTACTTCAAAGCCTGCTCTTTCTCTGGACAAACCTCCTGGCCCCAATGCAGACAATCTTCTCTTGTGAGTAAGCTCAGCAAGAGGGTTTGTCTGGTCCATGAACTGCGAAAGCTGCGAGCTTCCGAAGAACTCTTTGATTGCAGCAGCTACAGGCCTTATATTTACCAATTGCTGCGGCGTTACTACATCGATATCCTGGATGGTCATTCTTTCCTTGACCACCCTCTCCATTCTTGATAAGCCTATCCTGAACTGATTCTGGAGAAGTTCTCCTACCGATCTGAGCCTTCTGTTGCCCAGGTGGTCTATGTCGTCCGCATTTCCGATACCCTGTGCAAGATTTATATTATAATTGATAGAAGCAATTATATCATCGATTAAAATATGCTTAGGTATAAGATCCTTAAGCCTGTTCTTAATCTCTTCCTTGATCTCGTTTTCGGAGTCTGCCTTCTGCAATATTTCCTTAAGCACTGAAAGATTAACCAATTCTTTTATATTTAAGTCTGATACATCAAAACTTAAGTATTTGTTTATATCTACAGTGTTATTTCCCAGTATTTTTACCGGTCTTCCTTCGATTGTCACAAAAACTTCACTGATTCCTGCATTCTGAATACTTGCAGCCTTATCCCTCGTTATTTTTTCTCCGGCTTCTGCGAGTATTTCTCCTGTCCTTGGATCTACCACTTCCTTCTCCAGCTTCTGTCCGGAAAGTCTCTGGCTAAGGCACAGCTTCTTATTGAATTTGTATCTTCCGAACTTTGCAAGATCATATCTCTTGGCGTCAAAGAACAGCACGTCAAGCAGCGACCTGGCACTCTCAACTGTTGGAGGCTCTCCGGGTCTCAAACGCTTGTAAACTTCAATAAGGCCCTCTTCTTCAGACTTTGTCCCGTCTTTCTGGAGAGTAGCTTTTATTCTTTCATCTTCTCCCAATACACTTTCAATCTGTTCATCGGTTCCAAACCCTAAAGCCCTTAAAAGTACAGTTACCGGAATTTTTCGGGTTCTGTCGATCCTTACCCATAGGATGTCGTTGGAATCTGTCTCATACTCCAGCCAAGCACCTCTATTGGGAATTACAGTACTTGAATGCAGTCTCTTACCTGACTTGTCAATAGTTTCTGCATAATAAACCCCTGGTGATCTTACCAGCTGGCTTACTATAACTCTTTCTGCGCCATTGATAATAAATGTACCCGAGTCCGTCATTAAAGGGAAATCGCCCATAAAGACTTCCTGCTCTTTGACTTCGTTGGTTTCCTTGTTGATAAGTCTGATTTTGACTTTCAAAGGAGCAGAATATGTAACATCTCTTTCCTTGCATTCTTCAACTGAATATTTAGGCTTTCCGTCCAACGAGTAATCGACAAATTCCAGTATCAGATTGCCTGTGTAGTCCTGAATCGGTGAAACATCATTGAAAACCTCTCTAAGACCTTCCTCCAGGAACCAGTTATAGGAGTTTTTCTGTACTTCGATCAGATTAGGCATATCCATTACTTCGTCGATTTTTGAGTAGCTCATCCTCTGATTTCTTCCCGCAGAGATTGGATGTACCAGCATAAAGTCCTTCACCCCTTAAATTTAAATAAATTAAAATAGCCAAAAGCAAAAAAATTCCTAAAAAAAGTATCGCTTTTGGTTTGGCCGTATAGTTAAAGCATACCTATTTTAATATTACCGTTTTCAACTATCCTTATACAATTACAGGAATATAAAACTAAAATAACTTACTACAATGCAATATATAATGTTAACATACCAATATATTACTGTCAAGCACTTAGTATGAAAATTGGTATGTATTTTGCTAATTTTTCTATTTTCTGATTTGTCAATATATATTTTAGCGCAGTTACCTTTATTCCGGAAAAGTTTATGAAGGGATATATAGTTTCCCTCTTCGATTGAAAACATAGCAGAAAATTGGAGCAAACATGTAATAGCCACATGTACATATACAGAAATTGATGGCTCTAAAAAACTCAGCCTAAGAAAAACCTAACGGCCTAAAATGGTCATCCGTGACCTTTAGGCCTTGCATCGGCATCCATGCCTCGCATACGATTTTTCTAAGGCTTCGTTTTAAGAGCCATTAACAATTTCTGTATAAGCACATTTAGACTATGACATGCTTGCTCCTTAGTTTGTCTTCAACCTAAGATAGAGTTGCTTTTCCCCTCTCAAATCCTATAAATCTCCTTGAATTTTTCTGCATTCATGGCTTTTTTGCATTTTTCGCAGTACAGCCCTTCAAGCTTTTCTCCGAGTTTCTTCTCTATAAATTCAATATACTCCCTTGATGCATAGTACTTACCGCAGCCCTCGCACTTTATCAGTTCAAAGTTCTTGCCCCATATGGTCCTGATGCCGCTGCTTTCTTCCGGCTTTATCGCGACCGTCGGACATACGGCCGCGCAGGAGCCGCAACCCACACAAACGGCTGAAGGCTCGTCATACGGAGTGGATACCCTTTTCCCGGTACCCCTTCCGACTGTAGAGATTGCACTGGCACCCAATTCTTCGCAGGCCTTTGCACAAAGGCCGCATAATATGCAGTCATCTGCCTTCTCAGGAAGCTCCGGGAGAACTGAAGGCATCAGTCCATACTTGAGGGATATGGTACTCAGGGATTGGTTTTCCGGGGAATGTGAGAGCAGCAGTCTCATTATTGATTTTCTTATTCCAATTATTTTGGGGCTGTTTGTTTTAACCTCCGCTTCACGGTTTATTGGGTAAATGCAGGATGCTACAACCTTTGTCCTATTCCTTTCTGTAAGCTCCACAACACAGAGCCTGCAGCTGCCTAGTCCCGGAAGTGCATCGCTATTACACAATGTAGGAATATCGATCCCATTTCGTTTTGCCACATCCAGTATATATTCTCCGTGCTCAGCTTCACAGGACTTTCCATCTATTATGATCTTCATTTTCCCGCCCCCTTTGCCGTATGTATCGCTTTGAAACTGCATATATCAATACAAATGCCGCACTTAATGCATTTTGAAATGTCTATTGTATGAGGCGCTTTAGGCTGACCTTGTATCGCACCTGCGGAGCAGTTCTTTTTGCAGATGCCGCAGCCTCTGCATGTGCTCTCATCAATCCTGAACACGGTCAATGCCTTGCATACCCCTGCCGGACAGTTCTTTTCCACTATATGCTCCATGTATTCGTCCCTGAAATACCTTATAGTAGTTAATACCGGATTCGGAGCAGTTTTGCCCAATGCACAGAGGGAGGCCTCGCTCATCATTTCACCAAGCTCCAGGAGAAGATCAATATCATCCGCCCTGCCTTTCCCCCGGGTTATCCCTTCAAGGATCTCCAGCATGCGCCTTAACCCTTCCCTGCATGGAACACATTTCCCGCAGGACTCCTCTGATAAGAATTTGATATAGTACTTGGCAACCTCTACCATACAGGTCCTGTCATCCATGACTATCATTCCGCCTGACCCCATCATGGAGCCTACGCTTTCCAGCGAATGAAAATCCACTTCCAGATCCAGATATTTTTCAGGTATACAACCTCCGGAGGGTCCTCCGGTCTGGACAGCCTTAAAATGACCGTCGCCTATTATTCCCCCGCCTATATCCATTATCAGTTTCCTCAGTGTCGTTCCCATTGGAACTTCCACAAGTCCTGTATTCTTTACTTTACCAACAAGCGAAAACACTTTTGTACCCTTTCCGTTTTCCGTTCCAATTGCTTTGAACCACTCATGTCCTTTATTTATGATTTCAGGGATATTGGCCCAGGTCTCAACATTGTTCAGTACCGTAGGCTTTCCCCACAAACCTTTTTCCGTTGAGTGTATATATTTTGCCCTTGGCTCGCCGACCTTACCCTCGATGGAAGACATAAGCGCTGTAGACTCGCCGCATACGAAAGCCCCTCCACCTCTCACGATATTAATATGTAAGCTCATACCGCTCTTTAATATGTCATCTCCCAGAAATCCATACTTTTCAGCTTCTTCAATTGCCCTGGACATATTCTTCAGAGCCAGCTCATACTCATCCCTGATATATATATACCCTTCCGAGGCTCCGACTGCATATGCGCAAACTGCCATGCCCTCTATTATACTGTTAGGATCACCTTCCATTATGCTCCTATCCATGAAAGCCCCCGGATCTCCTTCATCTCCATTACATATCACATATTTGGGACTGCCCTCGGTTTTTTTACATTCCTCCCATTTTATGCCGGTTGGAAATCCGGCGCCTCCCCTGCCTCTTAGCCCTGAGCTCTTTACCGTGTATATTATATCCTCTGGGCTAATATGGAAAAGAGCTTTCCTCAGTGCCAGATAGCCGCCTCTTCCGATATAGTCGTTAATATTTGCAGGATCTATTTCACCGATATTTCTGAGGGCAATTTTGTGCTGTCCCTTGTAAAAATCCGTCTCCTTATGGGATCTGAATCTCTTTCCAGTTGCTTTATCATAGTACAGCAGCCTTTCGACCACCTCATCCCTGAGAACAGACCTTTCAATTATCTCTGCCACATCGCTGCTGCTTACTTTATAATATGAAATATCATCAGGAAGAATTTTAACTATTGGCCCTCTCTCGCATAGTCCATTGCAGCCGGTAGCTTTAACCGTCGTTTTTAATTCATAAGCGCCGTCCAGAGTTTCAAGCTGCTTCCTGAGCTCATTGTAAACCTTCAGGCTGCCATTAGCTATACACCCTGTCCCGCAACAAACCAATATGCACTTCTTTGTATCAGGGATAAAATCACTCATTGTCTTTACCTCCGCATTCGCCTATGATTTCCCGCAGCTTTGCAGGAGTGACCTTCCCATAGTAAATTTCATTTACAACCATTACAGGAGCTATGGCACATGAACCAAGACAGTTGACTGTCTCCAGAGTAAACTCACCATCCTCTGATGTTTCTCCCGGCCCTATCCCAAGGAGTCCTTCAATTTCATCTATAAGCAGTTGTGAGGATCTTATATGGCATGCCGTGCCGTCACATACCTTTATCACATTTCTCCCCCTTGGCTTGAGGCTCAACGCTTTATAGAAAGTAGCCATCCCATAGAGCCTGGATAGCGGCACCCCCAGCTCCCCGGACAACATATCCATTGCTTCTCTCGGTATATGATTATACTTTCTTTGTATGTCCTGAAGCATAGCCAGAGTGTTTTTCTTATCGTTGCCATACTTTTTCAATATATCGGATATATCGCACATTCCAATATTCCCCCTATCAGCACTTATTTGTTCTGTCCGGCAAACCCATGGGAAAATACTTGTTTCTTCAGCCCCCTGCAACCTTTGTGAAAATACTTATTTCGTCATTTTCGGAAAGACTGGTGTCCAGACCTTTCAAATGCTCAATATGCCTTCCATTTACCAGGATTATTATCTCTTCGCTTAAGCTTTCCCCGGTGAAAAGCTTCTCAGAAAACTTTTTCCCATATTTGCTGCATAATTTGTACAGAAGCTCTCTCAATGTGGGACAGCTGCTCATATTTGTTTCCTTTGAACCGGTATAATCCCTGATAAATGCAAAAAACTTTATTACCATGTTTTTTCTCCTAATAATAGTATAGAGGGCAGTCATACCGACCACCCTCCTCAAACTCTACCAACCTAAAGAGCAAGCTCCTCAAGCTTTTCTTCCGTAGGCACACCGGTTTCATCCCAGCCTCTGACCTCATAATACTCCTTCAGCATAACATCAAGCTGTGCAACCAATCCTTTTCCCGGGCCATTGGGTAAAGGCTCTTTAAGAAGTCTTTCGGGTAAGGTATCATCCTTCTTTGTGAAACCTGCCTTCATATTGAATAACCTTTCAAGGTTCCATATCCTTTCTCCTGCCTTCAGCACATCTTCATCGCTGCAGTTCATTCCTGTGGCTCCGCGCAGCATCGCTGATATCTCAGGCAGCCCTATCCCAAAAGTAGTGAACAGGCATAATCCTGTAGAATCCACTACGGCGGTGAGATCCTGGAAGGTTTTAAGCCAGCTTGCCTTGTCTGTGGTCACCAGCGGATCAAGCTTTACAGGAACACCCAATATCTCCGGCGAGGTAAGGTAGCCTCTGACATGACAGCCTCCTCTGTTAGAGGTGGCGTATTCAAGGGCCATACCCTGGACTCCCCTGCCGTCATAAGCGGGCATTTCCTGCTTCTTTACCGACATTGAAAGCTCCGGATGTCCATAGCTTTCCGCAAGCCTGTAAGACCCTTCTGCCAGCTTGTTTCCGAAACCCTCTCTCAAACCGGTCCTTCTGGTAAATTCAACTATCCCCTCAGCATCGCCGAAGCTCAGGCTGCCTCCAAGCTCTTCCCTGGTCACAATGCCCTTTTCGTACAGCTCCATCGCACATGCCAGGGTTGATCCCATTGTAATAGGGTCGATACCCAGTTCATTACATATTATACTGGCTCTGGTAATAGCAGCAAGATCCCTGACCCCGCAATCCGCTCCGTAGGACCAGGCAGCTTCATACTCCGGACCTTCACCGAAACACTTGAATTTACCTTCGGGCACCCTTGTTACTCTGCCGCAGCCTATGTTACAACCAAAACAGCTTTTGTTCTTTACAAGATACTTATCTCTGAGAGCTTCTCCTCCGGTATCATCCGCATGCTCGAAATATCCCCCATCCTTCCAATTCCTTGTCGGAAGGGCACCGGACTGGTTCAGAATGTTTACAAGTACTCCCGTACCAAATGTAGGAAGACCTACCCCGGTCACCGGATGCGCCTTAAGCTTATTTCTTGCATCAACACAGCTTTCGAGAAATTCCTTTGGTTTTGCAACTTCAATTGATTTGCTCCCTCTTACAACAACAGCTTTAAGCTTCTTGGACCCCATTACCGCTCCAAGTCCTGAGCGCCCTGCTGCCCTGTGTTTTTCATTCATGACTGTAGCAAAAAGTACCTTGAGCTCCCCTCCAGGTCCTATACATGCTACTCTTGCATCTTCATCAGTCTCCTTCAGCAGTTCATCTGTAGTATCAAATACTGTTTTACCCCAAAGATGTTCCGCAGACCTCAACTGAACCTCATCGTCATTTATATACAAATATACAGGTTTATCGGATTCACCCTCAAAAATGATTCCGTCATATCCGGCATATTTCAGCTCCGGCCCAAAATGTCCGCCGGAATTTGAAGCACCAATTGTTCCCGTCAGAGGTGCTTTGGCTATTACTTCATATCTGCCCGCAGAGCTGGCAAAGGTTCCGGTCAATGGTCCCGTCATGAATATAAGCTTGTTTTCAGGACTAAAGGGATCAACTTTTGGATCAACCTCATCCATCATTATCTTGGTTCCAAGACCCCTTGCGCCAAGATAATCCCTGGCATCCTCCATATTCAGATCCTCTTTGCTGACTGTTCCATTAGTCAGATTAACTCTCAATAATTTTCCTTCCCAGCCAAACATCATTCATTCACCTCCCCGAAAAGCTCCTTGAATTTTCCGGCCAACTTTTTCTTCTTATCAATGTTTACCGAGGTAGCTTCAACATAGGTGATCGCACCGGATGGACAGAATTCAGCACATTTGGGCTCTCCACCGCATAAGTCACATTTCACTACCTTCTTCTGCCTAGTGTTGTAGCTTATGTTTCCTACAGGACAAGCGCTGATGCACATTTTGCAGCCTATGCATTTGTTTCCGTCAATAAGCACGCTGCCATCCCCGGATTTGGAAATTGCCGATGTGGGGCAAACCTTCATGCATGAAGGCTCTTCACACTGCAGGCACATCAAAGGTACCGACAGCGCCGCCTCGTCATAGGAAAAAACAGAAACTGCAGCATTCCTTGGGTTGAATTCCTCATACTTCCCAAAGGAGCAAATCAGTTCGCAGGTTCTGCATCCTATGCATTTCTCAGGTGAAATCATTAGAATCCTACTCAAATTGCTTCTGGTCACTGTGTTATACCAGTGCCAGTTCCACCTCCTTTAATTTGATAAATAAAAAAGGCTTTTATTGAAATATTTAATGGCTAAGGAAGCCTTTTTTGATACTCGCTTACGGGGCATGGCAAATTAATGTAGAATTGATGCCCCTACTCGTAATAAAAAGTCCGGCTATACTGCGGCAATATTATACCGTATGTACAACCGGACTCCTTTGCTAAAGGCAGGCACAGGAATTACTCCCCATACCCTCACGCCCGAGAAAGCCTCTGCAGGTTTCCAGGGGTCGGAGTCAATTAATTGTATATATTTCTATGTACCACTAAATTCTATTTAAGCAGGTACAAAAATATTCCAGTTTGGAAACTTTTTAAAGACTCTGTATGCAGGATTTATGAGTAGGATGATTGACATAATCCCCAAAAATAAACAACCATACTGCTTGTCCCAGAATGGTTGCGGTTTTTAACTTGATATTCAGACAATCGCACCTTTCGAGACTGATTATCCTTATAGTTATATTATAACATGATAATCAGTATTGTAAATCACATATGGTATTATTTTAGTATTATACCAAACACTGTAATAGCATATGAAACAATAGACATTACCACTATCAAGGCCAACTCCAGCTTATAAGCAAGCTTCTGCCTTGCCCCGCCGACAACAATCATATTCCTCAAAGCCTGAAGCTCCAGCCTGACATCCTCTGCCCTCTGATATCTATCCTCCGGCTTGTTTTCCATGCACTTTGAAATTATCCCGTTGATTTTTCCCATTGCCTTATTTTTGCTGTGTATGGAGTCATCAGGTACCGGTCCCGGCAATCTCCCATGCAGCAATTGGTACATTGTTGCTCCCAGGTTATATATATCAGTCCTCTGGTCGGTAATCCCGCCTTTTATCAGCTGTTCGGGGGCTGCATAGACACTTGTGCCTGCAAGCATAGTGTCTTTCGGATGTAATCTGCTGAACTCCTTTGATATGCCGAAGTCAACCAGTACCAGCCTGTTTCCCTGGGTCAGTATTATATTGGACGGTTTCAAATCCCGGTATATTATAGGACTAGGCTTTATCCCATGCAGATATTTAAGTATATCACACAGCTCCAATGACCAATCAACGACCCTGTCAAGTGCAAAGCTGCCCTGTCTCTTCAGCAGTCTGTCCAGGGTAGTACCCTCAATATTACTTTCAACTATGTATAACCCCTGCTCATCCTTGAACACATCCACAACCCTCGGCAGACTGATATGGTATAGCTTTTTCAGTATATCTACCTCTGCCTCGGTTTTATCATTCATTATTTCCTTAGGTATGTGTTTCATAGCCCATTTATTGCCAAGCTCAATATTGGTGCATAGATAAACCGAGCCTGTCCCGCCTTTTCCCAGCAGTTTTTCTATTCTATACTTTTTATTCAAAACTTCACCGGTTTTCATAATTCGGTCCTCCGGTCGATATGTTTTACATAAATGGAAGTACTACTAAAGAGGCATGGTATCGCTATAGGACTCAGCTACTGTAGTTACACCCTCAGCATTTGAATTCCTTGTCAGTCTGAAGGTTATCAAATCATCATAATCCCAGGTCGCCTTGTGCCTTCCACCATTGTTCTTCCTTATTATATGCAGGGTAAGGGCAAGGTTAAGAAGAAGTGTTGATATTCCGATGAATATGTATATAATGTGAAGCTTCAATTTCTCACCTCCATTAGTAACAAATGACAGCAAGCCTACTGCAGCCTGAAGATGTACTCGTAGCTTGAGAACCTTATCCTGTCATTATCCTTTATCTCATGTTCCTTATTACTTGCGATCCTTACACCATTTACATAAGTTCCGTTCTTAGAATTCAGGTCTCTTATATAGTAACCCTCCCTGCTTCCTGTTATTTCTGCATGAAGCTTTCCTACAGTACTGCCCTGTATCAGATGATCCACCATGCTGCCTAATCTTCCTATAATGAATTTATCCTTGTTAATTATTACCCTATCCCCGCCATGGGCTTCCGTACTCTCAAGATACGGATGGTTGTCCGTGGATACTTCTGAAATCATAACAGTATCACAGGCCTTCAGTATATCAGGTGTCAAGGCTTCCTCCTTGCGCCTGCCCCTGTGTGAGCTGCGCTGCTGCTTACAAACTGTATTGTAGCTGCTACTTATGTTCATACCCGCTCCTGCATCCTTATCCTCATGTAAAGCCCCTTTGTCAAGCTTTTCGGATATTTTTTTCATAATCAGTATGTCCGAAGCTGCCGCAATAAGCAGTACTCCTGCTATTGATGCCATATCTCCTTTACCCTGTGACATCAGGAAAAGACACGCAATAGCAGCTGCCAGTATTACAAGCAGTTGTAATAGCACAACCCTCAAAATACTCTTTCCTCCTGCAATCCTCCTATAATTCTTAGCTCTGGCGGTTGCACCTTTTGGAGCAATACTGCCGGAAGCTGCGGCTTTCTCCCGCGGTGTCCTTTCCATATGCTCATAAGCTGCCTTAACCAAAGGGTCGTATACCCCCCCGCTGTTTCTCATATCTATGATCAATCTATTAAAATCATTAAGGTTGAATGAATCTGATTTTAAATAATTCAGTATCCTCTGCAGATAATTGTCCCTTGCATTATCATCAACATTTGCTGAGTTTACCACCAGGTCCTTCAGGAATGCTCTGTATACCTCCATTGTATTTCTGCCGCAGGGTACAGGTATATACAAGAGCGAGACCTCTGCAGTTGCAGGATTGATATAAATAAAATCCGGATGAATCACAAAGCTTGAAAGTTCCAGTAAGTAATTACTATGCAGCAGCAGGCTTTTTGTAATGCTTTTAAGCAAATCCAAAAGCTCCTTCTTATTCAGCCCCTTCCTTTCCAGATACTGTGCCAGTGATATTTTAGAGGTAATAGAATAATATATACATGTGTTTTCATTCTCCCTCCTTATATGAAACGGCACAAACGCAGGATTTGGGTTCTGGCAGATTATTTCCATCTGATGATTAAGCAGCTTGGCGTCATTACAAAGCTTCAACACCAGATAACTGCTGGCAGCATCACTGTCAAAGCTGTATTCAAAAGTCATACCGGAATCCTCATATAACATAAGCTATATCTCCTCATAATCAAACTATTGTTCATAAAAATATCGCCGCCAGTGCACCTGCCAGTATAAAAGGCGCAAAGGGTATCTCACGCTTCTTATTGTCACGGTCCATGCATATCAGCAACAAGCTGTACAAGCCGCCCAGAACCGATGCTGCCACCAATGCAGAAACAGTGCCTTCCAGACCCAGATATATCCCGGTGCATCCAAAGAGCTTTACATCCCCGAGCCCAAGTCCACCTTTAGTAACATAGTAAGTCAAGAGTAATACCAGCCCCGCTGTTACCCCGCCTATAAAGCTGTCCAATAATCCAATTTGAGGATTAAAGGTCGCCAATACCAGTCCTGCTGCAGTTCCGGCCAATACGAGCTTGTCAGGTATCCGATGCTCCCTAATATCAGAAGCTGCTGCAGCTATAAGTATTATTACTACTAACAAATGCGAAATCAATCTTATATTATCTGTCAGATACTCCATAACATCCTCCATCCTATATCTGAGGCTTGCACACCTTACAAGGAGTATAGCCCTTTTCGACGGCTTCTCCCACATCTATGGGAATCCTGCTTTTCCTGAGATACCGGCAGCTTCCCTTGTGATAGCGGATACCTGTCCTTGTTATAAATACTGTGTTCCCTTCAGGCTCAAGCTCCAACCCCTCATCTTCAGCTGTCAATATTCCAAAGCTGCCGTTTATCCATGCCCTTTCCACTGCTGTGTGGATCATTTTAAAATCGAGCGCCTTCATGAAAGGAAGTTTCACCTTATAGCAATACTCCAGCTGTATCACAACATCGTCATGACTGAAGTCCTTGTCCGGAGTCAGTCCGTAACTCTTATAGGCTTCTATTTCAGCTTTTGCAGCATATTCCGCCTTACTCTGGGGAAATTCGACAAGCCTGAGCTTAACACTCTGCGTATTTACAAGTGAACTGTCCAGAAGCTCCTTTATCAGTGCCTCAGCTATCATGTATTTCCCGGCAGACTTCATATCCCAATATACAGGGGTTATCTTGTCAACAATGCCGCCTATAATGCCTTTGCTGTAGTCCTCAAGTACACCTTTCAGGGCTTGAGAAATATCTTCTCCTTTGAAATCTTCAGACATGAGTATACTCAGTATATTGCCGGGACTTATTGTCCCACTTTGCTGTACAAGTTTTTCAAGCTCTTCCTCAAGAGTCGGTATTTCTGCATTTTCATATTGCTCGAGCTTTTCATCCTCAATTTCATTTATAAAGGATATGGGATATGCACCCGCAGCTATTTCCTTGGCTGTTTCATTAACGGCATGGTCAAGAGCCATTCCGGTACAAGTAAATCTGACCAGGAATAACAGAAGAAAAAATATACTCAGGAAAACCGGGAGCACCACACAGGCCTCTATCGTTATTGAGCCCCTGGAACGTAAATATTTATAACCTTTCCGCAATTGCACTCACCCTAATAACCTACATGTATTTGTTTACGTATCATATATCTTCCTTCCTCAAAGCTGCCCGGCAGGAGCCGGTCGACCTTAAGCAGGGGCAGAAAGAAAAGATTGACCTTTGCCGTGACAGAAGCCGATATGACTGTACTATAATCTCCCAACCTGAAATTCGTTCTTGAGAGCTTGGTCTCTGCATCTATCAACTGCTTTATATTTACTTGCATAAGCTGTCTTGCTTTTCTTAAGATTTCTTCCTCAGGTTTCATCAAAAGCAGGATTTTCAAATGGTCGGAATACTTAAGCTTAACAGCTGTAAAACTTTTAGGACATATAGGCACTGCCTCACCATTCAGCATGTTATAAATATCCAGCGCTGAATCCAGAGCACCCTCAGCAAGAGCAAAAACAAGCCTCTGAGGCGGAAATATCACTGCACTTCTTACAAAATTATCTATTGTATCTATTGCAAACCTCAAAGCCCAAACCTGCAGCAGCACATTGGTGACTATATAATACTCGGTATTTCTTAACCGGCTGATGCCTTTTGCCGTATCTGAACCGCTTATAATGTACTCAACCTCTCCCTTTCTGAAGTAGTGAACCCTTTCCGTTCTGGAGGTAAGAAAGGTAAACTTGTCCATAATATATTCAATGGTGTTGACTTTTTCTGCTGCCCCGGAAGCTGCGTCCTCTATCGCTTTTGAAAGCTTTTCCATGCTTCTGACGATCGTATCGTTGCTTTTCTCGGCTTCTTCCTCATGTACTGCCGTGCTGTAATGGGCCTTATCATCCATTAACCCGAAATCTTCTCCCATGATAAGGCTGCTCCTGTTGAATTCTTCAGCACCTATGAGCCAATCCTCTTCCAGGCTTCTAAATAGGCTGCCTTCTATTTCTTTCTTCATCTGATCAATAAGCTTTTTTATTTCTCCGATCTTTTTATCAGCTAACTGTATGGCCTCTTCCTTCAGGGTATAACCTTCAAGGGAAATCCCTGCAAGTCTTCTTCTCAGCCCTGACATTTCCTCTTCTATTCCTAATTTCAGATCTTTTATCTTGCTTTCTATATTATCAATATCCTCTTTGACTTCATCTATCTCATCCTCTATATCGTCTTCCTCTTCAGAAGAGGAACCATTATCCTCCTTAATATCGGAAAGCTCCTCCTTCAGATCGGATAACTCCTCTTTCAGATCGGAAAGCTCCTCCTCCAGCGACTTAAGCTCTTTCTGCAAAGGCGTTATGATTTTGAGAGTCTTGTTCACCTCAACCAACCAGCTTTGAAGACCAGGTGCCAGATTTTCACTGTTTTCCTGAATATAAGCGAACTCCAGGGACTGATTTTCTATGCATTCGCCTTCCTCCGCCTTATTGTTTGTATCCTCCTTGCAGTCATTATATTCGTCCAGCAGTCCTTCTCCATTTTCACCATATATTAAGCTGCTGGCAGTTGATGCTTCAGAAAGCTCCTTTTTTATTTCTTCAAGCTTTTCAGCACTTAGGTCCTTAACCTTTTTTTTAATACCTTCGAGCCTGGAATTCACCTCATTTACCTTGGTCCGGAGCTCCCTGGCCTTATCCCTGGTAGCCTTCTCCCCTTTTGCAAAGTCAACCTTCTTGTCAAGCTTGATATTCTTAAGCTGTTCCCCCAGGCTTTCAGATATGGTAATAGGCGCTCTGTATTTCATATATTCCTGAACCTGCTTTTTAAAGGCTTCATCATCCAGTAAGCCATTGATAGCTTGTATTTGAACATCTTCACGATCAACTTTTATGTCCAGGAAGCTTATGCCCTCATGGCGCTCCTTCAGATTAACGCTTATGTACCTATAAAAGTCATCATTTACAGCATCGGAAGCAGTATTGATCCCATATATCCCATAGCTTCCTGCAAGCTCTTTGTCATAACCTGCCAGAACTGATCTGGCAGACGAATTCAGGGCACTTTGAACCTTACGGTCGGCAGCTGCGATCCTGACAATATCAATTACAGTTCCGGCAAAGATTAAGATAGACATAAATATAAGCGCTAAAAAAACAGTTATAGCACCTTTTTCCTGCTTATTGCAGCCGCTCCTCCGATGCATCTCTCTCTCCTCCTTAACACTTGAAGGCTATTTCCTTCCTTTGGTCCTTACCTTGTCAATCAGCCCCATCAGGTCAAGCTCCCCTTCAAGTTTTCTGTATAATTCCACTGCCAGATCAACATTCCTTATGAACTCGGCAGGTTCTGTCACTGCGGCGACTGCCCTTCCGCAGAGTGTCAGTGAGTCCTTGCCGTCAAAAAATTCTTTTATCCCTCCCAGAGGCACAGCAATCTCCTGGGTGATTTCAACAGAGAGTCTTCCTCTTAAAGCATTATTTGCATAGCTGATCCTAACGACTGTGTTTTCAGACCTTAGTACAGCGCTTTCAAGCCTTTTGCACAATGCTTCTCCTATTATTTCCGCTTTTCTCCCGGGGAGGCTGTTCCCGGCATCCATTTTCATTACAAGCTTGTGCTTTCCATTGGAGGCTGCTTCCTCCACGATATATCCCTCAAAGGTCTTGCTGGAAAACAATAGATTGTCGAAGATCCTATAGCCTGTAGAATCTGCCTCCTCACTTATGTCCACCTTGCCATCCTCCATGCCCCTCCTGCTGTCCGTCCAGAGCTCCGCACCCTGCTGGGCAGCAAAGGAAGCTGCGCTGACAAGGCAGGCTTTCTGCTGCATGTACAAAAAAGTGAATAATAATGTGAGTATAGCAAAAATAATAAGCATGAATATCATGGAGGCTTCTATAGTATAGCTTCCCCTATCATATTTGTGCTTGTCCAGCATTCACACCTCCATAACTGATATGCATTGACTATCTATGGTGTTGGTGTCGGTGTCGGTGCGTTTGTATCAACCTCCAGATTATCAACTGTCGGCGCGGTATCAATAAAATTGCTTATAACCCGCTGTACATATGAAGTTATTGACTTCCTGAAAAGTAGAGCAATTCCCACAAGTATTGCGATAATGACAACGATCTCCACAGTGCTGATACCGTCATCTTCTACTATCAGTCCTTTTAGTGTCTTAAACATTTCTCTTCCTCCTTTTATTTTATCTATAAGGTAAGGCTATGAGGTCAGGCAATGGGCAATGGGCAATGGGCGATAGGCAATAGGTTTAAGAAGGCCTTCGAAGTCGGACGACCAGTGCTCGCCCCTACAGAGGAACGCATGCAATGCGTTCCCTACACCCAGACCCCGCAGCCCCGTACCCCGCAGCCCCGTACCCCGCAACCTCGTACCCCGCATCTCGCATCTCGCATCTACAGATACCTTAACTGCATAATTGCCGGAAGTACCACGATCACTAGTATTCCTACAAACATTATCATCAGTGGGAGCACAAGCTTGGTTGAAGCCTCCTCCCCAAGCCTTTTAGCCATATTCTTCCTCAGCTGCCAGCACTCATTTGAATGGAGCTTCAGAAGCGGGACCAGTTCCCCATTTCCTTTCCTGAGGTTCTGTATGATGGCGGTAACGAACTTGGTTATCTCCTTAACCCTGCATCGCCTTGCAAAATCCTCATAAGCAGCCATCTCAGACTTTCCGTTCTTTATCTCAAGATATGTGGTATTGAGCTCCTCATAAAGAGGGTTCATTTCCTTTTTATCCCTTATAATCTTCTCCCAGGCCTTGGATACTGTCATTCCTGCATTAATAAGCAGCACCAGCTTGTTCAGGAAATCCGGAAAGTCATATTGAATATAAAAGTTCCTTTTTTTGATCCTCTCATCCAATTCTCTATCTGTAGCATAAAATACTGTCAGCAGTACTATAGAAGCAAATATTCCATAGCCGGCGTCAGGCTTGTCCATAGCTATTCCCAACAAAGTGACTGCCAAAAGGGCTGCAATCATAAATGCGACCTTGCGGGCAATATGAAGCCTGAGTCTTGACCTGATGTCTCTGCTTCCATAAAGCTCAGCCAGCTTCGAACTAAGCTTTCTTTCATAGGTAATGAACCTTCCTGTTATGAGCTTATCTGTGATGAAAAATCCAACAGTTAAAGCTATCGCTGAAACAAAATCCTTTTTGTGCCATATTTCCTTTGTGTCTTCATATTTGTCCCTTGTGCAGAAATACAGGAGAGCCAATATAACGATTTCGAGAATAAATACAGGCAACATATGCTATACCTCAATATCCATGATTTTCTTTGAAATAAAATATGCAGCGGTAAAAAGCAGCAGAGAAAAAGTCATGGCCGCCCTGCCGAGGGGCTCTGAAAACACAGGCGCCATAAATTCTTCAGCACTGGTGGAAAGCAGCAGCACAATCAATACCGGCATCAGATTAAGGACTTTGTGCTCCAGCCTTTTCTCTGTCAGTAAGACGTTTATCTCCTGCTTGACATCTATCTTCTCACTTATTATTTCAGCAGTGTTTTTGACTACCTGAACCAGATTGCCTCCTGAGCGTTTGCATATTGCAAATACTTCAGTGAAATTCAGAATATCCTCCAGATGGGACCTTGCCGCAAAATCAGCAAGGACTTCCTCAATAGTCTCGTTCATTTCTATCCTTTTGTTTATTTGCTCAAGCTCTACCAGAATATTTGTTTCAGTATCCGGGTACTGTATGGTAAGCTCTTTCTCCGCATCTTTAAAAGCGGTCTCTATTGATTTCCCTGCCCTAAGAGAAGACGCTACTGAATAAAGAGCTTCTCTGAACTGTAAGTTGAGTTCGTTTTTTCTTTTCCTGATTATCTCCTTTTTCCTCCATCCAGGATACAGCAAGGCTAATGGTACCAGAAACAGTGCCAGTACAATACTCCTGTAAAAAATATAGCCCACTGCAAATATAATTGCACCTGCCGACAGAATATATATTGTCCTTTCTTTGATTGTCATATGATATTTGTTATAGTCAATAAGAGTATTGGAGCTTCTGCCAATATCCTTCCCGCCATTGGACTGTACTCTGGAAGCAGACTTTCTGATGTGATTGTATATTCTTTCACCGAAGGTCACAAGTACAACTGCCAGTAAAACTGCCCCAAAACAGAATGAAAACACAACAATCATCGTATCAATATTTCTCATGAATCACCTCATAGAACTTCGCTTAACCCGGCCATCCTGAATTTGGACAGGTTCTGCATTTTATTGCCTGTTCTCCTTAGACTGCCCCCAACTCTTCCAGATGAACCCTCCCCTTCTTCAAATACAAACAGAGGATTCAGTCCTATCGTTCCTTCTCTGCAATCCGTTACCTCCACAATTTCCACCACCTTTCTTGTTCTGTCCCTGAATCTTGAAAGGTGCACCATTATATCAACAGCTGAGGAAATCTGCTGTCTTATGGCCTCCAGGGGCATTGATGAGCCGCAGAGCACCATGGTTTCCAGCCTGCTCAGCATATCCCTGGTTGAATTCCCATGTCCTGTGGATATGGAGCCGTCATGACCGGTGTTCATTGCCTGCAGCATATCCAGAGCTTCAGCTCCCCGCACCTCGCCTACAATGATTCTTTCGGGCCGCATCCTCAGGGATGTTCTTATAAGGTCTCTTATTGTGATTTCTCCTTTACCCTCAGTATTTGCATTTCTCGTCTCAAGCCTGACTATGTTTTTTATATTCAAAATCTGCAGTTCTGCTGAGTCTTCAATTGTGACAATACGCTCATCCTTTGGAATCAACCCGGCCAGAGCATTCAGAAAAGAGGTCTTGCCTGAACCGGTGCCTCCACATATGAATATGTTATACTTTGCTCTTACCATTCTATCAAGTATTCCGGCAGCTTCTGCTGTTATAGATCCCCATTCGATCAGCTCCTCAATGGATATTGGTTTCTCAGGGAACTTTCTTATAGTAAGTATAGGCCCGTTCAATGCAATGGGAGGAAGCACCACATTCACCCTCGATCCGTCCTCCAGCCTGGCATCCACTATTGGCGAAGCTTCATTGACAACTCTGTTTACCTTTGAAACGATGGATTGTATGACGTCTTCAAGCTTCTCCCGGCTTTCGAAGGTACTGTCTGTACTGTATGTCCTCCCTTTTTTCTCAATAAAGATACTTGCAGCACCATTAACCATTATCTCGGTTATAGACTTGTCTTCAATCAGTGGCTGGAGAATATCCAACTTCCTGATGGAGTTGAAAATCAACGATATGAGCTCCTGCTTCTCACGAATGCTCATGGACCTCAGCCTGGCTTCCTCGAAAACCCTGTCCGTTATCAGCTCGTTAATATCCTCATCACTGACATCCTTTCTGATATCGAGACTTTCCCTTATTTCCTTCCTCAAGCTGCCGGCCAACAATTCCTTTTCAGCGCTATCCATATGCCCTACCTCATTTGACTGATATTAGCTTGAACAGTTGATCCACTGCTTCTCTAAAGCCATCACCATCTATAGTAAACCTGCCATCCTCTTTCTGCAGCACCCTTGTATATTCGGGGATACATACTGTAGCCGGTATCCCGCCAGTTGAGCCGTCGATGCCCAAATTGCCTTTATCCTTGCACTTGTTTATTACAGTAGTAAATTTATCCAGTATACTGGTTTTATCCGTATCACAGAGCTTAACAAGCTCATTCAACATGATTTTGTTTTTATATAAAGGAATTGGCTCCTGTAAAGTGACCAGTACGATACGGTCGCACAAATCCATTATTTTATAGTTCTTCTTATCAAAGGTACTGGACATATCTATGAAAATGTAGTCATAGCATCCCATTCCTCTAATTCCATGCAGCAATTGCTCCAGTTCGTCAGTATTTATATCCTCATATTCCATAGGGCTTTCAGGAGGATTGAAGTACTGTACCCCATCGTAAGCTTCCGAACTTTTTATTCCATTCATCCTGAAAGAAAGATTATTACTTTTTTCTTTAAGATAATAAAAAATATAGGAAAGATTTCTTTTGCTGTTCAGGTTAAAGAATACCCCAGTGGATTGAATGGATTCCAGATTCAGATAAAAGGAGCGCATGCCAAGCTCTGTGCAATGCATAGACAGGGCTGCTGCTATTGTAGTTTTCCCTGTACCTCCTGCGGGAGAATATATTCCTATAAGCCCAGCATCTTTTAGATAACTTGAAAATCTCAGCTCTTCAGGATTCAACCTGGAATACAAGTGCACTACTTCACCAAGCAGCTTTTCTCCGGTACTGTACTTGCTGATGACCTGGAAGCCTGAACATTCCCGGCTCAATACACCGCATGAGAGCACCGCCTTCAATTTGACATTGGTATATCCTGCTGATATGTCATAGAACTCGGGGCTGATAAGAAGAATATCAGCCTCAGGCTGCTGCTCCATAAAACAAATGAAGGAATCAGTCTTCGTAAAGCAGCTGACCAAAAAGGCTGATGAATGGTATGAATTGATATATCCGGAGAGTCCCAGGACGTAACTTTCATCCAGATCGGCAATGACCAGACTTAATTTAGCCAATTTTTAATCCCCCTCAGATCAAAATACTTAGAGGGTCAGCCCCATCCCATTTATGATGATTGCTAAAACCGTCCCTGATGCCACAGCAACTGAAAAGTGAAATCTTCCAGTTTCCTTTATGTCATGGAAGTCTGAATACTGAAGCAGCTCCATGGACAAAAAGCAGCTTTTGATATATGCAAAAAGATAGCTGAACCGCTCTTTCCAATTATTTCTTAATAAAATAATACATGAAGCAATTAAACCTCCACAGATGAATGAATACACTGCAGCATATAAGGCAAAACCAGAACCCATTACTGCTCCGACTGCACTTAGCAGCTTGATATCCCCTGCTCCTACAACTCTCACAGCGTACAATATTATCAGGCAAACAGCAGGCAGCAATATTCCCTGCAAAGAAAACACCAGTCCTTTATAACCTTCAAATGCAAGGTTTACAGCGAGCCCGGCAAGCATAAAGCTGAAGGTTATAGAATTCTTTATTTTGTAGGTTTTAAGGTCGGATAACAATGACAGCAGTAGAAGTGAGGAAATGATAATCAGCTTGAATACTATTGAAATCAGCTCCTCGCACATTTGTTATAAATAATTTCATTTTATCCTTTTTTTACATCTTTTTGTTAAATTATAGCACATATTTGTAATTTTTGTATATTTATCTTGTATTTGGTATGTTTTATTATATGAATGAATGTATAAAAAAAAGCCGCAGTAAATGCGACTTTTTTTATATAACTTTGTATTATTTTATTTCTATCTTTGCGCCTGTTTCTTTGAACTTTGCAGCTATTTCTTCTGCTTCCTGCTTGCTTACGCCTTCTTTTACAGCCTTTGGAGCGCCGTCAACAAGGTCTTTTGCTTCTTTGAGTCCAAGACCTGTGATCTCTCTAACAACCTTGATAACCTTTATCTTTTCTGCGCCTGCTTCTGCAAGAACTACGTTGAATTCAGTCTGCTCTTCTGCCGGAGCTGCTGCTGCGCCTGCTGCCGGTCCTGCTGCTGCTACCGGAGCTGCTGCTGTTACACCAAACTCCTCTTCGATTGCCTTTACCAGTTCAGCCAGTTCGAGAACTGTCATATTCTTTATTTCTTCAATAAACTTCACTGTCTTTTCGCTTGCCATTTTAAATTACCTCCTAATTATTAATTAAGCTTCCGCTTCTTTCTTTTCTTTAATTGTGTTAAGCATATAAGCCAGATTTCTGATTGAACCCTGTAATCCGCCTAGTACCATAGCAATGAGTACTTCTCTTGACGGCAGGTCTCCCAATGCTTTTATATCATTGGCATTCATGATTTTGCCTTCAACATAGCCTGCTTTTACAGCTATAGTTGTTTTAGGCTTATCTTTTATGAACTGGTTAAGTGTTTTAGCCGGTGCAACTGCATCTGTACCAAATGCAACTGCAACTGTACCCTGAAGGTGCTCATGAAGAGCTTCGATACCTGCTTCTGATGCTGCCCTTTTGAAAAGTGTATTTTTGTACACCTTATAGTCAACGCCTGCATCTCTGAATCTTTTTCTTAACTCAGTCACATCTTCTACGTTTATGCCCTTATAGTCCACCAGCACGACTGAACTGGAGTTCTGGAGCTTTTCTTTCACTTCACTTACCACTGCTTCTTTGGGTCCAAGGTTTTTTGCCATTTTTACACCTCCTCATATTGAAGCTATTCAAATATATTCCCGGAAGGCCTTTTTACAAATCAAAAGACCTCTCCGTAGACATAGAGAGGTCATAATATCATATATGATAAACCTCGGTAGGAGCTTTTTACGGCTTACAGCCAACCTACTGTCTACGGTAAGTATTCGTTTTCATACAATGGACATTCTATCATTAATAGGATGCATTGTCAATATTGTAATGCCTTGAGGGCAATACACTAATCGGTTACACGTGCAGGATTGACCTTTACAGCCGGTCCCATTGTGCTCGCAACTACGACACTCTTAAGGTAAGTACCCTTTGCAGCTGATGGTTTTGCCTTTACAACTGCTTCCATGAGAGTCCTGAAGTTATCAGCAAGCTTTTCTGTACCGAAGGAGACCTTGCCGAAACCAACGTGGATTATAGCTGTTTTGTCAACTCTGTACTCAACCTTACCGGCTTTGATTTCATTGATAGCCTTTGTGATATCAAATGTAACAGTACCGGATTTTGGGTTAGGCATCAAGCCTTTAGGTCCAAGCACCTTACCGAGTCTTCCAACTACACCCATCATATCTGGAGTAGCAACTACCACATCATAGTCAAACCAGTTTTCACTCTGTATCTTTGTAACCAATTCTTCAGCACCTACAAAATCAGCGCCTGCTGCTTCTGCTTCCTTAGCTTTGTCGCCTTTGGCGAATACCAGGACCCTTAGGGTTTTACCTGTACCGTGCGGAAGCACAACAACGCCTCTGACCTGCTGGTCTGCATGTCTTGGATCAACACCAAGCTTTACGTGGATCTCAACAGACTCGTCAAATTTAGCCTTTGCTGTCTGCTGAACAAGCTCCAAAGCTTCCTTTGGATCATATAATCTGTTTCTGTCAACCAGCTTCGCGCTTTCTTGATACTTCTTACCTCTGAACATCAGAAATTCCTCCTTGTGGTATTAGCGGAAATTTTCCTCCCACTTAATAATTAATCTTCTACTACTATACCCATGCTTCTTGCTGTACCAGCAACCATACTCATTGCTGTCTCAATGCTTGCTGCATTCAAGTCAGGCATTTTAAGCTCTGCGATCTCTTTAACCTTAGCCTTTGAAATCTTTCCTACCTTTGTCTTGTTCGGCACACCTGATCCACTTTCAATACCTACTGCTTTCTTTATAAGTACTGAAGCCGGCGGCGTTTTTAGTATAAAGGTAAATGATCTGTCCTGATAAACAGTTATTACTACAGGAATTATGAGTCCTGCCTGTTTAGCTGTTCTTTCATTGAATTCCTTGCAAAATCCCATTATGTTGACACCATGCTGACCTAAAGCCGGTCCTATTGGTGGCGCTGGAGTTGCTTTACCCGCTGGAACCTGCAATTTAACCATTGCTGTAACCTTTTTTGCCATTATTACACCTCCCCTCGGCAGATTAAGAAACTATTTATAGCCTTTCAACCTGTGTGAATTCTAGTTCCACAGGAGTTTCTCTTCCAAACATGGAAATCATGACCTTGACCTTGTGTTTTTCATTGTTTATTTCCTGTATTATGCCGACAAAGTTTTCAAATGGTCCGGAAATAACCCTCACATGATCCTTAACATTTGCATCAAGCTTGATCGGAGTCTTTTCAACACCCAAAGCCTTTACTTCCGCATCAGTCAGAGGCACAGGCTTAGATCCAGGTCCTACAAATCCGGTAACCCCTCTTGTATTCCGGACAACATACCATGATTCATCCGTCATAAGCATTTTGACCAGTACATATCCTGGAAATACTTTTTTCTGAGTGAGCTTTTTCTTACCATTTTTGATTTCGACCTGTTCTTCTATCGGCACTTTTACTTCGAAGATAACATCCTGCATGTTTCTATTCTCTACTATCTTCACAATATTGGCCATTACCTTGTTTTCGTAGCCCGAATAAGTATGGACTACATACCATCTGCCTCTTTCTTCCATAGTTGTATAACCTTAAAGAGTAGCTTAAGGTTTTCCTCCTTAATTCTTTTAATAACCTAATAGAAGCTTATTACTTGCCTATGACCAGGTTAAGTGCCTGCCCAAATGCCATGTCTACAATCCAGAGTAGCGCTCCTACTAATATTATTGAAGTAACAACTACTTCAGTATGCTGCAAAAGCTCTTTCCTATTCGGCCAGGTAACCTTTTTGACTTCTGCTCTTGTTTCTCTGAAAGATTTTGCTACATCAAACTTCTTTGCTAAACCAGCCATACCATTCACTTCCTTTACTGGTTATTTTGTTTCCTTATGCGCAGTATGCTTCCTGCAGAATCTGCAGTACTTGTTCATTTCCATTCTATCCGGGTTGTTCTTTTTGTTCTTCATGGAATCATAGTTCCTCTGTTTGCATTCGCTGCAAGCAAGTGTTATTTTAACTCTCATATCTACACCTCCCAACGGCTTGGCACTGCTTAAAAATACTAAAACGCCGCAAAAATACATAAAAATTGCATTTTGAGACTACTCAATAAAATCTATCATAATTTAACTTCAATGTCAATAATATTTTGTACAGCCATCATCCCATCAAACAGGTTGCATGCAGTACTGCAGCGCATGTCACGCTCCGTACACTATTTTAATTATTGCCTGTTTGAGGAATATTAATACTTTTTAAAGGACTAGTAGCAAATTAATTTGATACTAGTCCTTCAATATTTATGTTTTGAGCTAAAGGGCCGCTCACTGAAGTCCCGTTGCGAGTTACGCGTTTCGTATTGCGCGATTTCAGCAGGTGCTTCGAAGCACCGCCCAATCACGCGCAACTCGTAACCCGTAACCGAGAATAGGCGTCAGCCTACTCTATTATCGATGCAACTGCGCCTGAGCCTACTGTTCTTCCGCCTTCACGAATAGCGAATCTCAAACCTTCTTCGATAGCTATCGGTGTGATAAGCTTTATTGTCATTTCTATGTGGTCACCAGGCATGCACATTTCTACTCCT
>DASPLL010000025.1:0-168397 GCA_035627615.1 Clostridia bacterium
AAACAATTCTACTTCCTCCTCCGTGCTCTGTAGTATATCTATATATTTTCAGATTAAGTATAGCCAAAACGAAAACTCGCTAGACACTTTCATTACGATTTGTGCCTGAGCGAAGCGAAAGGAATGTGAGTTAAAATGAAAGAAATTGATGCAAGAGGCCTTGTTTGCCCACAGCCGGTGATACTTACCAAAAAGGCTCTTGAAGAAATAGAGGAAGGTGAAGTAATAACCATAGTAGATAACGTTACTGCAAGAGAAAATGTTTCACGTCTCGCTTCAAATCTGAGTTATGAATATGAGATATCGGATGAAAACGGCTGCCATTACATAAAGATTAGAAAGGCTGCTGCAGCAGAAAAGCCAGAGGAAAAAGAGGATAGTATCGTAATAGTCATAACCTCTGATAAATTGGGTCAAGGAGCGGAGGAGCTCGGGAAAGTACTTATGAAAAGCTACACCTATGCTCTTACGGAAACCAAACCTCTTCCCAAAGCCGTCATATTTCTGAACAGCGGAGTAAAATTGACATCCGAAGGCTCCGAGGTAGTGGAAAACATAAAAAAGCTTGAAGGCGCAGGAGTAGAAATAATAAGCTGCGGAACCTGTCTTGACTTCTATCAACTGAAGGATAAGCTTCAGGCAGGGATAGTCGGAAATATGTACTCAATAATAGAAAAGATGAATACTGCAGGAAAAGTAATAAATATAGGGTAGGTAAGAGAGCATGGATATTTTTATGCAGATGATGAAGGATTTTATGGGAACTGACAGCATGGTACTGGGTTATTATATCATGATGGTAATGAAGGCTGTTGTGGTTGTGGTGATCGGAAGAATATCAATCTCCATACTCAACAGAGTTATAATGAACGTTTTTAAGCTGTATCCGAAATTCAAAGCAGATGAAAAGAAAGCATCCACTCTTACAGGGATACTAAAAAGCATTGTCAAGTATACGATCTATGCAATTGTAATAATTTCAGTTTTGAATGTATTTAACATTCCCACGGCTCCTCTACTTGCAACTGCAGGGCTCGGCGGTCTTGCCATAGGCTTTGGTGCTCAGAGCCTGGTTAAAGATGTATTTACAGGATTTTTCATACTTTTTGAAGATCAGTATGGGGTCGGGGACCTGGTGACAATAGGCAGCATGGAGGGAACAGTCGAGGATATGGGGCTCCGTATAACCAAAATACGGGAGTTCAATGGTGATCTGCATATCATTCCCAATGGTGAGATAAAGACTGTCACCAACCACTCCAGAGGGGATTCTCTCGCTATAATTGATGTCGGTATTGCATATGAAATGGATACCGAGAGGGCTATCGCTGTTTTAAGGGAAATGGCAGAGTGGTATTATAATAATAATTCGGAATCAATAGTGGAAGCTCCTAATGTTCTGGGAATTACCAAGTTCAATGAATCGGAAGTCGTAATAAGGACGGTTGTACGCACCAAGCCTCTTATGCACTGGAAAACGGAAAGAGAGCTCAGAAAACACATACTGGAAGCTTTTAAGGAGAAAAGCATAGAAATACCTTATCCCAAAAGGGTTATCATCCGGAAAGAAGAAGCATAACGCTTGTTGTATGAAAAAAGGAGGTTGCACATGTATTATCCAAAGCAATTCAATCTCGGAGATATTGTGGAGACAAAAAAACAGCATCCCTGCGGTAGTAACCAGTGGGAAGTAATAAGAGTAGGAGCGGACTTCAAGATAAAGTGCCTGGGCTGCAGCAGAATAGTAATGCTTCCAAGGCCAAAGTTTGAAAAGTCTGTAAAAAAAGTAATAAAAAGTGCGGCTCCTGAAGAAACTAATGAACAGATATAGGTTGCACTAAAGATATTTCAAGGAAGTATTATGCAACCTATGAAATCAAGGAATATGTTTTGCAATATTTAAATTTAGATGTAAAAGGTCTATTGCAAAACATATTATAGTTGATAAAATTTCTATATAGTGTTATAATCTATAATTGCGTAAATATCCTCGCTCTATCATACTTAGATAGGGCCGTCAGTCCGTGGGGAGGAGGTGAATTTTATGAATAGGTACGAAACTATATACATAGTTAGACCAACCGTTGATGAAGAAGGTATAAAAGCCCTTCAGGAAAAATTCAAGGCAATTATTGAAGCAAACGGCGAAATCGAAACTATAGATGATTGGGGCAAAAGAAAGCTTGCTTATCTTATAGACGATATCGGCGAAGGTTACTATGTATATATGAAATATAAGGCAGCACAGGTTGTCCCGAAAGAGCTCGACAGAGTATTCGGTATTACAGAAGACATTTTAAGGCATATGATTATAAGAATAGAAGAATAATCAAAAGAAATGATTTAGGTGGTGTGATTATGTTGAATAGAGTCGCTCTTGTGGGCAGATTAACTAAGGACCCTGAAATAAGATATACAGCAGATAATCAAACACCCATAGCTAAATTCACTATTGCAGTTGACAGGACTTTTAAAAGGGAAGGTCAACCTTCTGCAGATTTCATTCCGATTATTGTTTTCGGAAAATCCGCAGAAAACTGCGGAAAGTATATAAAAAAGGGCAGGCTTGTTGCCGTTTCAGGCCGGCTGCAGACCAGCAGCTGGGATGATCAGGAAGGCAAAAGGCATTATGCCACAGACGTGATAGCAGATGGAGTTGATTTCCTGGATAGAGGTTCTGATGCCAAGGGACAGGGAGGCACTGGAGGATCAGAGGATTATGGTGACTTCCATCCTGCAGAGGAAGAGGACGATCTTCCATTTTAACAGATAGGAGGGAAAAAGATTGAACAGACGCGGCGGTGAAAGATCCGAAAGACCAGGCGGAAAAATGAGAAAGCCTAAGAAAAAAGTTTGTAACTTTTGTATAGATAAAGTTGAAAGTATAGATTACAAAGATGTTAATAAGCTGAGAAGATTCATCTCTGAAAGAGGAAAGATCATCCCAAGAAGAATTTCCGGGAATTGTGCAAAGCACCAGAGACAGCTTACTGTGGCGATTAAGAGGGCAAGGAACATAGCTTTCTTACCGTTTACTACAGACTAATAACAGTATTCAAACTCGGAGGTATTTATTACCCCCGGGTTTTTTGCTTTTCATAACGAGTAGGGGCATATATCCCACCTTAATTTATCATGCCCCGTAAGCGAGTTTTCAAAAAAGGCTTCCTTGGTTTTTAAAATGCTTTAATGGAAGCCTTTTTTATAAAACATTACCCCAGTAAAGGCAATATGTTATTCAAACCCGCTAATTCCAATATTTAAAAGGACTTTTTGTGAAGGTATTGTAAAAATAATGTCGAATAGTTAGAACAGTATCAGAGGTCTTTTGGGTAAGGTTTTTATGGGGACAAAAGCCAATGGTTCCAATACTTATAAAGTATTTTGATTTGTTGTTTCCCTTGATTAATTGTGGTAATATTAAAAAAGACCTCTTTTAAGCAGTACTATGATAAATCCAGAATTTTAATATAATAGTGCAAATAACAGTCCGTACTTCAACATTGAGACAGGAAATTATTTTCTATTGTGCAGGATTTGACTAATTTTTCATATTGTTAAGACTATAATAGAGATAATACTTTATCAATGTAATGGAGGGATTGGATTGTTGAACCAGGAAACTGACATTACAAAAAATATCAAGGTCATAGAATTCTTGAAAAGTGAACTATTAACTGCTGTTGCATCTTTATACCAGAACCTTCTTAAAGGTACCAAGGTAGGTCAGGATGTTATACAGGATATACTTGCAAACCTGGTGCTGGTTACATATCTGCTTGGTAAAAGGCTTGGCATTTCGTATTCGCTGATTGATTCCAGAATATTGGAAAAGATAAGAATAGGAATGCTGGAGGAGCATGAGACGGAGAGATGGTACGGAGACCTGTCCGATCTTGGTGAATACTTGAAGAAGAAAAAAAATTAGAGGTACGTAATGGAGAAATTACAAACAAAAGCACTGGTGGAAGGTGCCATATTCGCAGGTGTTACTGCACTGCTGGGAATAATATATTACTATTCGCAGTATCTTGGAATAATTGCTATGGTTTGGCCTGTGCCGGTAATAATCGTAGGCTACAGGAATGGTCTTAAGGCAAGCATATTGTCTGCCATGTCTGCAGGCCTTATAGTATCCCTGCTGACACAGCCCCTGGTAGGATTAGGACTATTGATAGGCTTCGGCCTTCCGGGAATACTTATGGGTTATATGATAAACAGAAGAGTTAATCCATACATAACTATTATTCTATGCGGGATGGTACTGTCCCTTACCATGGTCGGAGAGTTTCTGCTTTCATTGAAAGCAATGGGGATTGATATAGTTAAGTTTTTTTCGGGTATTGAGGGAACAGTTAAAGAGCAGCTGGAATTTGTTATAAATATGTACAGGCAGTTTGGAATTGCTGAGAAGGAACTGCAGCAAATGAGTGATATCTTCAACAAGACCATGGATATGTTCAGGCTGTTATTACCTTCTTCATTAATGATATCGGGCTTGTTTTTCTCATTCCTGGACTATAAGCTTACAAGGCTTATACTAAAACGGATCGGGCATGTTATACCGGATATGGAAGAATTCTCAAAATGGAGGCTGCAGCAGCCGTACTCCTTTATAATGCTCGGCCTGATGGTCCTTGCAGTGGCAGTACCGTACCTTGGAATTTATTTCCTTACTGCTGCAGCGTTGAATGCTTCTGCTGTTCTGACGCTTATTTTTACTATTATTGGAGTTTCGGTGCTTTTTCATTATTCCCGGATTTACGGGGATAAGCAGGGTATTCCGAAAGCTTTGAGAATTACACTTGTTATTCTTATAATAATTACTTTTATGCAGCTTATTGCCTATGTCGGTATATTTGATTCGATGTTTAACTTAAGAAAATTGAGATCTAGTGATTATTAACACAACAATGATTCAGTGCCTCGCATACTCAAGAAGGGATATCCCTTACGAGGCACATAAATATATGTCCGGAATATGCATTGGAGGTGTGGGATGAAAATGCGGAAGTTTTCTAGTATCTGGGGGCCGGATGTGAGCATATCCCTTTGGATAATTGCAATTGCGGTTGTAATTGTGGGCTATTATAATGTTCTGTTAGGTGTTGCAGGTGTACTGCTTCTAGGTTATCTCATTTATCACAACCTTCAGGCAGCAAACAGGAAAAAGGAAGAGTTAAGATTATATATAGAGAATTTATCTGAAAATGTAGATACTGCAACCAAGAACGCCATTCTGAACCTGCCTTTTCCGCTGGTGATTATTGATGATCAGGGCATAATAAACTGGTACAACATGCTTTTCTCCAACATATTTCAGGGAGAGTATATTCTTGATAAGAAGCTGTCCTCCTACCTGAGCGGTGTGGACATGGGAAGGATACTTAAGAACGGCATGGAGGAGTTCAAGAATATAAACATAAAGGACAGGTATTACGATATATACTGTAACCTAATAAACCTGAATGAGAACAATGAGGAAAAGAACATTATAATAATGTATCTGGTTGATAAAACTGATTATATTGCTCTTAAGAACAGATATAATGACGAGAAGTCAGTAGCTGCCATACTGCAGATGGATAATATTGAAGAAGTGCTTAAGGAGACGGAGGAAGCGTCAAAGCCTGCCCTGGTAGCAGAAGTAGACAGGAGAATAAATGCATGGGCAGCTCTTATCAATGCTTCCGTTCAGAAGTACTCCAATGGTGAGTATATGCTTCACTTCAGCAACAGACAGCTGGCGGCCGTTGAGGAGAAACGGTTCGATATTCTGGACAGCATCAGGGAGATCAACTCAGGCAACAGGATACCCATAACCCTCAGCATTGGTGTAGGGGTGAACGGCAAGAACCATGCAGAGCTTCAGAAATTTTGCATGAGCGCAATGGATATCGCCCTGGGCAGGGGAGGAGACCAGGCTGTTGTCAAGGATAATGAGAAGCTATCCTTCTATGGGGGCAAGACCAAGGCTGTTGAGAAGAGGACCAGAGTAAAGGCAAGAGTAATAGCTTATGCATTGAGGCAGCTTATGGAGCAGTCCGATGACGTACTTATAATGGGTCATGAAATGCCTGATCTTGACTGCATGGGTTCTGCTCTTGGAATATACAGGTGCTGTAAAAGCCTGAACAAGGATGTTAATATTGTATTGAATAAAGTGAATGCAGGAATAGCAAACCTATGGGCAGAGCTTCAGGAGGATGAGGAATATGAGAATGTGTTTATAAGCCCCCAGGAAGCACTGCAAAAATGTGAAAAGAATACTCTGCTTGTGGTCGTTGATGTACACAGACCTGCCTTTACAGAGCAAAAACAGCTTGTAGACAAAGCTGAGAAAATTGCAATTATTGACCATCACAGAAGAGGTACTGAATTCATCGAGGATGCAGTCATCACTTATATTGAACCTTATGCATCCTCTACAAGTGAGCTGGTTACTGAGCTGCTGCAATACATGTTCGAAAAGCCCAGAATAAAGCAAATAGAAGCTGAAGCTTTACTTGCAGGTATATTCATCGATACAAAAAATTTCTCGTTCCAGACAGGGGTAAGAACCTTTGAGGCCGCATCCTATCTCCGGAAGATGGGAGCGGATACTACCTTGACAAGACAGCTTTTCCAGGATGACATGGCGACTTTCCTTACCAGGGCTGAAGTAGTCAAGGCAGCACAAATGTATAAGAACAATATCGCTATTTCCACTATACCTGAGAATGCAATGAATCCTGCACTGGTAGCTGCCCAGGCGGCAGATGAGCTCTTGAATATAAAGGGTATTAATGCCTCCTTTGTTCTTTCAAAGATAGAGGATGATATTTTTATAAGCGGAAGATCTCTTGGAGATATTAACGTGCAGGTGGTGTTGGAAAAGCTTGGCGGAGGCGGTCATCTGACAGTGGCAGGGGCACAGCTTTCCGGACTGACCTTGAAAGAGGCCATAGGCCAACTGAAAAAAGCAGTAGAGGAATATCTTAAGGAAGGTGAAAGATAAATGAAGGTGGTACTTTTACAGGATGTTAAGGATTTGGGAAAGAAGGGGGAACTGGTCAATGCCAGTGATGGCTATGCCAGGAATTTTCTGTTCCCAAGAAAACTGGCAGTAGAGGCTACAGCAGGTAAGCTTAAGGAAATAGAGGATAAGAAGGCTGCTGAAAAGAACAGAAAAGAAAAGGAACTGAAGGCTGCAAAAGAGCTTGCTGATAAACTAAGCAAAATGGAAATCAACTTTAGGACAAAGGCAGGGGAAAACGGCAAGCTGTTCGGCTCCATCACAGGTAAGGATGTGGCTGATGCAATAAAGGCGCAGCACAAGATAGAAGTAGATAAGAAAAAGGTGGTACTGCATGATGCCATCAAGGCCTTAGGTACATATCAGGTTGAAATCAAAGTGTATCCGGAGGTTTCCGCAAAAATAAATGTAAAGGTAGCTGAAGAATAGTTCTTAGGAAGGGGTATTAAAGGTGGGTCTTAATCATAGCAGTATACGCAGTAATGATGTATCAATCGACGTACTTGTAGATTTTACTAAAAAACTGTACTCCAGTGATAAGACAAAGAAATTGGACAGTACCACAGATAATAAAGAAAAGGTTTATATATTACATGAAATAGTATCCGGTAAAATGAAAACTGAAGATATTGTTGAGGACAAGCTGGAGTCTTTGATTGAAGATATCAAGGACAAGCTCTCTGACGCTGCAGCCAAAAGATATATTGAGGATGGCATAAAAAGAGAAGTCATAAAGCGTATGGAGCTTAGAGAGAAGGAATACCTGAATGAAATGAAGCTTCAGGTAATCAAAAAGCATACAGGGCTGGAAAATGCTGCTACACTTAAGAAATATGCAAATTTGGAGCGTATGAAACTAATAAAGCTTTCCAGATCAATAATGGATGTGATGCGGCCTAAAAAACAGGAGGAGATAATTGGACAGCAGAATTCAGTTTCTGCTCTGATATCCAAGATAGCCTCTCCCTTTCCCCAGCACGTCATACTATATGGACCTCCGGGGGTAGGCAAGACCACTGCAGCACGCCTTGCCCTTGAAATTGCTAAAAGAAGGAAGCACACACCCTTTGGCAGGAATGCAAAGTTTGTGGAGGTTGATGCGACTACACTCAGATGGGATCCCAAAGAATCGATAAATCCTCTTTTAGGCTCTGTACATGATCCTATCTTTCAGGGGGCAAACAAGGAGCTTGCAGAAATGGGTGTTCCCGAGCCCAAGCCGGGGCTGGTTACAGAAGCTCATGGCGGTGTTCTGTTCATTGATGAAATTGGTGAGCTGGATATTATGTTTCAGAATAAGCTGCTTAAAGTTCTTGAAGACAAAAAGGTCAAATTTGATTCATCATATTATGATATCAGCAATGATAATATACCCCGTTATATAAAAATGTTGTTTGAAGAGGGTGCTCCGGCTGATTTTATACTTATTGGGGCAACTACAAGAGCTCCTGAGGAGATAAACCCGGCTCTCAGGTCCCGCTGTGCTGAGGTGTTCTTCAATCCCTTAAGCAGCTCGGATATTACCAAGATAGTGATCAATGCAGCGGATAAGCTTGGCGCCAATATAAGCAGTGGGGGAGCAGAGCTTATAAGCAGTTATACCTTTGAGGCCAGAAAGGCAGTAAACATACTTGCAGATTGCTACAGCAGTGTGCTCAGTGATAACTGCGAGAATAAAAAAACTGAAATAACTATTGATTGTATAAAGGATGTCATAAGCAAGAGCAGGTTTGTACCTGTGAACAAGAATAAGTCGGAAAGCACAAAAGAAATTGGACGTATCAACGGTCTGGGAGTGAATGGTTTCCTTGGCAATGTTATTGAGCTGGAGGCGGTGTGCTTTATAAGAGAAGATGAAGCAGGAAGTGTAAGGTTCAATGAAACAGCCGGCAGCATGACAAAGGATTCGCTGTTCAATGCCCTTTCTGTCGTAAGGAAAATAACGGGAAAGAATATGAAGCTGTTTGACATCCATGTGAACTGTGTCGGAGGAGGAAAGGTCGACGGGCCTTCTGCAGGAGCGGCAATAACCTGCCTTGTATACTCGGCGGTAATGGAGAGGCCTGCAAGACAGGATACTTGTATTACCGGGGAAATATCCTTGAGAGGCTGTATAAAGGCAGTTGGCGGTGTTGTGGAAAAAATTCTCGGGGCCAAAAGAGCCGGATTCCCAAACGTCATAATTCCTGAAGAAAACAAGGACGATGTCAAGGGAATCGATGGAATAAACGTAATTACAGCAGGCAATATTCAAGAAGTGATCAGTTTTATGTTTGAGGATTAATATTTCTAATATAACGTGATAAAGTTTCGCATTATATGAATTAATGAAAAAGGTATAGTGTGAAACATATAGGAGTGGATGAAATTGAGCGAAATGATTCAAAGAATACCACCCAATAGTGTAGAAGCCGAACAGTCGGTTCTTGGAGCCATGCTCCTTGACAAGGAAGCTATATCTACAGCAACCGAGCTTATCAGCGGGGAGGATTTTTACAGGGAAGCGCACAAAGAAATATTTGAGGCTATTGTGGATATATATGACAGAGGTGAACCGGTGGATCTCATTACACTCACTGAAAAGCTCAAGACAAGGAACACATTGGATGCAGTGGGCGGGATAACTTTTCTGACCAACTTGATGGATGCCGTTCCTACTACACACAATGTCAAATACTATGCTAAAATTATTGAGGACAAGTCTCTGCTCCGGAGGCTCATAAAGTCATCTAATGAGATAATTGGCAAGAGCTATCAGGCCTCGGAGGAAATAGGGGAAATAATAGATGATGCGGAGAAAAGCATATTTAATATTTCACTGAACCGGTCAACTCAAGGTTTTACTCACGTAAAAAACATACTGAATGTGAATTTTGACAAAATAGAAGAACTGTATCTTAATAAAGGAAGAATAACAGGAGTACCTACGGGATTCACAGATTTGGACGGCAAGCTTTCAGGTTTGCAGAAATCTGATCTGGTATTGGTTGCCGCAAGGCCTTCAATGGGCAAATCCTCTTTCATGATGAACATAGTCCAATATGCAGCAGTGCGGGATAAAATAACAACTGCAATATTCAGCCTCGAAATGTCCAAGGAACAGCTTACGCAGAGACTGTTATGTGCTGAGGCTCTAATCGATGCTCACCGCCTAAGGATAGGGGATATTAACGAGGAAGAATGGGTAAAGCTTGCAAGAGCTATGGGGCCGCTTTCTGAGGCACCTATTTTCATAGATGATACACCTGCCATATCAATAACCGAAATGAGGGCAAAATGCAGGAGACTCAAGCTGGAGCATAATCTTGGGCTTATAGTAATAGACTATCTGCAGCTTATGCAGGGCAAGAGCAGCTCTGAAAGCAGGCAGCAGGAGATATCCGAGATATCCAGGTCATTAAAGGCCCTTGCCAGAGAGATCAATGTTCCGGTAGTAGCGCTTTCCCAGCTTTCCCGTGCACCGGAAATGAGGGCTGATCACAGACCTATCCTCTCAGATCTTAGAGAGTCGGGAGCTATAGAGCAGGATGCCGATGTTGTTATGTTCCTGTACAGGGATGAGTATTATCATCCTGATACAGACAAAAAGAACATTGGTGAGGTTATTATATCCAAGCAGAGGAATGGCCCGACCGGAACCGTTGAACTGGTATGGCTGGGACAATTCACAAAGTTTGTAAATAAAGAAAAGTACATAAATTCGAATTGATTTACATAATTCTAAGATTTTTGTTGTTTTATCGGAGCTTTCGCAGTATTTTGTAGAAGGCTCTTTGTTTTTGTCACCATATCCACAGATTTGCCTGTGCATAACTTGTGGATAATGTGGATAACAAAATTGCAGAATTAACATAAGGCCGGATTGTTCAGTATTCATGATAGTATATATATTGATACAGGCAGGTTTTTATACACAGTCGAACATATGTGCATATCTCTGTGGATAATGTGGATAATGTGAATCAGAATTTTCTGAAATTAGTATATGTCTGAAGTATCTATAATTTTATTGGCTAAACTCCATATAATAATCTAGACATCTCCTTTCTATTTATGATAATAAGGTGTCATTGTATTGACTTAAAATCTATATTCTGTTAGCATAAAATCTGGGTAAATATGCGAAATTTCTATTAAAATTTTTGTTGTATATTTTTTCTGAAGGATGGAGGTCGGTGCCCAATGAGGTATGATGTCATAATTGTAGGTGCAGGTGCAAGCGGCATATTTGCAGCCTATGAGCTGATGCAATATAATGAATCTATAAAGGTTGCCATGGTGGAAAAGGGGAATGAGCTTAATAAAAGGAAATGCCCTATAGACAATGAAAAGATCAAATCATGTATTCACTGCCCAACCTGTAGTATCATGAATGGATTTGGAGGGGCAGGGGGCATGTCCGACGGCAAATACAACATAACCAATAACTTTGGAGGAGAGTTGTATAAGTATGTAGGCAGGAAAGAAGCTCTCGAGCTTATGTATTATGTGGATAAGGTCAACTGCAAAATGGGCGGTGCTGAAGCCAAGCTTTATTCAACAGAGAATAACGACCTCAGGACAAAAGCATTAAGGCATGATCTCCACTTGCTGGATGCTGAGGTACGTCATCTGGGTACAGACAGGAATCAGGTGATATTAAACAATCTGCATGAGTATCTAAAGGATAAGATAGATATTATTTTCAATACAGAGGTATCGGATATTCAAAAGCAGGGAGATGCGTTTTCAGTCGAGACAAACAGAGGAGAATATGTCTGCAGCAAATTGATCCTGGCAACAGGGCGTTCCGGTTCAAAATGGATTTCAAAGATATGTGAGAAGCTTGGGATAAATACAGAGAGCAACAGGGTTGACATCGGAGTGCGCGTTGAGCTTCCGGCTTCAATATTTGAACATATAACAAGCCAGGTATATGAAAGTAAGATCGTCTACAGAACAGAGAAATATAATGACCTGGTCAGAACCTTCTGCATGAATCCCCATGGGGAGGTTGTTACAGAAAACACCAATGGGATCGTTACAGTAAACGGACACAGCTACTCGGACCCAAAATACCATACCGAGAATACAAATTTTGCACTGCTTGTTTCCAACAGATTCACTGAGCCTTTCAAAAATAGTAATGAATATGGTGAATCAATAGCCAGACTCAGCAATATGCTAGGCGGCGGGGTATTGGTGCAGCGTTTCGGAGACCTGGTAAAAGGGCGAAGATCAAGTGACAGAAGAATGGAAAAGAGCTTTTTACGCCCAACGCTGAATGCCACATCAGGAGATTTAAGTCTTGTCATTCCGAAGAGACAGCTTGATGATATTATCGAAATGATTTACGCTTTGGATAAGATAGCTCCCGGAACAGCTAATGAAGATACGCTGCTGTATGGTGTAGAAGTGAAATTCTATAATTCTCAGGTAGAGGTAGACAATAATCTCGAAACATCTGTAAAAGGATTGTATATCCTTGGTGACAGCTCAGGGGTAACACATTCATTATCCCAGGCATCGGCAAGCGGTGTGTATGTTGCCCGTTTGCTTGGAGAACAATACAGAACATGCCGGTAAAGAAGAATATTATAAAAAGAGGTGTTATATATGTCATCATTGGTAATAGTGGGAGCCCAATGGGGGGATGAAGGAAAAGGAAAGCTTACTGACTATCTTGCTGAAAAGGCAGACGTAGTCGTAAGGTATCAGGGTGGAAATAATGCAGGGCATACGGTAGAGGTTGATAATGAGGTATATAAGCTGCAGCTTATCCCTTCAGGGATTTTATATGCAGAAAAACAGTGCATAATAGGTAATGGAGTTGTTCTCGATCCCGAGGCATTTCTCGGTGAGATAAAAGGATTGGAAAACAGAGGTATAAAAATCTCAAATCTCAGGATCAGCGACAGAGCACATGTTATATTTCCCTATCACAAGAAAATCGATGAGCTTTCAGAGCAGAGAAGGGGAAGCAATGACCTGGGGACTACCAGAAAAGGGATAGGTCCCTGCTACATGGATAAAACAGAACGAATAGGTATCAGGATATGTGATCTGCTGAAAAAGGATGTTTTTGCAGCGAAGCTCAAAAGTAACCTGGAGAGCAAAAATGCATATCTTAAAAAGATATATGATTTCGAAGGCTACTCTTATGACGAAATGCTTGCAAAATATCTTGAATATGCAGAACAGATAAGGCCATTTGTTGAGGATACCTCAGTGCTGGTTTATGATTCCATCAAGGCAGGTAAGAACGTACTTTTTGAAGGGGCGCAGGGAACGCTGCTGGATCTGGATTTTGGTACATATCCTTATGTCACTTCCTCCCATCCTGTTGCAGGCGGAGTCTGTATCGGTGCGGGGGTCGGGCCTGCTCTCATAGGTAAGGCTGTGGGTGTCGCAAAGGCATATACTACCAGAGTAGGAAAGGGTCCTTTCCCAACAGAACTTTTTGACGAGACAGGAGATTATATAAGGACCACAGGCAGGGAATTCGGTACTGTGACAGGAAGGCCAAGAAGATGCGGCTGGTTTGATGCTGTTATAGTCAGATATGCAGTAAGAATTAGCGGACTTACAGGTATTGCAGTTACAAAATTGGATACACTGTCTAATATACCGGTTATTAAAATATGTGTAGGTTATAAATTAGAAGGTAACATAATCAGAGATTTCCCGGCAAGTCTGGAGGACCTTGAAAAGTGCGAACCAATATATGAAGAGTTTGAGGGATGGGGAGATGTTGGCGGTATTACTGAGTACAATAAATTGCCGACAAGTCTTTTGAGATATCTGGAGAGGATTGAGGAACTCTGCGGTGCAAAAATTTCACTGCTTTCAGTGGGACCGAAGAGGAATCAGACAATAGTAATAGACGAATTCTAATTGGTTTAAGGAAGATTATTGAAATTTAAAAAAGTATGTTGACAAATTGACTCTGACATTGTAGAATGTATAAATGTGAGCCGCAAAAATTGCTCACATCCTGACTCACTAGCTCAGTCGGTAGAGCACATGACTTTTAATCATGGTGTCCGGAGTTCGATTCTCCGGTGAGTCACCATATAAGGGGCCCATTGGTCAAGCGGTTAAGACACCGCCCTTTCACGGCGGTAACAGGAGTTCGAGTCTCCTATGGGTCACCATAACACGGGGGCATAGCTCAGCTGGGAGAGCATCTGCCTTACAAGCAGAGGGTCATAGGTTCGAGCCCTATTGTCCCCACCAACTTTTTACGTAGTACTTCGTAGGCAATTGACCTGTGGAGCACGGAATAAAAAGACCGACATTCGTCAATATGACATAAACTAAAAAAGGTAACACTAACTACCAATTGACAAGTAAAAGGATTTTAGATATAATATCACTTGTCGGTTGAAAAAACAAAACATGGCCCAGTAGTTCAGTTGGTTAGAATGCCAGCCTGTCACGCTGGAGGTCGACGGTTCGAGCCCGTTCTGGGTCGCCATTTTTTAAAAATCGCTGGTGTAGCTCAATTGGTAGAGCAGCTGACTTGTAATCAGCAGGTCGCGGGTTCGAGTCCCATCACCAGCTCCATTTATTTCTTTATGAAATACATAAGAAACTAACACTTGTGAAAGTATTAGTTTTTTTTATAATGAGTAGGAAAGTATAAATTTCATTAGTGTGCCACTTTCCGTCAGCGAGTTTCAAAAAAGGCTTCCTTGGATGTAAGAATACTTCAATGGAAGCCTTTTTTATTTTTTGGTAAACTCATTCACTAAGATAGATGTAAATTGGATAATGGACTTTTTTATGGTACAATTCTGATGAATAGGAAAATATCCCAGTTAATTATTCATATATTAGATCAATTAGAGGTGCAATGATGGTAGAACAGAAAAAAGTGAAGGTTCTTGTGATAGAGGATGAAAGCTCAATAAGGAAATTTATCAATATAAGTCTTGTACGTGAAGGCTATGAGGTATGTGAGGCATCCTGCGGCAAAGAAGTAATGGAACAAATAAATTATCATTGTCCCGATGTAATTCTACTTGATGTTATGCTTCCTGATGCAGATGGCTTTGATATTTGCAGGAATTTGAGAAAACGTTATGCTGAGATGATAATTATCATGCTTACAGCGAGAAGTCAGGATATGGACAAAATAATGGGATTGGAGCTGGGAGCAGATGATTACATAGTGAAACCATTTAATCCCTTGGAGTTGTCTGCCAGAATCCGTTCGATTCTAAGACGCTCTTATAGAATCCAAACTCAGGAGATAGCAAAACTTATTTCCGGTCCCTTTCTTATAGACATACTTGCCCAGAAGGCTTATAAAAGCGGTGAAGAGCTGAATTTAACACCAAAAGAATTCGGATTGCTGAAGCTGCTGATAAAGAACTCTGGTAGAGCTTTTAGCAGGGATGAACTGTTAAATGAGGCCTGGGGTTATGATTTTGTAGGTGATCCCAAAACAGTAGATGTACATGTCAGAAGAATAAGAGAAAAAATAGGAGATACTTCAGGTGCTCCGGTTTATTTAGAAACAATTTGGGGAGTAGGCTATAGGTGGAGGGAGGCCAAGCAGCTTGAAAAGTATTAAATCTAGATTGATTTGGAGTTACTTGACTGTGATTGCCCTTACATCCATATTTATAATCAGCTTTTTTATATTTACTTTCAGACAGTACTATATTGTAAATATGGAAGAAATCTTAAGACAGCATGCAGAAACAGCCAGCAGATTTTTTTGGGTGTATTTATCCTCTCAGGATATCGAACAGAATAGTGTTGAACTGATTAACAGCTTCTCTGTCTTAACCGACGCAGAAATCCAAGTTCTGGATAAGAAAGGCATGCTTCTTAGGGGTACACAGCCCTCTGCATCCGGTGATTATTCAGCGCAAAGTGATGTAAAAGCCGCGCTGACAGGCAAGACTGAAAAACAAATAGGCGTTATATCTGAAACAGGAGAGGCTGTACTATCGGTTTCAGCACCTCTACTATCAAAGGATGGCCTTTATGGGGTTATCAGATTTGTAACGACTCTTGAGGAAGTAAACAAGGTAATTATTAATTTTGCATGGATTATGATTGCCTTTGGAGCGACCATAATACTTCTTGTAGCAATCATAGGGCTGACCCTGGCTAACGGCATAGTCAGACCAATTAAGGAACTAACCCAGGCGGCAGAGCAAATGGCTTCCGGAGTTTTAACAAAGCATGCAGCTATAAGGAATAATGATGAAATTGGAAAGCTCGCCAAGACAATGAATTTTATGGCAGATGAGCTTGGCAGACAGGAAAAAGTCAAGCAGAGCTTTATAGCTTCCATATCCCATGAAATACGCACACCGTTAACATCCATTAAGGGCTGGGCTGTTATTCTCAGAGAGTACTTTGTAAATAGCAAAGCTAGTGAAGTACTTGAAGGACTGGAAATAATAGAAAAAGAAAGCGACAGGCTCACATTTCTGGTAGACGATCTGTTGGATTTTTCAAAACAGGCATCGGGTAACTACACCTTGGATATTGAATGTTTGGATCTGATTGATTTACTGCAAGACGCAGCAGTGCAGATGAAATCAAAAGCACAGCATACTGGTATAAGTATAGTGATGCAGTCGGAGGAAACCTCTATCCGAATAAATGGAGACAGAAACAGATTGAAACAAGTGTTTCTAAATGTGCTGGATAATGCTGTAAAAGCTTCATCTGAAAGCAGCGAAATAAAAATAACGGCACAAAATCATGTGAAGCTTGTGCGAATTATTATAGAGGATACAGGGTATGGAATTCCTGAAGAGGAGCTGCCATATATTACAAAAATGTTCTACAAAGTGGAGAATAGATCTGCCGGAAGCGGCTTGGGGCTAGCTATATGCGAAGAGATCATCAAGCTTCACAAGGGCAAATTAGAGATTCAAAGCAAGCTAGGAGCAGGCACAAAGGTCATAATAGCTCTCCCGCTGTAACTTTTTCGTAACTATTGTTAATCATTTATTAACCCATTTTTCTGTTAAATTCTGTAGACTGAAGCTGTGATTAGATATTTCAGTTACAAGGAGGATAACTATGAAAAAGTTCTACTGGTTTGTTGCACTTTTCATCGTCATATTCATATCATTATCGGGCTGTGAAACACTGCCGGCTCCTTCCCGAATGGTCAAGGCGCCTGAAGCAGTAAAGCAGATAGTGAAGGATAATAATGTAGAAGACATAATACTTAAGCTCCTACCGAAGGGTGGGAAACTAATTACGCCCCAACATCCAAAGGGTGCCAGTCCGATACAATTAGTGGATATTGACGAAGATGGCAAGGAGGAGCTCTTGGCCACCTATAGAATAAATGGTGTAAAGCTGGAAGTGTATGTTGCATTATTCAGAGAGTACGATGGGGTGTGGGAAGAGCAATGGAAGATAAGCAGTCCCGGATATGAGATTGATTGGGTTGAATTTGCAGATCTTTCAGACTTAAAACAAATGGAGCTGATTGTAGGAGTCGATCCCGTCGGAGGATCTACATTTGTCAAAGGGGTCAAGATCTTTACAATGGAAGCCGGCAAGCCAAAGGAGATATATTCGACTCTATATCAGGATATGGAAGTAATACATTCCGGCACAGCAAACGGCGCGGATAACGAGGATGGACTGGTCCTGTGGTTCATACCCGGTACTTTCGGTCCAACGGTAGAGGCATATAGGCTGGAAAAAATAAATAATGAATATATACCCATGCCCAACAGTGAGGGTAACCAGCATTTTATAAAGAAAATATTGCCGCAGTACGAAGTAAAAATGGATATGTTGGATAGAATCCGTGATAGTTGGAAGTATTTTTACTGCTATGCTGATATTATGCTTAAAGTTGACAAGCCGGGATTAGCGTTAGGTGAAATAGAAAATGGGCTTGACAGGGTAGACAGCGGCGGTGACAGAGCAAAGATAAAACTACTTCTGCTCAAGGCAGAAGCTTTTAATGCATTGGGGAACAGTAAAAAGGCTTTGGAGATATTGGAAGATGCTTTGAGAGAAATAAAGAGCTTAGGAGAGGATGAGATGGCGTCAGGTTTTGAAACATTGCTTTATCTTGAGCTGGTCAACACATATAATATATTGAAAGATGCCGATAACGCCAGGATTAATTATGAAAAAGCCTTGGAAGCCGGTAAAAAGACTTGTAATGAAAGGGCATATGAAAGTGCAGTACAGTCTGACATTATGCCATTTTTTGATCATTACCTAAAGGTTGATTCCATTGAAAAGGATTTCAAAGCAAAGTTTATATATTCCATAGAAAAAAGATAGAAAATAATTGCACCGGATTGTCAAATAGTCTTCATATACTGAGTAACTGTGGATAAGAAATTCATTTTTCAGATAACAAAAATAACCGCACTAACTTCCGGAGCTTAGTGCGGTTATTTTTGTTATCCGATTTCCTTTGAGTACAGCCTATTTGTCGGGTTCGGGCTTATAGTAACATAGATTGTCATGTCTTCGCTTACAGACGGGATGCTGAAATCATCCTCACCCTTTGCGTATACCACGGAGCCTTTTGTCAACCTTTCAACTTCATTGTTAATTTGTATTTCTCCGCTGCCGGAGAGTACGATCATTACCAGGGAAGTATTCTCATGCTTGTGTACTGGCAGTACATGGCCGCGTTTCATATTAAGTACAAAGCTGAGTACATCATCAGTTGCAAAAAGCACACGTTTTGTGAAGGTATTGTCGTTAAATACGATGCTATCATTTACATTTTTAATTTCCAAGAAAGTGCCTCCTTAATTCAATATAGTCTCTAAATAATATGATAATATAAAACAGAGTTTGTTATTCAAGCAAATTCATATCAAGCCGGAATTACAAACTTTGCTGCTATTAAATGCCTTTCATTTTAAGACGTATGTCTTCACCCATGAATTTACAGGCTTCAAAGTTACCAATAATCCGCGATACTATTCTCTCAGAATATGTGCTCTGAAAATCAAGAACACTTAAGTTAGTGGATATAACCATCTTCTTGCTGCTAATTATTCGTTTATTCAGTATATTATAAACAACCTGATTGGAGAACTGTGTAGAAAGCTCGGTACCCAAATCATCCATTATCAGAAGGTCGCAATTGTATATATCATTTAAATAAGGCATATTGCTTTCTTCATTGTCAAAATCAAATTTGTATTTTCTCATTGAATCAATCAAATCGGGTACAGTTTTATAAAGAACACTTTTACCCTTATCCAGCAGATCCTTGGCTATGGAGTTACATAAGAATGTTTTGCCAAGTCCGGGACTTCCGATAAAAAACAGATTTATATCATGCTTGTCAAAGTTTTCAACAAAGTCTATACACTTTTTATAAACCATCTGCATGTTTTTTAAAGGTGATATACCGCTGCCATCAGGCTCGTTGGAATAGTAATCCCAACGGAACTGCTCAAAGTTCTCCTTGTCCAGTATAGATCCTAAATTAGACTGCTCATAATTCAGGTGTATTTCTTTCTGTCTATAGCATTTACATTTTTCATAACCGGCAAATCCCGTATCCTTGCATGCTTTACATAGATATATCGAATCCAGATAATCAATGGGATATTTATTGGCAGAGAGTATTTCGGCTTTTTCTACTTTTAAATCCAGTTGCTGTTTTTTCAATCTGTCCAGCAGAGATTCGGTATCCCCGGCATTATTAAGTATCGCCCTTGTTATTTTAATGCTGAGGCTTATCATTTCATCTTCAATTTGTTTTAGCCTTGGCAACTGCTTATAGAGAGTATGCTTGCGTTGCTCTATCTTATTTCTATTATTACTCTGTATTAATTCATATTGCATTAAGATATCTTTACTGTTATTCACTTACTTCACCCCTGCTTTTTTTGAGCCATGCTTCCTCAAGTGCCTTTGCATCATATGTCCTGTTGGTAAAATTATTGAAGGACGGCTTTTGTCCCTTTGCAGCCTTCTTCTCTCCTTTTGGTTCCTTTAACAGGTAAGCGTCAATTTCCTGTATGGAAGACAGACCTTTACCATGCCACTCACACAATATCTTGTCAATATAATTGAAGGAGGGCTTCAAGGTTTTCGCAGTCAGCTCGCAGGCTTTGAGCACTATGTCCTCGCTGTATTCAAAAGTATAAAACCATTTCTGCAACAATTCCTCTTCTGCAGAGGTCGGCTGCCTGCCAAGCCTTAAGAAGCTGAGCACTTTATTATATTTCTGCCATTTTTCCTTATGCCGTGAATTGTATTGCACAGCCTTGTCAACGGAGTCAATGCCGGCATCAAACCAGTTTTTCGCAACCTGCTTGAGATAAGGCAGATCTTTTTTATCTCTGCCAATACAGTCTTCAACCAGCAGCTGAATTACTGAGGTCGGGAAGTTGTAGTCATCCATCCAGTCAAGGAAAACGAAAAGCTCATTTGGCGACAGCTCTCTGCCGAACAGCTTCCGGAAGGAGTCAAACATCTCTCTTATTACATGATTGCCCCTTGCATTTATGATGCGCTCAGGGCTATATCTTCCGCTAGTCTCATTCTTTTCTTTTATATTTAGCATAAGTTCCTTGATATTCAAATATTCTACAGTAAAACCATCTTCAGCACCGGCACAGGTGTATGGATAAAGCCGCACTATACCCTGTTCGGACCAATACCTCCAAGCAGTACTCACTTCATCGCAGGACAGCTTCAATGTCTTTGCTATAGTATCTGTGGAAAGCATATTGTTCACATAGCTTTGTGAATACTTAAGCCCCAGAAGATATACCTTTACATGGTTTGCCGGGGCAGAAGGCATGTAATGGCTTATAAAAAGATTTTCCACAAGGGTCTGACCCAGGTCTTCGTTATTGGATTTTATCCTGAATAAATTCATAATAATGCACCTCTCGGCAGTATCTATGCACGTCTGGCAATAATACCAATATATCATAATTATACCACATGTGACATTTTTAATATCAGATGCTAATTATATCTTTTTTACACGTTTAGCTTTACATAATTCAAAAAAGCTATGTTTTCCTGTATATCCGGATTAAAAATGATTTGATCCAGTTTAAATATTACCAAAATATGAATAAAATAACTAATCGTGAAAAAATATTATTTGAAGAAATATGTGTATAATAGTGGAAATATAGGAAATAGTAAGAAAGGCCAATGGCCGTTTTGTCGAAAATAGCAGCTTATACAGACAGCTTGTACAAATTCCACAGTATAAAAAAGTCAAATCTGAATATTAATAATTATATATTGCGGTAATATGTGTCAGAATTTGGTTGTAGACATAAAAATTTGAATAATGAGTATTTTTGTTGTAAAATAGTACTTACGTACTATATGTTATAATAAGCACCAATGCCAAATAAAGGAGGCGAATAGATGGAGGGAAGCAAGTTACAGGAAGCGGCAGCGCGGTGCAAGAGCATGCTTTCTAGTGGAATTGCAAAGACTAAGAGTTTTATTAAGAATCGTGGTAAAATGAATGAAAGCTTTGATGCTGGTTCATCAAATAAAAATACATTTACAAGAAAGATTGTAGATAAAAAGAGATTTGGAATTGCCTGCAGCATAATTGCATTGCTGATATTCACCTCGCTATATATCGTTTTTTCGGGAAGCGCCTACACCGTGAAGGTGAACGGAAACGAAGTTTGCAAGGTCAGAAGCCAGAAGGCAGTTGAAAGTGCATTACAGACCCTGAAGCAAAAATATCAGGAAAATGTTGATTCAGAAATAAACTTTACCAGTGAAGTAACTTTTGAGAAATCCAGAGCATCGAGCAAAGAGATTCTCAAGGATGAGCTGCTTGTGGAGACTCTTGGTAAGAATCTAAAATTTCAGGTCCAGGCTTGCAGCATATATGCAGACGGGAACATTATTGCAACCTTGAAGACGAAAGAACTGGCCGAAAATCTGCTTAAGGAAATTCAGGACAGGAGTCTGGAAGGACAAGACAGGTCAAAGATGAAGGAAGTTGGCTTTGCAGAGAAGGTAGAGCTGAAGAATGAATTTATTGATGCTTCTGCGATAGCTGAAAAAGATGAGATCATCAGCTTTATAATAAAAGGAACCAATGAAACCCGTACACATAAGATTGTGTCCGGTGAAAGCTTCTGGTCTATATCGAAAAAGTACAACATGTCTCTTGAAGATTTGCAAAAAGCCAATCCTGGAGTTAATCCAGAGAAAATAAAAATAGACCAGGTTATAAATCTTATTGTACCGAAGCCATTGATAAGCGTGAAAACAGTTCAGACCGTCACTTCGGTTGAGAAGGCCGAGTTTGAGCAGAAGGTGGAGTTCAGCAGTTCTCTGTATAAGGATGAAACAAGCATCAAGGTCAAAGGACAACATGGAGAAAAGGAAGTCGTAGCTGATATCACTAAAGTTAATGGTATTGAGACAGGAAAAACAGTTCTCAGTGAGAAAATCATAAAACAGCCCAAGACGCAAGTACTTGTTAAAGGAACTAAAGAGCCTCCTCCAAAGAAAGGAACAGGAACCTTTTCATATCCAGCCAGAGGAAGCATATCCTCAAGATATGGAATGAGATGGGGCAGAAGGCATACAGGGATAGATATAGCAGCTTCCTATGGCTCTGCAGTAAAAGCTTCCGACGGAGGGGTGGTTACCTGGGTAGGTTATGATGGCGGCTACGGTAAGCTTATAAAGATCGATCACGGCGCCAATTTTATGTCCTACTATGGGCACCTTAGCAAATATAATGTTAAGGTAGGACAGAAGGTTTATAAAGGCCAGACAATAGGAGCAGTAGGGAATACCGGTAATAGCACAGGACCTCATTTACACTTTGAGATCCGGAAGAATGGCGTTATTAAAAACCCATTGAGCTATTTGAAATAAGTATAGTACATAATAATGCCTCGTACAGTATATCCCCTTTAGGGCTGTGCGAGGCATTAAATTTATGAAGTGCTTATTAACATTTGAAAGACAAGAAATCTGTTATGTTAATAAGCACTAGATTGGAGAATTATTGCAATTCTTCAATCTTTTTCATATCTATCACCCCGGCACCCTGGACGGTCTTCAGTTCATTGATTGAAGTGCAGAGTCTTTTCAGGATGCCTTTTAAATCATCAGGCGAGAGAGCGGGTTTTTTCTGATACAGAAGTACTGCTGCTGCTGCAGTCATACTGGCTGCCACTGATGTCCCGCTTATTTCAGTATAATGCTGCCCTGAGAGCTTTACATGTGAAAGGCTTTTACTCCTGGGTATATAATCTGTATCGGCATTCAATGCTGCGACCTTATATCCCGGCATTACTGCATCCGGCTTTTCAGTTTTGCTTTCCACAGGGCCGCGACCGCTGAAACGGGCAACTCCGGGAGATGCCCCGGAGGTGGTGCAGGCTCCGGTTGTGAAGCTTGAGCTGCAAATCCCGGGAGAAGTTATGCTGGCTTCGTTCGGACCAAGATTTCCACTGCAGGTACAGACAAAAAGACCGCTTTTCCAAAGGCTTTCCACAGCCATGCTCAATATGTCATAATGCTTATAAATACAGCCGCTTCCGAAGGGGAGTACAAGTACTTTGATATTATGTTTTTCTCGTATGCTGCAAATCCACTGCATTGCGGCCAATATATCCGAGAAGGTACCATATCCAAGACTGTTAAAGGCTTTTGCGCATATTATACTGCAGTTATAGGCCGGCGTTTTGAATTTTCCATCCAGGGACGCCCCAAAGGCTGCTCCTATGCATGCAGTACCATGGCCATTATCATCATAGGGCTCATCAAATTCGTTAATATAATCCTTAAAAGCAGCTATTCTGTTCCGTGGCAGTACAAGGTCAGGATGCGGATAAACACCGGAGTCGATAAAGGCTGCAGTGATACCCTTTCCGCTAAGATGGAAGGAAGCTGCTCCAGCGCTTTCCGGTGAATGCTCCCTTTGCTCGCTGCTGCCCATAAGAAATGCAGTGCCGTCAAAATAAATTTTTGCAATTTCGACGACACTACTAATGGAATCGAAGTTGCTGACATTTATTTTTCCGGTGATAGCATTTATAAAAGGCAGGTGGTGTTTTATCGAAAAACCCATCCGCTTCAGTCTGGACTCGGTCTGGGCCTCAAGAGGCCTTCGGAAGGTCATTATCACAGGCAGCATTTTGACTTTTTCTATAGAAAGCATCCGGCTTATTACTGGATCAACCTTTTTGAAATACGAAGAAAAAGGAATGCTTTTTATTAATTCCTTTATGGATCTCATAGCTATCCCCCAGTATGCATAATGTTATAAAACAAAGGCCTTATTTCATAATATGCTATTGAAAAAATTTGGTGATTGTTATATATATAATTTATAAGGTTTCAGGGTTTCGGGGTTGCGGGGTCGCGAGGAGAACGTATCTGGGGTTTGCGCGTAGGGGCGGCCATCGGCCGTCCGCAGATGACTACACCTTACAATAAAAGAGGAGGCTAATATATGGCTTTAATTGATTTTAGATGTGATAATTGCGGAGAAAAATTTGAAGAGATCGTAAAATTATCAAACAGAGAAAGCATAAAATGCCCGAAATGCGGGAGTAATGAAGTAAAGCAGGTTTTTGAAGGAAGATGTAACACCGGCGGTTCGGCAAAAGGTGGCGGCAGCTGCAGCAGTGGCAGCTGCGGAGGATGCAGCGGCTGTCATTAAGAGAGACCTTGGGTAACAAAATATTCCAATGAAGTTTACATAAAAAGATAGTATAATATATTTAGTTGGCTTAGTATCAGGATTCTTAAGGATCCCTGTTAGAAAGGAACTGGATATATGAAAAGAAGAATAAGGTCGCTGGCAATAGTACTAACATTGGTTTCAGTACTATTTTTTTTCGCTGGGGACAAAGGTTTTATTATGGCAAAAATGCAGGGTTATAAGGCTCTTAAAGTGTTTGCCCATGTAAAAAGCAGTGAACTGACACCAGAGTTCAATATTTATGAAACGGACAATTTTATTATCAAATATACAGATAAAGATGAGGATATAGTAAGAGATATAGGGAAAATATTTGAAAAAAGCTACAAGGTGGAAGGCTTGCACTATGGTTATTATCCTGAGGGCAAAACTATAGTGTTTGTTTATGAGGATCAGGAAAGCATGTGGGATTACCAGCAGTCTGTCATGGGACAAGCTGTCATGGGGCTATATAATATGGGCATAATACATGTGTTGTCACCCAAGGCATATCTGAATCAGAATAAAATAGAAGAAAAGGATTTTGAAGAAAATGGGCCGGTACTTCATGAGTATGTGCACAAGGTAATTGATGATAAAAGCGGTGGGAATGTCGAATTGTGGCTCACTGAAGGACTTGCACTCTATGAAGAGTATGCGGTGGATGGAGTGGAATGGGCGGAGGGCTTTGCTTATGAAAGCTACTTCACCGGAGATGAGCTTAGGAACGGCTTCATGGAGCTGGAGGAAACACAGTCCTACAGGCAGTCCTTTGATATTGTAAAGGGACTTATTGATCAGCATGGCAGAAAAAGTATAAACGATATGCTTGAGGAGCTCAAGAAAGGGTATTCCATGGATGAAGCTTTTCTCACCATATACGGTCAGACTTTGAATGAGTATATAGATTCAGATGCATGGAAAGGGTAAAAAAGACAAAAAAATAGAAAACAAATATATAAATCTGTTTTCTTATATCCGGGGGGATATAAAACTATTTTGTTGAGATACACTTATTTTATACTATTTTGACAGATTATAGTATAAGGAGGAGGCCTTATATTAGTAGGACCAAAGTCCTTATTTGGAAATAGTCACATTGGGCCATAAGCATTACTTTCCGGAGTACTACTTCCGTACTCAACCCGACTTGTTGCGTAATGGCGGTATAAGTAGTAAAATATGTGTATGGTATGTGAATTTCAATGAAATATGGTTTTAGTATTGAAGATATATTATTAATTTTGGGGTGGTGTATTTAATGGATAACAGAAAAATTCTTGTGGTGGATGATGAAAGACCTATAGCAGATATCATAAAGTTCAACCTGGAGAAGGAAGGCTACAAAGTATTTGTCGCAGAGGACGGCCAGCAGGCTGTGAATATGACCTACGAATATAAGCCTGACCTGATAGTCCTTGATATTATGCTTCCGGTAATGGATGGCTTTACTGTATGCAAAAAGCTGAGGGAAAATGTTAGCACTCCAATAATAATGCTCACCGCAAAAGAAGAAGAAGTGGACAAGGTACTTGGTCTGGAGCTTGGAGCGGATGATTATATGACAAAACCCTTCAGTGTAAGGGAGCTTATGGCCAGAGTAAAGGCTAATATAAGAAGAGCCAACTTCCTTAATTCCGGTATGGAAGGCAGCGGTCAGGTCATTAAGTCCGGAAATCTTATAATCGATCTTAACAGGTATGAGGTGCGTAAGGCAGACGCTGTAATTGAGCTTACCCTGAGGGAGTTTGAGCTTTTAAGATATCTGGCACTTCATGCTGAGCAGGTTTTTTCAAGAGAGACCCTGTTGGAAGAGGTCTGGGGTTATGAATACTACGGGGACGTCAGGACTGTTGATGTAACTGTAAGAAGACTGAGAGAAAAGGTAGAGGATGATCCCAGCAATGCGAAGTATGTGCAGACAAAAAGAGGCGTAGGCTATTACTTCAGGAGGATTTAATTAAATGTTGAGAAGCATCCAATGGAAGCTCGTAATAATATCCTTCCTGTTGGTATGGCTTGCTATGTCTATTGTAGGTGTATTTATCACAGAAGCCATAAAAAATGAGCAAATAGACACTATGACGGAGACTATTATAGCAAGAGGTAATTATCTGGCTGACAATCTGAAGGATAAGACGGTAGGAGCACCTAATATTCAGGACATTGTATCGAACTGGTTTGTTGGTCAGGGAAGGCAGGTAAGGTCGGTATATGTATATGAGAACGGGGACTTCATAGCCAGCCAGAAGAATTATGAAGGGGCTATCGATGATTATGACCGTCTAGGCCTTATGATAGTGGAGGATGCAATAAAACTGAATATGGAAGTAGTGTATCCTGATGAAAACAACATATATCTCAAGCGCATTGCCGTACCTATAATTTTCGAAGATGATAATGTAATAGGCGCAATATATATCAGTGCAGATCTGTCCAGTGTTGAAGAGAATATACAGAGTATAAGGAGAATACTTACAAGTGCGACTATTTGGGCACTCTGTATAACTGCGCTCCTGGGCAACCTGCTCTCAAAGACCTTTACCGGACCTATAAAGGAAGTAACCTCCAAAGCCGAAAGGCTGGCGAAAGGAGATTATGGGCAGGTAATAGCCGTAAAATCCAGGGATGAGGTAGGACAATTGACAGAAATGTTCAACTATCTTACTGTGAGACTGAAGAGCACTTTGGATGAAATGTACCGGGAGAAGAACAAGGTTGAAGCAATCCTGACCAATATGACAGATGGTATTATTGCTGTAAATTCCGAAGGAACAGTTATACATGCGAATCCTGCGGCTTATAGTATTTTTAATATAAGCAAGCAGGACCTGTACAACCGGAAATTTGATGATGCTGCACAGAAACTGAATCTGGGAATAACCTTCAATGATATACTTAATGATAGTGAGAAGAACTTTAATATTTTAAGCATAAACAATCTTATAATAAAAGTCAGCGTGGTGCAGATAAAAAATGAGCACAATGAAACTGAAGGGGCTATGCTGGTACTTCAGGATGTAACTGAACAGGAAAAGCTGGATAAGATGCGCAAGGAATTTGTAGCCAATGTTTCCCATGAGCTGCGCACCCCGCTTACGACAATCAAAAGCTACACAGAAACCCTTCTTGACGGTGCGTTGGATAGCAAAGAGTATACTGTGAATTTTCTACAGGTCATTAACAGTGAGTCAGAAAGAATGACGAGGCTGGTAAAGGATCTGCTGCAGCTGTCCAAGCTTGATTATGACAAGATGGAATGGAACATGAAAAGACTGAATATACTGAATATAACAAGAGACTGCGTAGTAAAAATGGAAATGGCGGCCAAACAGAAAAACCAATCTCTATCCTTCGAGGCTCCTGAAGAACTCTGTGAGATAAACGGAGATAAGGATAGGATAGAACAGGTTATAATAAACATTATAAGTAATGCTATAAAATATACGCCGGAAAACGGAAGTATAGGGGTGACGGCAGGTATGCAGGAAAATAATGTGGAGATAAGAATAACCGATACGGGTATGGGTATTCCAAAGGAAGACTTGCCAAGGCTTTTTGAAAGGTTTTACAGGGTTGATAAAGCCCGCTCAAGGGCAATGGGAGGCACCGGCTTAGGCCTTTCAATAGCCAGGAACATAGTGGAAGCACATAAAGGCTCAATCAGAATAGAAAGTGAATATGGAAAAGGCACTGAAGTAATAATTGACTTCCCTTGTGAATCCTAGTGCCTCGTAACGTATATCCCTTCTTGAGCATGCGAGGCACTGAATCAATGTTGTGATTATTAACACTATGAAAGACAAGAAAGTTGTTGTGTTAATAATCACTAGAATATACTGAAGGTTATGGCGGAATTATTATATTAATGTAAAATAAGCTTAATTAGTCTGTAATAATGCTGTAATATATCTTTTGTATAATAATACTAAGGATTTGTATGGATAATAGGGTAATTAATTCAAAGCCACAGGGGGAATTCTCATGTTCAAGAAGGTGCTGATAACAGCAGCCATAGCCACAGCAGTCTTTGCAGCAGGTTCGGCAGTATACGCACAATCAGATGCAAGCTATGTTAAGTACGGAAAGGATACTGCTCCGGTATTTGATCTGCAATCAGATAAAGATGAATCAAAAACCTTTGAAAAGGAATATATTATTTCCGGCAATGCAGAGGAAGGTACGGAAGTAACCTTTGATCTGTATTGGTTCGGTACAGAGGACGATAAGAGCATTATAGTAAAGAAGAAGCCCTCCGAGGATTCCGAGGAAGAAGGGATATGGATTTTGCAGCAGAGCGAAGAGTTTACCGTAGGAGCATCCGGAATTTTTGCAGAATCAGTGGACTTGAACCTGGGGAAAAACAAAATAGTGCTTTTCATTACCGATAAAAATGGAAACACAGATGAAAGAACATTGGAAGTAGAGCGTTTTTTAGAGAAAGAGGCAAGTGAGGAAGTCAACGGGAATAATTTGAACAAAGTTAAAGAGGATCTATCAAACAAAGTAAATACGAATGAATAGGAAAAGCTTAACCAAAATCCTTATATAGCTTTTTCCGGAATGTATAATAGTAGCATATAGGTGATTATATTGAACCGTGAACGATTTAAATCAGTATCCTTATTATTTCTTGTCATATTAAGTTTTATATTGACTACCCGAATATGGTTTTACACTTCCATTGAGGGTATTTTTATTATGTCTGAAAATAAATCTAAAAAACCTGATTTTAATGCAGAATATGATAAGTCTGATTTGTTGAAGCCACACAAGCTGATAGTGAGCTTTGGCGAAAGAAGCACAATTCAATACGACAACGAGGAGAACAGTGAAACGTACAACAGGATATTCAAGGAGGCCAAGAGGCTGGTCCGGACTGCCATACTTGTAAATACCAGGGAGGTTGTGCGGAAGGTTCCTGTGGAAGAACTTAACAGAATAAGGAATGCAAGGGGAGTAAGCTTTATCTTCAACATGCCTTTGGAAACTGATGCAGTCTATAAGCTTATGAATATAAGCAGCGGCGCCGATATTGGCATCAAGAGCATAGACGAGATAATTGTCGCCCAAAGCATGAACAGAGTATATCTTTATGACACCGTGCAGAGCATACTTTATGAGTTCAGGACAGAGGGAATACAGAACAATATGGATTATATCATTACTAATCTTGAAAAGCAGTCAACAGTGTCATGCCTGTATCTTAACAGGCTGCAGCCCGGATTATTCAGCAAGAACGCAGTAGTGCCCACAAAGATCGGAACAAAAGGCCTTCCTGTATTGTCCGGGGAGAAAGAGCTGACAGTAGAGGATGAAATACCTGAGAGTATAGCAGACTTTTTTAATAATGAAATATCTTCCCTCAGCATTATAAAGAATATGGACGGTACATTGGTTTATACAGACAGGGAGAACCGGGTGGTCAAGCTATATACAAACGGTATGCTTGAGTATGTCAATTATGATCTGCAGTCAGCAGACAGCAGTAAGATCAATGCCAGGAGTGCCATAGATATAAGTACTGAATTTGTAAGCAATCATTTTGGATTTCCTGAAAATAGCAGCTACATATCTGATATAATTAAGAGTATGAGAGGCGATAAGTATATAATCAGATACAGATATGCCTATGAGGGACTGCCTATAGTGTTAGCCTCAGGTATGAGCAGTGACACTATAGAAGTGGAAATTGTAGGTGATAAAGTCAAAAGATATAAAAGATATATCAGAAAACTAACCCAGGAGCTGGAATATAAGCAGGTGCTGGATATCATAGATGTGCTTAACATACTGCTGGACAAGAAAGTAGAAGAACTCAGCGGTGAGAAGATCAACAAGGTAAACGATATATACCTGGCTTATTATGAAAGAAACAGTCAAAACAGTATAACATACGTGCCGGTCTGGGTTGCAGATGTCACTGTTGAGCGGCTTGGAAACGGTACTGTTCTCAACCAGAGGTATATAATTGATGCAGAGACTGGAATCATACTGGATAAGTAGAAGCCGACAACACCCGGGAGAGAGGTTTTAGAATGGATTGGGCAAAAGCAAAGACAATTCTTATAGCTGTTTTTCTCGCAATCAACATCTTCCTGGCATATATAATTATAGGAGCCAATACCGGCAGTGTAAGCCATGTGGACAGTGAGAGAGTAAAGCAAGCGACCGGCTATCTTGCTGAAAAGGGCATAGTTGTGAAGGGGCAGGTTCCGGAAAAGAAGTCCGATATGCCTCCAATAACAGTAAAGCAAAAGCTTTTCAGCACAGAAGACATTAAAGGGAGTTTGTTTGCTTCTGAAGAAAAGACGGTGGAATCGGTTGATGGCAGCACAGTGAAGATAAATGGGAAAAATATCGAGGTCAGCATCAGGAACAGAAGAGAGCTTTTTTATACAGACAACAGCATAAGACCGGCATCAATCATTGATGAGAAGGTATGCAGGGAAAGCATAGAAAAATTCCTCAGCAGGCTTGGTATGCAGGATGATGCAAGCATAAGGAGGGTAGGGGATCTTGAGGGCTATAAGAGGTTTATCTACACACAATCCTTTAAAGGTGCGGCTATATATAACAGTTTAATGGAGTTTTATGTAAACAATGATGGCATACAGAGAGCAAGGGTAGTATGGTTTGAGACGGTAAAGCAGGCTGGTAAGAGGAAAGAGGTTATATCACCGGTCATAGCAATGCTATACATGCCGGAGCATAATAACAAGAGCACTACACCCAGCAAGGAAGTATTGGATATCCAGCAGGGATATTACTTCGGAACCGGTGCAAGCGACCAGGTGGATGTTTCTGTGGTGGAGGAAGGGACGGCCTTTCCGGTGTGGAGAATAACTACAGACAGGGATATAATCTATATAAATGCATATAATGAAAAAGTTGAGGGTATAGAAAAGGCTAGGGAATAGCCTTTTTTTGCTATATTATCAAATATAGTAAACAATGATATAATTAGAATGTTATAGTTATATACATATTTCAGAATCACAGTATTACGTCGTAGGGGACGTATTCCATGCGTTCCGCACAAATTTGCAGTACATATTAATATTACGTAAAAAGGGGTTTGTACTTTGGAAGAAAAACTGATAATCAAAGGGAACAAAAAGCTTCATGGAGAATTGTGCATAAGCGGAGCTAAAAATTCTGCTGTGGGGATTATACCGGCTGCAATATTATCAGATTCAAAATGTTTTATCAGGAATCTGCCAGATATAGATGACGTCAGATATCTCAAGGAGCTTTTGCAGCAGGTTGGTGCGAAGGTGAATTCAGGCAATGCCGGAGAGCTTGAGATCGACAGTAAGAACATGAAAAGCTATAAGGTGGATTTTGAAATAGCGAAGAAGATGAGAGCGTCCTACTATTTTTTAGGAGCATTTCTGGGTAAATTTAAAAAAGCCGAGGTGCCTTTCCCGGGAGGCTGCGATATAGGAATCAGGCCTATCGATCAGCACATAAAAGGCTTTGAGGCTTTAGGAGCAAAGATAAAAGTGGAGCATGGGGTCATAAAGGCCAGGGCAGCAGAGCTTATAGGGGCACCTATATATCTGGACGTAGTGAGTGTTGGTGCTACAATAAACATAATGCTTGCAGCCTGCAAGGCAAAAGGGGTCACCACAATAGAGAATGCAGCCAAGGAACCATACATAGTCGACATCGCCAACCTATTGAATGCAATGGGTGCAAATATAAAGGGTGCAGGTACCGATGTCATAAAGATCAAAGGAGTGGAACATCTGGGAGGCTGTGAGCATGCGATAATACCCGACATGATGGAGGCAGGGACGTACATGATTGCAGCAGCGGCTAGCAGCGGGGATGTTCTTATAAAGAACGTAATTCCGACACATCTTGAATCTATATCTGCAAAGCTCAGAGAAATGGGTATCGAAATTGAAGAGAATGAGGATTCCATAAGAGTAAGAACAATAGCAAGGCCAAAAGCCGTCAACATTAAGACCATACCATATCCCGGTTTTCCGACCGACCTGCAGCAGCCGATGAGCGTACTGCTTTCCATAGCAGAGGGTACGGGAATAATTACCGAGAGCATATGGGAGGGCAGGTTCAAGCATGTGGATGAGCTTAAGCGGATGGGGGCCAATATAAAGGTGGAGGGCCGTGTTGCTATAGTTGAAGGAATACATAAGCTTTCCGGATCTCCGGTTTATGCAACCGACCTGAGAGCAGGGGCGGCAATGGTAATAGCAGGCCTGGCTGCTGAAGGAGAGACAGAGATAAGCAATCTGAGGCATATAGACAGAGGCTATGAAAACCTCGTTGAGAAACTGAAAAGCATAGGGGCAGATATTGCAAGAGTCGAGAGATAGATAAAGACAGATTTAATCAACGCCGGAGGAAGAAAATGGGGATAAGACTTTGTTCGCTTTCAAGCGGGAGCAGCGGAAATTGTGTTTTTGTGGGGAATGACAGCAGCGGATTGCTGGTAGATTGCGGTGTAAGCGGCAAGGAGATACTGGGCAATCTGAACAATATTGGAGTATGCTCATGTACAATAAAAGCTGTCATTGTTACTCATGAGCATTCAGATCATATCAAGAGCATAGGCATCATATCAAGAAAGCTGGACATACCTATATACGCCAACATAAATACATGGAACAGCATGGCGGATCTGATAGGAAAAGTGAAACCGGAGAATATCAGGTATTTTGCCGTAGGAGAAGAGCTGGAAATAGCAGGGATAGGCATCAAGTCCTTCAGTATTCCCCATGATGCGGCAGATCCTGTAGGCTTCTGCTTTTATGAAGGCAGCAGAAAAGTCAGTATAGCTACCGATCTTGGATATTTCAGCGATATGGTAAAAGAGAACATCAGCGGCTCTGATATGATCATGCTGGAGTCCAACCATGATATTGAAATGCTCAAGATGGGCAGATATCCGTATTTTCTGAAAAGAAGAATATTGAGCGAGCATGGTCATCTTTCCAATGAAGCAGCCGGAAATGCTGTATATGAGCTGCTTCAGACAGGAGTACGCGAAGTGATGCTAGGCCACCTGAGCCAGGAAAACAACTTCCCGGAGCTTGCCTATGAGACTGTAAAGGGAATATTGGAGCAGAAGAAGGTAAAGATCAATGAGGACATCAGACTGGAGCTTGCACCAAGGAGCGGAGTCAGCAGGTGTTATTATATAAAATAAAATATATAATACAAAACATTTTGGTGGATATATTAATGTCAGAGGGATTAATTTGCATATAATCAATTTGCCTATGGAGGATGAGGATATGGACGATCTGGATGACAGGACAAAGGAACAGCAGGAGGAAGCGGAACAAGCAGAACAAGAGATACATAAGGTCCTTGTTGAAGAAGAGAATAACAGTACGGCACAGAACATAATGAATACAATAGATACTGCTCCGGTTACTGATAGAAATGAGTACAGGAGCTATAAAAGGCCTTCGGGGCTTTCTTATCTGGCTACCGCACTGGTCGGGGCCATCATTGGAGGCCTTATTGTGGCTGTTATAGTGCCGTCTTATTTATACAACAGGCTGGCTCCAATGCTGCAGGGTGATGGTAATGTGCAGATGGGACAGCAGGTGGTTATAAAGCCTTCTGCGGAGTTGAATGTAGCAGCGGCAGTAGCGCAGAAGGTCACTCCTTCAGTAGTGAGGATCAGTACGGTGACGGTTGAGCGGGATCTGTTCTTTGGGAAGCGGTCTTATGAAGGTGTAGGCTCGGGAGTGGTAATAGACCCAAAGGGCTATATAATTACAAATGCCCATGTGGTAGGGGAGCATCCCGAGGAGCTTACGGTATTTTTCAAGGATGGAAAAGAGCTTGATGGAAAGGTGCTCTGGAAGGACAGCCTGCTGGATCTGGCAGTTGTGAAGGTTGAAGCGGCAGGCTTGCCGGCAGCGGAACTGGGGGATTCGGACAATCTGATAGTGGGGGAGACCAGTATAGCAATAGGCAATCCCCTTGGGATGCGTTTTGAAAGAACAGTTACCCAGGGTATAGTGTCAGGACTCAACAGGAGCATAATGGTGGAGCAGGGTTCTGTAATGGAGGACCTGATACAGACGGATGCTGCAATTAACCCCGGGAACAGCGGCGGACCACTGATAAACGGGCAGGGGCAGGTAATAGGGATAAATACGGTAAAGGCATCGGCTGAAGGCCTGGGTTTTGCAATACCGATCAACATCACGAAGCCGATAACCCAGAAGCTGATAAAAAACGGAGAATTCATACCCACATATATGGGAATAACCCCCCTGGACAGTGAAATGCTGGGCTACTATGCAACAGATATAGAAATCAAAAAGGGAATCTATGTTTATGATATAATGGAAGGCGCTCCGGCAGCAAGGGCAGGACTCAGGACAGGAGACGTAATAACCCATATCAATGATGCAGAGGTCAACACTCTGGTAAAGTTCAAAAGCATACTGTACAGCATGAATCCCGACGATACCATAAGTGTGAGATACATAAAAAACAATACCGAATATACAGCAGATATAAAACTGGCAGAGATGCCGGAGGAATACAGGTAATGAATATAACGGTCATAACAGTCGGAAAACTGAAGGAAAGATATTTTAGGGAAGCCGTGGAGGAATACTCAACACGGCTTTCTAAATATTGCAAACTGGAAATCATAGAAGTGCCGGACGAAAAAGCCCCCGAGAACCTGAGCCCTGCCCAGGAGCAAATGGTCATCCAAAAAGAGGGACAAGGCATACTGAAGCACATAAAAGAGGACACCTACACAATAGCCCTTGCCATTCAGGGTAAGCAGCTGTCCTCAGTCGGCCTGGCAGACTTTATAGAAGACCTGGGTATTAAGGGCAGAAGCAGTATAGCTTTTGTAATAGGGGGGTCACTGGGTCTGAGTGATGAAGTGCTGAAGCGGGCCGACTTTAAGCTGTCCTTTTCACCTATGACCTTTCCCCATCAGCTGATGCGGGTAATACTGCTGGAGCAGGTGTACAGAGGGTTCAGGATTATTAAGGGTGAACCGTATCACAAGTAACGGCGGTTTTCTTTGTAAGAATTCATGTTGAAATGACATGTGAAACTTTATTTGATAGCTTTTCTTAATTGATCGCACTAGACTGTGAAGTGAATATAAAGGAGCTCGTCATTATTTTATATAAAAAATTAAGGATTAAAAACTATTAATATGAATTATAAAAAATAAAGGTAACCCGATTATTTTTCATGGTACAATAAGGAAAACTATATAAGGGAGGATGTAAGATGACCAAACATCATATCTATACAATGAGTGTCGCAAGGGTCTATCCCCATTATGTTACGAAGGCTGAGAAAAAAGGACGTACGAAAACAGAAGTCGATGAAATCATCCGTTGGTTGACGGGATATAGTCAAGAAGAGTTAGAAGCGCAACTGGAAAAACAGACAGACTTTGAGACCTTCTTTGCGGAAGCTCCTCAACTGAATCCTTCGCGGGCTTTGGTCAAAGGTGTGGTCTGCGGTGTCCGAGTAGAAGACATCGAAGAACCAACTATGCAGGAAATTCGTTATTTGGATAAGCTGATCGATGAGTTAGCAAAGGGAAAAGCGATGGAGAAGATTTTGCGGAAATAATAATTAAAAACGGAGAAGCACTGATTCCATATATAAAATATATAAGAATCGGTATTTTTTTGTTGAATCGGTAATAATCTTGAAATTTCAGGAAAACGAGTCCAGTAATCCGATATAATAAAATTATATCACCTAAAGGAGGGAACTGTAGGGCTAAGATGAATATGGTGCCAGGATAACTACAGAAAAATATGTTATAACCAGAAACAAAACAAATGCTACGGACTTCAAAGTATTCAAGTTTGATAAAGCAATTTGCCAACAATGTCCATTAAGAGATCAATGTCTATACAAGGATAAAAACGGAAAAGTGGCAAGCAAGGGAAGGAGACTAGACGTTCCTTTATGATACGATGCGGTACTAAAAGACATGAAATGAGTTGAAACTAAAGAATTTGAAGAAGCCAGCAATAAGCGGTTTAAAGTGGAAAGAAGATTTGCGACAATGCTAAGGAATCATGGACTGCGGCGATGCCGTTATGTGAGGTTAGGGCGGGCGAAGATTCATATTACTTTAGCAAATATGGTATGTAATATAGTCAGGATGGTTAATATACTTTACACCCTCCTGGCTTTGCTGTATCTCAAAGTTAAAGAGCTCCGGCAAAGGAGCTCAGTAAAGTATTAAAATTGTTGATATATGCGGAGTAGGTACGAATATCCTACCATATAAAGGCAATACAAGTGCAAACACCATGAATAATCATTCATTGTGTGGCAGAAACCTCTGATTTTTATGGCCATTTTTCAGCGGTTTCCCTGGCACTGGTTTTCAGATACTATCATTTCACAAAAAACAAATTACAAATATTTCCGTATCAAGAGATGTATGCAAATTTTATTTTGAAATAAAAGTATAAGATATATATTTCGAATGGCCTTAGGGAGGAAATAGATAATATGGAAAAGGTAATAAGGGTTGGCAAGGTAATACTAATATTTACTTTAATATTGGCTTTAACCTCTTGCTCAAACGGGATAGCAGCAAACAAAACTGTTATGGGACCAAGCAAGGAGAGCGTTGATATATTCAATAAATTTGCAGCGCTCGTAGCCTCTATCAAATATACAGAAGCAAGGAAGTTGCTGGAGGATAAATATGACATTATTAAGGATAATGATACGGTGCTGAACAATTATGGATTTATGGAGTTTCATATCTTCAATAATTATGAAAAGGCGGAAGGATTGTTTGAAAGGGCTATAAAAGTGAACCCGGAGAATTCTGAACACTATAGGGGAATGGGATGTATTTATGAAGCAAAGGGACAATACAGGGAAGCTATAAAATACTATGAAAAAGCAATAAAAAACACTAACAACTACGAGTATGTACCTATTAATCCCAAATTAGCCGATTTGCACACAGCTATAGGGAATTGCTATTTAAAACTAAATAATAGAAAAAAAGCCATGGAAGCGTTGGAAAATGCATCAGGCAAGAATCCCTTCAGCATAGAAGCAAATGCTGCATTGCATAAGCTTTATGTTGAGGCAGAAGGATACGAAAAGGCTTATAAAGTATGGAAAAATGATAACCTCATCGGAGAAAGCACAGATGACAATATATATAAGGGAGTAATTGAGTGGAACAGGCTGTATAAGGATGCAGTTGAGGGTAAAAAAAATGTAACTCATCTCCAAATGGCCAGCCTTTATGCCACCCTTGTTCTTTATGATGAAGCAGTAATGGAATATAAAAAGGCATTAGTCCAGGATCAGACAAATGAAGATATTAGGAATAAGCTTTATGAGATGGAGTTGTATTTATCATTTAGGGATGAATTGAATGCATTACTTGATGATTATTACCGGGAAAGATGCATAAACGGTATGAAGGAGGAACTGAATTTTTATAGAAGGATTAAGCCGGCATATGAAAAAATAGCAGTACTATTTCCAAAAATAAAAAACTATTCAGGGGGTACTGCTTTATCGACTAACATATTGAATGAAGAAATAGAAAAGAAGTTCGGTGTTAGAATTGCTAATATAAAAGCAAACGGAAGTATGCTGGGAGCTCATTTTGGAAGGATTATAGACAGTTCTATGATACATTCTGCTTTATGGGGAGAAGAAATAGATTTAAAGGTTATTACGTTAAAGAATATGATCAGTAACGGGCTGGATTGCTGGAGGTTTATGGAAAGTGGGGGAGTAGGAGGCTGGAGTATAAGCCCAACGGAAATTGTCATGGTAATACAAGATAATGAATATGACGGCGAGCTTCAAGTATCTTCCTTTTATAATGAAGATGCTAAAGAAGACATCATAAAGGAATATGGGGGTACCCAGGCAGACATAGAGGAAAGCGGACCCTTACAGATATATTTTTCTCCAAATATCTCATTTCAGTTTATTGATAAGCAGATAATTACCGAGACTGAAAAGGCAAAGGTCAAAGGTATATATGGAAGTGGACTGCAAAGATATATTTTTAATAAGCTTGAAAAGGATTTTACTGTAAAAACAAATATCATCCATGAGAGCCAGCACTCTATTGATGACAAAACCGGAGCCAATTTTATATGGTTAGGTGAAGCTGAATACAAAGCTAAGCTTTCACAGCTGGCCTACGGAAATATGCAGTTCATGTGCCTGAATCAGTTTTATTCTTCTGACATAGGCATGGAAGTCAACAATACGCATACTAGGGCAAACACACAGTTATTCAAGGATATAGTCCAATATATATATGACAGCAATGATAAATTCCCGCAAATAGATGTCAAAAAGAATATATTGGCTCAACTTACCAAACTGAGTGCGGATGACTTAAAAGGCATAGCCATTGATGTATTCCAAAAGAACTATCCTGATAAGAAGTATCAGTAGGGGCAGGGGCACAGCTGAAATGTCCGGATTTAGGCAGGCAAGGTAAATTTAATTGGCCTGTCATATAAACCGTCGATACAAAGGTGCGGTGAATTGTATCACAAAAGCAGCGGCGGCCTTTTTAATCATAAATTTAAATGGTACAATTATGAATATTCCGCTTAATAGAATATGGTCGTATTACTCTTGAGGAGGCGAATATATGAAGATATCACGTGAATGCATTCACTGTCTTGCCAGACAAGCAGTGGAAATAGCTGAAGAGGCGACGAATAATGTAACGATGCAAGAAGAAATAATAAAAAGATCTCTGAAAGAATTGGGAGAAATGGACTTCAATGAAACAGCACCTGAAATAGCTTTTAGGATGCATCAACATGCTAAGAATATTACCGGTATTAATGATCCATATAAAGGATTGAAGGAACAGTACAATGAAATTGCTAAAGAGCTTTATGAGAGAATTACTGAGGAAAAATGGTTAGATAAGGCGGAAGATCGCCTTGATATGGCTTGTAGGCTGGCTATTGCAGGAAATATTATAGATTTTTCTGTTGGATTAAAGCTGGAGCATTCAGATATTGTTAAGTCGGTTGAGGATAGTATCAAACATGATATTTTTGGCACTGGAACAGCTGCTTTACGAGAAGCGGTAGAGAAGTCAAAGAAGATTATGTATATTGCTGATAATTCTGGTGAAATCATATTTGATAAATTTCTACTAGAGAATCTTCCAGTAAAAAAGGTTACTTATGTAGTAAAGGGAGGCCCAATCGTAAATGATGCAACTATGCAAGACGCAATAAGTACAGGTGTTGCAGATTTAGTAAAGGTTATTGACAATGGACATTCTGCACAAGGAACAATATTAAAAGATTGTTCAAGTGCATTTAAGAATGAATTTAGTAAAGCAGACCTTATTATAAGCAAAGGACAAGCGAATTTTGAAACATTGAGTGATATTAAAGATAAGACTATATTCTATCTATTGAGGGCAAAATGCAGTTCAGTTGCTTCTGCAATCGGGTGCAACCGAATGGATTATGTGCTGACAAGCTACTAGAGTTGAGAATATGGTGTCAATTTACCGCACTTTCGTAAGTGTAGGTGCCAGGCAGTGCATCTGAGCAATATCGGGTCATATAGTGTGTGGGAAGCCCATCGGGTAAGGTTAACCAGCCGCCGTAGTCAGCCTTGGAGCGCAGAAGGTAACTGCTGCGCTCCAAGCGTAGGCATACAAGATAGCAGGCCGAAAGCCGAAAGGTTGAAGATTGAGTCACGAAATACTAAATAGGAAGGCTGATGCTGTTGCCTGTGCAGAATGCAATATTGCGACAATCGCTAAGGTAAGAATGTTGCAACCCCGGCACTCTATTATACTAGGCGCTTACAACTATAAAGGGCAGAAGCAGCATAGCTTTCGTCTTAGGAGGCTTCCTTGGTCTCAGTGTAGAAGTTTACAGCAGTGTTAACTATATGTTTCGCACTAAATCCATTACATATAATTCAATAGTGCGAAACATTTTCATTGATGTTATAAATCGCAGCTATTCCATGTAATCTTCTTTGTGCGATTTATATAGCAAATTTAATAAATGCAGGCACTAAATTGCCTTAATCCAAATAACTTAGTAATGAGGTGATTTTATGCCAAGAGAATTACACGATCATTTATTTAATGGAAGAACAACCGTAGAAGACCAGCATCGACACAGGTTTATGGGTACTACCAGCGAGAATCCGAATACCCCCAGACACACTCACATTATGGCTGGCAATACTGACTATAGACAGGGACACAGACATCGTTTCAGGATAAGAACAAGCCCTCCCATACCTTTCAGACGTGGTCACGTACATTATTTCTATGGTATAACCTCAAGAGATGATGGACATACCCATTACATGTTCGGTTATACCAGAGTACACAGGAATGATGATTATGGAATGTATCAGGATTACTCAGGAATTGAATCGGAGCAAATTGATAGTTTAGAAGAATAAAGAGCCTTATGTAAACCCAGGCACATTGGTTATTAGGTTATTAATGCTGGATAAAAGCATAAGCTAATAACTTCTGCACCTGGCATTTATTATTTTTTGTATCTGCATACTAAGTCTTAAATTCAAAAACACAAACATAATATAAATTAGTTATTATGCTTAAATAATTGTATTTTCGGATAAAGGGTTTAAATCGGAATGAAGGATATTAATATAAAAAAGCTTTCAAGAAATGAGCTTATCGAAAATGTCAAAATTCCAGCAGCTTCAATATTACTAATATATTTACTGATTTCATTATACTTTATGAATCATTTCTTTTTTAATACGGTAGTAAATGGAGTAGATGTCTCACTAAAAGCCCATGACGGGGTAGATGATATATTCATAAATTATGTCAAGGATTACAGGTTACAGTTATTAGAAAGAGATGGAGAGACAGAAGAAATAAAAGGACAAGAAATAGGAATGCACTACAATAGAAAAAACAGTATTCATAAAATAGAAAAAATGCAAAGTTCGTTTAAATGGTTAAGTTCATTAGTAAAGGAACAAAAATATTATGTAAAGGATCTCTTTGCTTATAATAAAGAGGATTTGGAAAATAAAATAAGTGAATTGAATTGTTTAAACAAGGATATCGTGGAACCCCGGAATGTAAGCTTCAAGTATGCAAATGACCATTATGAAGCGATTAAAGAGGTATATGGCAATAAGCTGCATAAAGGCAGGTTATATGAAGTTATAAAAATGAGTGTAATAAAAGGACAAATAAAATCGGATTTAAATAAAAACCTTTGCTACATAGATCCGAAGTACACATTAAGCTCTGATAAAACTCTGATGACTAAGGATTTATTAAATAAGTATGTATCAGCAAAAATCACTTATATACTTAGAAGTGAAAAAGAAATACTGGATCAAAGTACAGTAAACCAATGGCTTAGTGTCGAAGAAGACTTGGAAGTAGTAATAAACGAAGAAGCAGTTAAGCATTATGTGCAGGGATTGAGCAAAAAGTATGATACAGCCGGTGCAGCAAGAAAAATTAAAACATCTGTAAACAAAACGGTAGAGGTTAAGGGCGGTTTTTATGGGTGGAAAATGAACTGTGCTGCTGAAACACAAGCATTGATAGGAAATATAAAAAGAGGCGAAGTGCTTGAAAAAGAACCTATATATGCTCAAAGGGCTTTATCCGGGGACGAAAATGATATAGGCAATACTTATGTAGAAATAAATATAACAAGGCAGTATTTATGGTTTTATAAAGACGGGAAGCTTATAACGCAAGGCCCCATAGTAACAGGCAATCCCTACAAAGGAAATGCTACTGAGGTTGGTGTCTATATGCTTAATTATAAACAAACAGGATCGACTCTAAGAGGACTGAATTATGAAGCTGAAGTGAATTATTGGATGCCGTATAACGGGAATATAGGAATACATGACGCCAGTTGGAGATATTCTTTTGGCGGAAATATCTATAAGATAAATGGAACCCATGGGTGCGTAAATGTTCCATTATATTTGGCTAAAAAGATTTATAATAATATAGAAGGCGGAACACCAATTATTTGCTATGAAGAATAGAACTTAGAAGCAGATCGGTAAAGCTGTCTGAAAGCCAGGTATATAAATGCTTTCAGGCAGCTTTACCGAGATTCTGTGCCTCCCATGCCCTTGAAGTGATATACGTTACGAGACACTAGCTTGAAGTGAATGTGATACCTGGCACGAATTTATTATATACTTACAATTATACGAGAGGTTAGGTATCAGGCACCGTAAGCTATAGCATGTAATAGAAGGACCACCGATATACATAGTACGGTGAACCGTACCATAATGAATGCAGCTATAAAAAGTATTGCTTTTTTCTATGAGTTAATGCAAGATTATTAATAGACAATAGAAGATAAGTAAAAAAGCATGAGGGGGAATAACATGAGTGCAAGCATATTTCATGGGTTAGAAGGCGGGAATATCTGTTTTAAACCATTGAATACAAATGATGCCGAAGCGATACACAGCTATGCCTCGGATGAGCATGTCAAACGCTTTATTGGCTGGCCATTGATGAAAACACTGGAGGAGACCCGCAGCTATATTGAAGAATGGCTGAAACGTGAGTCGGCAGGAACACATTTATATGCATCCATTGTTCATAAGACAACCCAGGAAGTTATAGGAACAGCGATGATTTTCAATTTTGACCGGGAAGCTAATCATGCAGAAATCGGTTATGTTTTTAGCCGCAAGCACTGGGGCAAGGGCTATGGTACAGAAGCTACCGCTCTTATGAATGATTTCGCCTTCGGCACATTAAAGCTGCGCAAGCTTCATGCACGTGTGGCAGATGCCAATATTGGCTCTGCCAAGGTATTGGAAAAGAACGGCTTTGAAGTGGAAGGGCGTTTAAGGGACTACTATTACATAGAGAATTCATTTTATGACTTAGTACTATTTGGTAAGCTTTCTCATTCTATCAAGAGTTAAAGCTATAAACCTTTTTAAAGCTGGCGACAGCTTTTTTTCTTTTTGGTATACCATTTGTGCACTTACATCAAAAGAGGGTCCTGTCCATGGTAAAGCTATCAGCTGATTTTGGTCCAGTTCATCCTGGACAGCAGTTTTAGATAAAACTGTGATCCCCAAATTATCCCTAGTGAATCGCTTAATTATTTCGACACTGCTGACTTCCATAGTAGAACAGGGATGGATCTGCTGAGAACTGGTAAAGCTTTCAAAGCGGGCACGATAGTTGCAGCCGGACTCGGTTAAAATCAGGAATTCTCCGTGGATGTCTTCCGGTGTAACACAGGCTTTGGAAGCCAGTGGGTGTTTGGGTGAAGCAAGCAATAAAACAGGTTCATTAAACAAAACATGAGTAACAAGCTTATCTTCGCTAATAGGTTCATCAAGAAAAAAGGCTATATCAATAAGGTTTTTACTTAGCATATCATGTAAATCACAGCATGTTCCAAAACGGAGCTTTATTTCTACTTCCGGACAGTAGAGCCTATACTCCTTTATCAGCTCATGCAGACGATTCAGGCAAAGAGATTCTGGCGTTCCTATAACAATTGTTCCCTTGGGTTGGTCCCCGCAAGTAGTCGAATCTATTGCCTCCTCGGTCAGTTTTAATATTTGCTCGGCATACCAGTAAAGATTTTCACCTTCCCTGGTCAAACCAATTTTCCGGCTGCCCCGCTCAAAAAGAATAGTCCCCAACTCTTCTTCCAAAGCTTGAATCTGCATCGTTATAGTTGACTGGGCATACCCTAGAATATTTGCAGCCTTCGAGAAGCTGCCGAGCTTGGCAATCATCAGAAAGGTTTTTAACTGCCTGAACTCCATCATGTCACCCCATTTACTTCAAAATAAATGAATGCATGCGCTGTTGTATCAAAACTGTGAATTGTACTTGTTAATATATATCATGATAATATAGTTTTAGCAGCAAGTCCAGCAGCTGCTTCAAGCAATTTTATTTTGGAGGGGTACCGATGAGTTTAATGTCAAAGGATATTAAAAAGCTGATAATGGATAGCGGTGCAGACTTATGCGGAATTGCTTCTGTGGAAAGCTTCAGCGAAGCACCTGAGGGTTATCATCCATGTGATGTGCTGCCTTCTTGCAAATCAGTAATTGTGTTTGCAAAAAAATTTCTTAATGGAACATTGAAATGTAGATCTACTACACCATACACCATAGTAAGGAATATCTTATCAGACAAAATGGATAAGATGGCTGTAGCTATATGTACTGAGCTGGAAAGCCAAGGTGTAGCTGCTGTTCCTACAGGTACAAATGGTCCTACCGAGTATGATAAAAACACACAAAGGTATAGAAATATCGTTTCTGCCAAACATTGTGCCGTGAAGGCAGGGCTGGGCGCTATAGGTAAAAACACTCTGCTTGTTACTCCGGAGTTTGGGAATATGGTTTGGCTTAGTGTAATACTAGTCGATATTGAATTGGAAGCAGATAGTATTATTGAGGGAAGCCCTTGCCCTGACGGGTGCAGTTTATGTGTTGATGCTTGCCCTGTCAAAGCAGTGGGGAATCCTGAGCTTAATCAAATGGATTGTTGGGAATATGCTTTTGGTCGGGAAAATGGCGGAGATTTCAAGATTAAATGTTTCAGATGCCGGGAAGTATGCCCTAATTGCCTTGGTATGACAGGAAGAAGGTGAAAACAGCCCGGAGGCAGGATATATTAATGCTTCCGGGCTGTTTATTTTTTGGAACTTCTGCCATTTGATATGCTCCCTTTATAGTAGACAGTTGAAATAATAAAACTGTTACTATGAAGGGAGCATATCATTTGCACATGGCATTTATTTATGCATATACTAACAAATATGGAATAATTAAGCCAACCCATACAATGAAATTTTATGATATTATGTAAATAAGAAAATATGAGCTGTTGTTTTTGACATAATTTCCATACTCAGGCGTCGCAGAAAGGATGAAGTAACAGATGAGAAAAAGATACAGTAAATATGGTTTGATTTTTTTATTTATAATTATGGCTGTTTCAATGACTATTAGCACTACATATGCAGATTCAGCTTTATCACAAAGTAATGAAGATATTCCAAGCAGTTGGGCGAAAGCAGAAATTGATAAAGCAATAGAAGTTGATCTTCTTCCGGAAAAGATCCAGGGAGATTATAGAAGCAAGGTTACAAGAGAAGAGTTCAGTGAAGTTGCTGTGAATTTGTATGAAGCTTTAAGCGGGAAAGAAACTATGTCACAAGGAGAAAATCCCTTTAGTGATACACAAAATACAAAAGTCAGGATAGCAAATGATCTAGGGATAGTAAACGGTATAGGAGATGGGAAGTTTGCCCCTGATGATGCGATAACACGCCAGGAAATCAGTGTGATGTTATATCGTACATTGCAGGCAGCAAAACCCGGATATGATTATTCAGGTTCGTACGAGCACATATTTGCAGATTATGATATGATTTCAAAATGGGCACGGGAGGCAGTAAGTTATTTATATGGCATAGAAGTTGTAAATGGAGTTGGCGACAATCTGTTTAACCCCATAGGAAATACATCCAGGGAAGAAGCAATAGTACTTGCAGAAAGAATGTATGACAAGGTTTCGGCATCCGGGAACAATTTAGTTGCGTCCAGAGCTGGGACAAGCAGGCGGGAAAGCAATATGGAATTTAAGTTAGCAAAGCTTATATCTCAGGAAATGGGCAAACCCTACCAGTGGGGCGGAACAGGACCTGACAGCTATGATTGCTCCGGGTTGGTGTATTCCCTGTATGGCAAGCTTGGCATAGCATTGCCGAGAGTAGCAAGTTCCCAGGCAGGTGCAGGGACTCATGTTCCGAAAGATGAGCTGACCTATGGTGACCTGGTATTTTTCGCAAGGGATGGGAAGAATGTGAACCACGTGGGAATATATGTAGGAAATGGTGAGTTTGTGCACTCGCCTCAAACTGGAGATGTGGTGAAGAAAACAACACTTATGTCGGGATATTATGCAAATTGTTATTATACGGCCAGAAGGGTTATTAACTAAAGCAACAGGCATGGTTTGTTTTCCTGATTCTATGATGTAAATGCTTTATCATAATTAGGATATTTAAGAATGCTGCTCATATAAGAAGTAGCATTCTTATTTTTCTAAAGCTTGTATTAATGTATAATTATATATAATGTAGAATTTGTCATTGCAGTGAAAGGAAAATACTATGCTAAAAAAGTACCAGGCTGAATTAGATGTATATAGTGGAATAGCAATACTATTTGTAGTTCTACTGCACAGTAACGCATATTATCTGGTAAACGTACTGAAACTAAATTCTTATATTAAAGGAGGATTTCTACTTAATATTATTGATAAGATCGTTCATATTTCTGTGCCCATGTTCATCTTTATTGCCGGCTGCAAATATATGATGAACAATCAAAATGAAACATATCGTGAATACTTCAAGAAAAAGATGTTGAATGTTTTTAAGCCCTTTTTCATTGTAAGCTTTTTTTACCTGTCCTATCATTGGATCGATGTTTTTTTTAAGCGGTTGATGAATACAGGAGTATATGATGTCCAGTATGTTGCCGAAGGATTCGCAGCCGGCTTTATCAGGATGTTTATCGGATATAATTTTGCATATCAGTTTTGGTATATTCCCATGTATTTGCTTGTTTGTCTTACATATCCATTTTTCCGTAAATATTTAAAAAACACAAGCTTGAGACTTGTATTTTTTATTGGCTTGGCGATAGTTTGGGAAGTAATAGTCCTGATGAGGATACCTTTTCTGTCTAATAATCCATATCCGCTCGCTTTCATTTATTACTTTTTCATTTATGAGATCGGATGTTTATTTTACTCCTTCAAGCTTTCCCAGAAGTGTCCCAATAATATAATTTTGCTGTATATAGTAATGCTGATTATTGTTTGCACATTCACAAAACCTGTGTATAACCGTTTGATCTATGACCTGGTATTTGTTCCGGCAGCTGTAGCAGCTTACTATTATATTGCACTATGGATAAAAGAAAATCGTGTATTGATGGATTTGGGGAGACATTCTTTTTATATATACATTTTCCATGAGCCTTTGGTTCTGTCGAATTTGTCACGACAGCTATTAAGACGCGGATTATACAAATCATATTTTACTGCTGTTATGCTTGCGGTTATATCAATAGTTATCAGTATTATCGTTTATAAACTAATTTCAATAAGCTCCCTAAAAAAAGATATACTTGCAGGAAGGCAGCAGAATTTCTAGTGCAAGGTACAGGAAAAAGAGTATATTGTAATTATGAAATGCAGTGTCAGACACCTGGGCTTCATAAATAACTTTTTTGTGAAATATTCGGAAAGGCCTATATATGTACAAAATTATATTTTATTCCTTCAACATATTTATAAAAGCATTCTTGACTTTATTGGAAATCCTGCCGTATCTTATTGCAGGAACTGCTATAGGAGAAGCTCTTAAATACATAAGGCTCCACAATTATATCGAGCATTTTCATTCCAAAAGTACTGTCTGTGTTACATTGGCGGCATCAGTCCTTGGCATGGTATCCCCCCTTTGTACATATGGAACCGTGCCTGTTGTTATGCGTCTTGCCGGCTCAGGTATGCCGGCTGCAGTCCTTATAGTATTCCTTATATCCTCTTCGATGATGAATCCTCAGCTTTTCATCCTTACATGGGGAGGAGTAAGCAAGGAAATAGCACTTATGCGGGTTCTTACCATAATACTGTTTGCACTTTTTATGGGATTCATTTTAAAAATTATCCCCAAGGAATATGTTCTTAATGAAAATTTCCTTAAGGAATGTTCAGACAAAAGCAATGGAAAAAGCTGCATAAAAGAAGCTTTTACATGGAAGCGATACTTGATCAGTATTATGAAAAGCCTTGAATTTATGTGGCTTTATCTTGTCGTCGGGGTGATTCTGGCATCGGCAATAGAGGTACTTATTCCGGCAGATATTGCAAACAAGCTGTATCAACAGGATAAAATGCTTCAGATTATATTTATGTCTGTTCTAAGTATACCCTTTTATACATGTGGAGGAGGAGTTATTCCGATAGTTAAGGCTTTGATGCTGGGAGGCATGAGTAAGGGAGTTGTACTGGCATTTCTTAATGTAGGTGCTGCTACGAGAATAACCGTATTAGCGGCACTGTCCAGTATTGTAAGGCCTGTATTCCTATTGGTTTATATATTGGTTTTAATTGCTTTTTCAATGATTACAGGATATTTATATATATAAAAGTGCTTATGAGGTGAGCTATGAGATTGAAAACTATAAAACGGATTATCCTTATATTTCTGACGTCAGCAATGGTGCTGGCTTTTGTTGGCTATAGATACGGCCTTTTTGACGGATTTATAATCAAGTATAAGGAGGATACGACATCGGCTCCGACAGTAATTCCTGAAGAGACAGATAGTATTCAGGATAAACCGATTGAAAAGCTTGAAAAAATAGCTCCAACTGCCGGTCAGTCTCTGGTTGCTATTGTTCAATCCGACAAACCTGAGGCAGCTCAGATAACATATGAAGAAATCAAAATTATGGTAGAGAATGCTATAAACCTTTCAGGGGGATTTGATGAGGTTATTAAAGATAATCAGGTAGTGGTTTTGAAGCCTAATTTGGTTCAGATGCATGTAGACTCTACCGGGCAGGCCTTTGATAAGGAACTGAACGGAGCGACAACTGATTGGCGTGTAACCAGGGCTGTTGTTGAAATGGTAAGGAAATACAATCCTCACGGGAGAGTGCTTGTAATGGAAGGGTCCGGTGGAGATCCGACCCGCAAAGCCATGGAGCATTTGAATTATACTCATGAAAAGATACCCGGAGTAGATGAATTTGTGTCTATAGAAGAAGACAGCGGAAAGTGGCAGGATTTTGATTCCGAGGGGCTTGTAAAGTATAGTTTGCCGGAAGGGCTTTTGCATAAGGAATACTATCTGAACAAGAGGTTCTTCCAGTGTGATGTTCTGATCAGCATTCCATGTCTTAAGACGAACTCGGGGACAGTTGTAAGCGGATCAATAAAGAATGTAAGCATAGGTGCCGCACCTGCCAATATATATGGGGTTTCAGCTACAAATCCGGGAAGGACCCAAATGGTATCCCACAAAATCATTGATGGGGAAATGGATAAATGGCTTTATGATTACTACATGTGCAAGCCTATTGATTTTGTGGTAATGGATGGGCTTCAGGGATTTCAGAATGGCCCTGTGCCTATAGGGAAAAGCCATATTACCGGTGACAGAATGAATATGAGGCTTGTTATGGCAGGGAAGGATGCAATTGCTGTTGATGTGATTGAGGCTTTAGTTATGGGATGGGATCCTGAGTCAATTACATACCTTCAATATTTATCCGACAGCGGTATGGGAAAGATGGATACGGCAAGAATAAGTGTTTTAGGAAAGCCGGTTGATGAAGTCAGGAAAGATTTCAAGATCAGATTTTCAAACCTGGGGGGAGTTAAAGTACAGGATAGAAAACCTCCTGAGCTCGAACTTATTAGCCGCCAGGTTGCCGGCAATAAGCTTAACCTGGCCTTAAATACCGGGGAAGATACAACAAAGGTGGAAGTGTTTATTGATGACAAGCTGCAGTTAATTGCTCCAAAATCGGATTGCAGTAATATTACGCTTGATATATCCACATATGCTGAGGGAGATCATCAGGTAAAGATACTTTCATATGATAGGTTTATGAATCATTCGGAGCTAAAAACAAGTTTTTGAAACTATGATGCCGGGGAAGACTTCGAAAACCATAATTCCGCAATTTTGAGTTAAACTGTCGTCATATGAAGACCTCCTTGAATCTGATACCTTAATACTAACATAACCATCCATTCAAACCCATAACTCAACATGCGAATTTACTCGCATATTGGTTGAATCTATGGTGCAAGGGAAATCATGACTTAGTTGTATGGAAATATCATCTTGACGTGAATACAGTTTGGTGGTAATGTAAAGGTAACGACGACACTGTCGTCGGAACCATAACTTTGCAAACAATTGCTTATTGGAGGCGTTGATTATGAGAGTTACGTTTCTTACATTGGGCACCAGAGGAGATGTTCAGCCATACTTAGCTCTGGCCAAGGAACTGATTAAGAATGGACATGAAGCATTGGTGTGTACAGGCGGAAGCTTTAAAAAATTCATACAGGAAAACGGAGTTGAATTCTATGAAGCTGCTGCAGATCTGATGGCTATGCTGGAAAGCGAAGAAGGAAGAAAAGTATTCAATGGCGGGAGCTTCAACATTTTTAAAATGCTGAGGTACGCCAAGGAAGTAATTACTCCGGCATATAGGAAAAGCATGAGTGATTTTCTGGAGGCCTCAAAAGGATCGGATATAATCGTTTATCACCCTAAAGCACTTGGCGCTGCTGATATCGCAGAGCATTTGAGGATTCTGTGCATCAGCATGCCTCCTGTACCAATTTTATTTCCGATCACTGAGTTCCCCAACTTTGTCATAGCTTCAAAAAGAAACTTGGGACCTGTCCTGAACAAGTTGACATATAAAGCTACTGCCCTTGCGGAATCGTCTTATATGAAGGACATAAATGAGTTTAGAAAAGACTCTTTAAAGCTTCCTGAGAGAAAAGCAGGAGAGCTTACATTCAAGGTTAACGACAGAGACATCCCGATTATATATCCCATCAGTCCGTATATATTTAGAGAAGTAGAGAGCTGGAAAGACAGGGTTTACGTCTCTGGTTTCTTCTTTATGGATATTGGTGAAACCAAGCTGGATGAGAAACTGGAGGATTTTATCATAAAAGGCAGGAAGCCCATAGTTGTATCTTTCAGCAGTATGCCGCTTAAGAATCCGGAGGTCTTTAAGGAGAAGCTTGTGAAAGCACTAAAAGAGACTGGAAATCGAGCAGTGATTTTAACAGGTACAAGTGGAATGAGCTTTGACAATGAGGAAAATATTTTTGCAGTGGAAAAGGCCCCCCACAGGCTTATATTCAGGCAAGCGAAGGGTATTATCCATCATGGGGGAGCCGGTACTATGTCTGAGGCGCTTCTTAGCGGAGCTCCACAATTAATAATGCCTTTTACGACAGACCAGCCATTCTGGGCGTATCAGCTGTATTCAAAGGGATATACTATGAAGCCCCTGAAAGAAAAGAATCTGGAAATATCTGATCTGGTAAAAGCCTTCAAAGAAATGGACAGCGTGAAATATATAGAAAAGGCAAAAGCTATTCAAAGCAAAATTGAAAAAGAAAATGGGCTTCAAAATGCTGTAAAGTATATTGAGAAGGTGTATGGGCTTTATAAGTAACAGAGTGCGTGACACAATTATAAATAACGATAGGAGATGATTAATTGCCTAAGCAGACATTTTTCAAGCTGACCAGTGAAAAGCAGAAGCAGATTATTGATGTAGCAATAAATGAATTCTCAAGATTTACCTTCAATGAGGTAAAAATCTCTGATATCATTAGTAAGGCAAAAATTCCACGAAGTAGCTTTTATGATTATTTTGAAGACAAGAAGGATCTGTACAAATATATAATCCTTATTATCAGAGAAGAGAAAATGAAATACATGGAGCCCGTTTTGACGGGACAGCAGGAGAGTTTTTTTGAAGGTTTAAGAGGTCTGTTTGAAGCCGGAGCCGGGTTTGCAGCTTCAAAGCCTGAATTTGAAAAGCTTGCAGGCAGGATGTATGAAAATATGGAGCTTATCAATGAAATATTCGGAGCTGAGGTGCTGGATACGTCAGGTATGTACGAGTCCATGCTGGTAAAAGCCATTGAAGCAGGGGAGGTAAGAAGTGATATTGACATAAAGTTCATAGCAAAATCCATTTACATTTTGTCATCCAATTTAACACCGGAGATCTTTAAGGAAAGTGAAGAAACTCTTAGTGAGTTCATCGAAAGGATTACCTGTAACATTATAGATTTTATCAGGATTGGAATAGCGAGACGGTAAACAGGATTATAAGTAAATGCAAAAACAGCCCATAAGCATGATGTATTGATGTTTATTGAAACATTTTCCGGCAGCAATATAAAATCAGCTGACAGACTTTTACCCAACAGAATTTTATTTAAGGACATGCATGATAGCACAGATTATTTACATAAGATGTATATATATAAAGGGGAGTAGATAGAATGATAGCTGAAAGCATCCTTGATGTCATTGGTAATACGCCCATGGTAAGCTTGAAAAAACTATCAGGGTTGAATATCTTTGCTAAAGCGGAATATCTGAATCCAGGCGGAAGTATTAAAGACAGAGTCGCAAAATATATGATTGAACAGGCAGAAAAGAAAGGGATATTGAAGCCCGGTATGACAATCATGGAGCCTACTTCGGGCAATACCGGGATAGGTATAGCTTTGGTCGGCATCCAAAAAGGATACAGGGTTATAATTGTTATGCCTGAAAATATGAGTGAAGAAAGGAAGAAGATCATAGCAGCATTAGGTGCGGAGCTGGTCCTGACTGATGCGGAAGAAAGTATTGGCGGGTCAGTAGCGGAAGTTGAGAGACAGAAGGCAAAGGATACTAATTTTTTTGTTCCCCAGCAGTTTGAAAATCCTGATAACCCCGAAGTTCATTACCTTACCACAGCCCCGGAAATCTGGGAACAAATGAAGTGTAAAGTTGATGTCTTTGTTTCAGGGTTGGGAAGCGGAGGAACGCTGGGGGGAATCGGCAGATTTATTAAAGAAAGAAATCCGAAGGCAAAGATAATCGCCGTGGAACCTAAAAATGTATCGGCGCTTCTGGGACATGAGCCGGGATTGCATAAGATTCAGGGAATCGGTGATGGTTTTATCCCCAAAATACTCGATGTAAGTCTTATAGATGGGGTAATCCAAGTTACAGATGATGATGCAATTAATACAGCCAGAGGGTTGGCCAAAGTCCAGGGTATCCTTGCAGGGACTTCTTCAGGTGCCAATGTCTGGGCTTCTATGAAAATAGCACAAAAGTATGGTCCTGATAAAAACATTGTAACTGTTTTGCCTGACAGAGTTGAAAGATATTTTAGTACATCCCTGATATAAATCCTACAATGCCAGGTGTAAGGGTTATTGGATTGCCGATGCTTACTTAAAGGTATAAACTGATAACCTGTGCACCAGGAACTTATTTACCTGGTATATAAAGGTATATAATTGTAAAAAAGTGATTGATTTACCAGAAAGTTTGAAGTATAATGAAAAAAAGCGCAATATATTGAAAAAATACTATTGATATAGCTGCTTTGTTTATTCGATATAGAACAATTATGTCGGAGTAAATGAAAACCAGCAAAACAAGTATTCTTGTTTTTGCTGGTTTTTTTATATTCAAATAGAGGGGGAGGTGGTTTTGTGGAAACTATAGATGGAAAAACATAGGCTTAATCCAGTAAATACTACTGTGATTGGCTTTAATGTGAATACTCAATAATCTTAAATATTACAAGGAGGGTATTAATATGTTATTTGGCTTATCTCCGATATTCGGATTGATTCCACTTATTATTTACATTATATTATCATTTAAAGATTACAATCCAGTACTTAATGTCGTTACCTGTGTCATTTTAAGTGCTATTCTCACGAACCAGCCGTTTTCATCTTTTGGAGGCGTTATGGCTGAGTCTCTTGGATCGTTCTTAGGTATGATAGGTTTGATCATCATGCTGGGATCTGGTCTTGGAGCAATTCTTCAAAAAACAGGTGTTGCTGAATATCTGGTTATGTCTCTTATGAAAAAGATAGGAGTTGACAGTGAGAAGAAGGCAATAGTGGCAACAATGATAAGTTCAACAGTTCTTGTATCATTGCTCGGTACACTGGCAGGAGCAAATGCAATCATCGCTCCGATAATAATACCCCTTGTTGCAACAATAGGTATTACTCCTTCAACTGTCGCTGTGGTTTTCATGGGTGCAGGCCTTACCGGCATGTTCTTAGGGCCATATACGCCACAGGTCGTAACCATTATGGGTCTTACAGGCTTAAGCTACAGTAAGTATGTAATAGGAGCAGGAATTCCTCTTGCTTTAGTTGTACTGATAATAACCTTTATAATGGCAAATAAAATTCAGAAGAAAACTACCGGAATATATGCCTATGATAATATTGAGGAACCAAAGGATAACTATACTGCCGGTAAAGAAGTCAAAAGAGCAGCTTTAGCATTTGCTTTGTCCATGATAGCATTAATTGGCTATGGTATCACTCTCCAAAGCGGTTCTTCATATGCTATACTGGTAATATCTGTAGCAGCTGCAATAACAGGCTTTGCAGGCGGATTAAAAGCAAATGACCTGGTTGATACCTTCATAAAGGGCGCTTCACGTATGATGTGGCTGTTTATAATGTTCATACTCTTCAATCCATTCATTACCTTTATTGCTGAAGCAGGATCCTTCGAAGCCCTTGTAGCATTATTGAAGCCGTTACTTGAATCACAGAGCAAGGTAGTATTCTCACTGGTTGCTGCATTGACGGGTATCTTCGGAGTTGGTGGAGCTGCCACTGCAGATAATATAGTCATGGATACCATGTTTAAATCAATCGTTACTGATTTAGGAGTGTCATCTACATTGTGGGCATTGATATTGCTGGTTGCAGGACAGATTACATCTTTTGCATATCCTGAAGCAGATATGATAGGGCAAATGGGTCTTGCAAGATCAAAGGATATGAAAAACCTGGTGACATACGGTATCATCGTTACAATTTGTTCAGTTCTGCTGGTCTTATTTATGTCCTTCTTCGGATAATAGGGGAGTGAATTATCATGCTAGAGCATAAAATCAAAGAGTTTATTAAAACACAAAATGGTAATGTAGCCATTGCAGTGAAGAACCTAAAAACAAACGAAGAAATAAAAATCAATGAAAATCTCGTATTTCCATCAGCAAGTACTATTAAGCTTGCGATAATGTCAGAGCTATTGAACAGAGTCAATGAAGGTTCCATAAAGCTTGAGGATACCATTGAACTGACAGAAGGCATGAAAACCGGAGGAGATGGTATATTTAAAGAGTTGAATTGCGGTCATAGATTTACTCTGGAAGAAATAATGACGATGATGATTATTGTAAGCGATAACATGGCTACGAATATACTGATCAACCTGCTGGGAATGGATAACATCAATGCAACTATAAAGAAGCTCGGACTTAAAAATACGAAGCTTCAGCGTAAGATGATGGACTCCCAGGCTGCCAGAGAAGGCAGGGAGAATCTAATAACTGCAAATGATTTGGCATATATATTGGAGCTGATTTATCACGGCCGGAATATCAATAAAAAATACAGCGATATGATGCTGAGTATTCTAAAAAGGCAGCAGGTTAGAGGAAGACTGGATCTATATCTGCCTGAAGAAGTCCTGGTGGCGCATAAGACAGGTGATCTGGATAGGCTTGAACACGACGCAGGGATAGTTTACCTGGCGAATTGCGAGTACATAATATGTGTCCTGACAAATGAGACAGAAACAAACAAGGACGGGCGGGAAATAATAGGTAAAATATCTAAAATTGTTTATGATGAGTATTTAAATCCTGGCTGTAAGAATGTGTAAGAACAGAGGCCAAGTCAGAGGGCAGGACGATTATTATAAGTTGATTGCAGTAAATTGCTGCAATCAACTTTTTTGTATGGCATCTGCATTAATAAATAGAACAGTTTTTTGTTATGAGTTATAATTAAATTACGTTTACATATCCGGATCTCTTTGTTATATATGTGATGAAAGGAGATATATGATATATCCGTTGAATATATCATGCGAGAGCGAATGAATAAAAAGGGAATTATTTTTGATTTTAACGGGACCTTGTTATGGGATACACATCTACATAACATAGCCTGGGATAATTTTTTGAAGAGGTATGATTTCTTTTTGTCAGACGAAGAAAAGCATCAGCTTTTCCATGGGCGATTGAATAAAGAGATATTGGCGGAGCTATTTAAGGACAGGTTGACTGAAGCGGAGATAGAGCGTTATGGGCTTGAAAAAGAATATGAATATCAGAGGTTGTGTATCGAATTGAAGGACTTTTCCCTGTCGGAAGGTGTGGTTGAGCTATTTGAAAAGCTTTCGGAAAGGAATATCCCTTTCGTGATTGCAACAGCTTCCGGATTAGAAAATGTTGAGTTTTATATCAAGAGGCTTGAACTTGACAGATGGTTCAAAAAGGAGCATATAATCTACAATGACGGCTCTATGAGAGGGAAGCCTTTTCCCGATTTGTTCCTGAAAGCCATAGATGTACTGGGAATAGACAGTAAGAATATTATCATCTTTGAGGACTCGGTTTCAGGTATAAAAGCTGCTGAGGCTGCAGCTGCAGGAAATATCATTATTGTAAATTCCAATAACTGTGACTATAAGGAATGGGAGGGTAAACATCCGATCATCAGGCATTTCAATGAGGTCGACTGGGCTTGGTTTGAAGGTTAAACACATTTATAGTATACAGTTTGGAAGCCAGGGCTCTAATATTTTGTAAGGTATTTTTACGCCATTGATGCTTTCTCCAATTTTAACAGTGGGTTTAAAATCCCCATGATAATCACTTCCGCCGGATGCATAAAGCTTGTGTACACTGCAGTAATTAAGAAGATAGTCTGTCTTATCCATTGAATGAAGCGAATGATAGCATTCTATACCATCCAGTGCATTTAGTGATACTATTGAGTTGAGAAACTCTTCATAGTCATCAGTAAAATAGCCATAAAGATGGGCAAGGAATGCTTTTCCTCCTGCTTTTTTTATCAGGACGGCTGCTTCCTTTACGGTTGGATAATTCTTTGTTTGGTTAAGATAGAACGGACTGTCTTCATTATTGATACATGTCCTGTAAAATGCATTTATGCTTTCCCATATTTCTTTAGTAAAGTGTTTTTCATTTTCAGGATATTTTCTTAAATCAGAATGCATTACTTGTGATGCGAAATATTTATTATTCTTGATTGACAGGGTATCAGTATACTTAATGTTCAGGTTTCTGCATACATCCTTCATTTTTTTGAGATATTCATTTTCTCTTTCAAGGAACCTTTCGTCGGATACGATTCCAGTTGATTCAACTGTTTCAAGGTCTATCCCATAACCTAATATCTCAATAGGTTTTCCATTGTAAACAACAGAGAATTCACAGCCGGGAATGATTTTGCCTTCAAAATAGCTGGCTGCATTAATTTCCCGCAGTTTTTTATAAGCCCCGATGGAATCGTGATCTGTAATAGATATATATTTCAGACCTGATTGCTGTGCCTTAATGAGAATATCCCTGGGCTCATCCGAGCCGTCCGATGAAGTTGTGTGAATATGCAGATCTATCATTTGATGCAACCTCCGTTTTTGTTTATATGCATTATTCTATACCTGTTGATAAAAAATGGCAAATAAATATTGGAATGTATAAGTGCCAGGGAAAATTTTTTGCAATGTTATCAAAGTATATGAGTGCATTTTTCATGGAGGTTGTGTAAAATAGTACCTGAAGTGATAGGCGAGGTGGTAGGGATATATGAAAACCGGAAGCTTGGCAGTACAGATTGAAGATATTTTCAGCAGCAATTATGAGAAGCTATACTCCTGTGCATATAGAATGGTCGGGAATCATCAGGATACGGAGGATGTCCTGCAAAATGCATTTCTTAAAGCTTGTAAGTACATTGATAAATTCAGAGGCGATTCAGAATTGTTCACATGGATATACCGGATCGTAATCAATGAAAGCTACAGGTTTTTTCAAAAAATCAATAAGCTGCCTTTGACCATTATCACAGAGAATTTAAAAATAAGTGAAAAGGAATTTTTTGAAAGTATCAGTTATTGCCCTGATTATGACGATAACCTGATAATCGATGAGATGAGGGAGAAATGTCTTCAGGGTTTTTTGAAATGCCTGCCCAAAAATCAGAGAGTCTGTTTTTTATTGAAAAGCTGTATGAACCTTAAAAATCAGGAGATCGCTGATGTCCTGGGGATGTCACTTGAAAATGTAAAGGTGACGCTGCACAGAGGCAGGAAAAAGCTTCAGGAGATGTTTGAAATGCGCTGCAGTCTGATCGATCCTGAGAAACCATGTAAATGCCACCTGTGGATCAAGTATATGAGGGATCATGCACTTCCGATCCCTACAGGACATAATATTATAAAGGCTGATGAGCTTAAAAAGAAATATTTCAGAGACCTGTCTTTATTGAAAAAAATAGATTATCTGTATACGGTGGAGGCAGCATGGACAAAGGATGAATTTTTGCAAAAAATAAAAAAAGCGGTACAACTCATGTAACGATTTTGTATAAGTAAGTGTCTAAGAATAGAATACAAAATTAAAGGAGGACATTTACTATGAAAAAGAAAATCGTCGCACCATGTGGTATTGACTGTTTTAACTGCGAGGCTTTTGAAGACAATGTGACAGATGAGTTCCAGACAAGATTGTCTGCAATAGCCAAAGTACCTAAGGAGGAAATAAGCTGTAAAGGCTGCGTTGATGGAAACATATGCCTGTTTCTCAAAATGCAGGGGAAACACTGCAAGACTGCGGATTGTGCCAGGGAAAAAGGGGTGGATTACTGCTTCAACTGCGATACTTTCCCTTGCGGATACTTAATGCCCCTTGCTGACGAAGCAAAGAAGTATCCTCACAATATAAAGCTGTATAACCTTTGCTTAATGAAAAAAATCGGTATTGAGGCCTGGAGCGAACAAGCCGGCGATATAAGACAGACATATTTTAATAAGAAGATTGTGATCGGTGAAGGTGGAGGTAAAGGAGAATAATATTAAGGTTGACAAGATAAGGTAAGTGTCAGGTGCATATCACTTTGCATCCGGCACTTATTTTCTTGTTAAAAATATCGTATCATAATATAACAATTTTGTATTATTGTGTAAATTGAAGATACTTTTAGCAGATATATGGGTTTAAAACGAAGGAGGTAAACTATGAGGAAATTCAGATGCTTTTTGATTTTGTTCATGCTTGTATCGCTATTAAGCCCATTGGACATACAGTCAGACAGCAGTACTATCACTCAGCCAGCCTTAAGCACCCCGGACTTGGACAGCGATGGAGACGGACTACAGGATTTTCAGGAAAAGTATAAATATTATACGAATCCTGATAATGCAGATAGTGATGGTGATGGGATCCCTGACGGAGATTGGAATGAAAGAAAGGAGTATACCTACACATTAAAAGCTAACCTGCAGATAACCGGACCATGGGATATAAATTCTATGAATAATGATTACCAGGATACCAGAATCATTGCAGAAAAAAAAGATTATATGGAGTGTGAAATAGTATTTTATACTGAAAACACTGTTAAAGATGGAATAGGCAGAAATGACAGCTGGGGAGATTATGGTCCTGAATTTGATAAATACTTAAAGCCCTACTTATACGCAAATTGGGACGAACAGATGAGAAAAGACTTAATTAATGAGCTAAAGGGACTTGGAATCGACCCTGAAAAGTTAAGCGACAAAGAGCTGGTGCAAAGAGTTTCAATGTGGATAGAGGATAGTACTGAATCAATTGAACATGATCGGCCTCCGCACTTTTATCTCAGGTATGATGAGAAAGGAAACTTTTATGTAGAGGAACGGTTTAGAGATCTTTATGAAGAAAAGGTCAAGAAAGACAAAAGCATTACTCTGGATGAGTTGGTTAACAAGCTTGTACTGGGAAAACAAATGTATTATAACAAGGCCAGAGGGGCCTGCACTTCATCAACAACCTATTCAGCAACAATATACAGAACGTTGGGAATACCAACCAGGCACTTATGTACTACAAAAATAAGAATTTCAGATGATTTGATGTATAAGGTCAGGAATATAAAAAACCCGTTGGTTAAAGAGATATTGGTGAGTACAGGAGAAACCTCTTCAAATCATATGTATAACGAGGTATACATTGATGGAAGATGGATACGTATAGATTATGACGAGTTGGGAGCCGGAAACATTGAGACAGGAAGGGGATTATATTATCAGCACTATAATCCGAACGACCTGAGTGAACTGAGAATGGTGGACGACTATGGGGAAATGGTTTCTGCACCCGGCTGGGGGCTGTTCAATAATGGAGAATTCTTTAATTTACTGGATATATCGGATAGTTACGGTAAGTATTATAAGCCTCACTATGGATACAGGATTGAGCCCGATGTATTTAAAAGATACTATCTATTTGGAGAAAAGGGTATTTACTCGAAGGTAAAGCCCGTAGTATTTGCGGAGCTGGAGAAATACAGGAAACTTGAAAAGGCAAGTGAAAAGTCAGGTAACATATCACAGTTCAAGGAAGAATACTTAAAAGATAATAATATCTTAATAATATCCGCTAATACAGAATATAACAAATTAGCAGATGTAATAAAGGCTAAAATCAGCAAAGATGAATATGAGGGCTTAGGTATAGATGAATATAAAACAATAGAAATAGATAAGGCTGTAGTGCTGATAGTCAAGCTATAGAGAAACCGATGAACCAGATACTAAAATAAGAGAAAAGGTAAATGCCGGGTATGTAGCTTATAAATACTGATAAGTATTGTATCCGGTATTTTTTTATTGACATTAGTTTGATATAAAACTATAATATGGTTATGGATACGAGAGATGCAATATCATTAATATCAAAAATCAGGGAGAAATCCAACCGGTTTATTGTGTCAGAGATGCTGAAACATGGAGTTGGCGGTATTGTAACTTCACATGGGGATATCATCTATGCTCTTTTTAACAACCCAAGACTGACAATGGCAGAGATTGCCCGCAGGATCGGCAAGGATAAGTCTACAGTTACAGCACTTGTCGGCAAGCTGGTCAGACTCGGGTATGTGGCAAAGGAAAGAGACACAGAGGATACGAGAATAATTTATGTAACCTTAACTCATATGGGGAACGGACTGAAGCCCATGTTTGAAGAAATATCAACGAAGCTTCTGGATGTTTTTTATTCAGGCATCTCAGAAAAAGAAAAGGAGGAGCTAATAAGAATTCTGAACAAAATTTATAATAATCTATAATTTTTTAATGATATAGTTTGATATCAAACTATAATGCATTATAAGGAGGTTTAGTATGGAAAAAGTAAAAATCTACAGGAGCATTGCTAAGCTGAAGAGTATCGACATGCTTTATTTCGACACAAAAACCGCGGGACTTCCAATTCTTTGTCTTCATGGGAGATGGGGAAGGGCAGAAACCTGGTATGATTTTATCCAGCACTATGGAAAACAGTACAGAATTATCGCACCGGACCAAAGAGGGCATGGATTGAGCAGTAAGCCTGTGTCCAAGTATACAGCGGAGGAAATGGCTGAAGATATAAAAGAATTACTGGATTTTTTAAAGATAGATTCAGTAATTCTGGTAGGCCATTCTATGGGCGGACGGGTGGCAGGATATACAGCAGCGTTATATCCTGATTACATTAAAGCATTGGCCATACTTGACAGATCCGCATCGGGGCCTGCAAAATCAAATATGCCGCCACTGGAACAGATACCAGCTGTTGATCCTTTGACAAAGGATTGGCCTTTGCCCTTTTCCAGCTTAGGTGAGGCAAAGGCTTTTATTATGCAAGCCACAGATTCGGAATTAAGCTATCAATATTTTATGAATAGTTTGATCGAAACTGCAGAAGGCTACCGGATGATGTTCAGCTCACAGGCTATGGCTGCCGGTATTGTGTATGATGAAGACTGGTTCCGGCTATTGCCGCAAATAAATTGCCCGGTATTGTTAATCAGGGCAAAAAGTCACGAAGCGGTACCGGATGAGGATTTTACCAGGATGCAGTCCTTGATACCAAGCTGTCTTGCTTATGAAATGTCACATCCAGACCATAATGTTCATTTAGGGAACAAAGTAGAATTTTATGCGTATTTTGATGAATTTCTTAAAAATGTACAGTAAAGCGACAGGCCGTAAACTTTAATGCCCTTTGTTGATGAAAAGGATAGGCAGGAGCCTATCCGCATTTATAATCAGGACGCAAAAAGAACCGTTCTCCTTTTTTTTCAAATTGCACAGGTACCTCAAAGAAATCACAAAGGTTTTCTTTGGTCAGAACAGAGGCTGTTTCTCCTGAGGAATGGACCTGTCCCCTGCGCAGCAACAGCGTATGTCCAAAGGTCGGAAGGATTTCCTCGATAAGATGAGTTACATATATGATTGTAGGCGCATCTTTTTCGCAGCTTAACTTTTCAATAATGGAAAGCAGCTTTTCTTTTGCGAAAATATCCAGTCCGGTACAGGGCTCATCCAGGATAAGCAGTCGGGGTGAGGACATAAGGCCCCTTGCAATCAGGACTTTCTGTTTTTCACCCTGGGACAGGGTCCCGTAGGTTCGTCCGGACAACTCCAGGCTGTCTAAACGCTCCATTATATTTCCGGCAAAAGCTCTATCCTCCTCACTGGGTTCATCAAACAGACGAAGTGATGCAAACTTACCGCTCAAAATGATATCTTCCACTGTTTCAGTTCCATAGAGCCTCTCCTGAAGGGCGGTACTCACCCATCCGATGGATTTTCTCAATTCCCGCCAATCATATTTTCCAAAGGTTCTGTCAAGAACCTGTATATCTCCCTTTGAAGGAAACAGATACCCGTTTACCAGATCCAGCAAGGAGGTTTTGCCGGAACCGTTCAATCCCAGTATCGCCCAATGCTCGCCGTCTTTCACCGACCAATCCACATCTTTTAAAATATACTTTGAATCCCGAATAACTGAAATTTGTTTTGCTTTGATTATCAACCGAGTCCGCTCCTTTATAATAATATTAAGTAATTATAGTATTTTAATGTTTTTCTCATTTCTTTACAGCATGATGCTGTTTCTATTATTCATCATACTGCTTTCAATTTCATTTATGATCATGGGAATACCGGATTCTATTTCACTGATATCGGTATGTGCAACACTTAATCTTAAAATTTTATCATTATAGAACTCCTTTAAATAACTGCTCTCAGCATTGGGCAAAAGCAAGCCCTTGTGCGACAAGCCTGCTACCACAGCCTTTTCTGTGCTGCCGTTCAATATTTCCAGTCCGGCATAGAAGCATCCCTTTGCAGGTATATGCCACCTGATTGACGGGGAAGCAGAATTTTCAACAAGCTCTTTCAGATAAACCATTCTTTCTGAGTACATTTCTTTTATCCTGTCAATATGTAAATTGTACAGACCGCTTTTGATATATATTTCCAGTGCACCTTGCGATATCAGAGGAGTGTTTATATCAGCCCAGTACTTATATTCTCTGAAGGTGTTGATAAGAAGCTTCGGCAGTACGACCACAGCAACACGCAGGCCTGGGAGCAGTACTTTTGAAAAGGTCTTTATATATACCACCCTGTCGGATTTATCAAAGGAGAATACAGGGGTTAGTTTTGCATCACTTTCCAGGTCGCCAAGATAGTCGTCCTCCACAATATATACATTGTACTTTTCTGCAAGGGCAAGTATCTTCTTTTTATCATCGTTTGTATAACTTAAGCCCAGAGGATTGTTGAATCGCGGGATGGTATAGAAGAATTTTATTTTATCATTCCGGAAGCTTCTTTCAAGGCTTTCAAAATCCAGGCCTCTAAAAGCGCTGCTGACTCCAAAAGCCGGGGTATTATTCTGCTTGAGGCATTGAATCATTCCATGATAGGTCGGCTGTTCAATGACTACATTGTTCTTCTGGTTCGGAAAGGGCATCCTGACTAAAATATTCAGTGCCTGCTGGGAGCCTGTCGTTATGAAAATCCTTTGGGTGTCTGAAAAAACCTGATGATTCTGCAGCTGCTTCCGCAGTACTTCGATAAGTGACGGCAGACCCTGGGGGTCACTGTAAGAAAAAAGGCTTTCATTGTATTTAGCCAGGGCTTGATTTACACAAGGTCGGAATTCATTATAAGGGAGTGTGGCCTGATCAAGGGATGTGCCTGAGAAATCCAGCACTGCACTGCTTTGCTTCCTTTCAGGTGAGTCTTCGATCAGATAATAACCGCTTCCCGGTGCCGAATATATAAGCCCTAACTCCTTCAGCTTATCATAAGCCCTGACTGCAGTGGTCTTGGTACAATTGAACCTGCTGCACAACTCTCTGATAGAGGGCATTTTGGCACCTGAAGCTATATTCCCCTGCGCGATTTCTTTCCGTATATAATCGACTATGATACTGTACTTCATAATAACTCCCTTCACTGTCCCGGTACACTTACCCATAATTCAGCTTGATTGACAAGTATCCTATATATTATATTACAAGTGTACTGCATAGTGTACTGAGTTACAACAACGACATATTTTTATATGCTATACTGTATGTAACGATAACAAAATACTTTTATAAGTTATGAAGGTGAGGCAACAAATCATGAGTACTGCAGCTTTAACGAAGGAAAGATCCAGGGCAATGCTGCTCCTTGCCATGACTGCGGCATTATGGAGCATTGGCGGACTGCTGATAAAGCTTGTGGATGCCAATCCATTGGCTATTGCAGGGGCAAGAGCCGCTATTACTACCGTAATACTGCTTATATTTATCAGGAAGCCGAAGTTCACCTGGTCGGTCCCACAGCTTGGAGCGGCAATATCATGCACAGTTACTGCAATACTTTTTGTTACTGCCAACAAAACAACAACTGCAGCCAATGCAATACTGCTGCAATCCACAGCTCCTATATATGTTGCGGTTCTGGGGGCACTGTTCCTGAAGGAAAAAGCCAGATTGTACGACTGGATAACAATTCTTGTCGTCATGGGCGGCATGGGATTGTTTTTTATTGATAATCTTAGCATCGAAGGCTTATGGGGGAATATATGCGCTATATTAAGCGGCATCAGCTTTGCATTTTTCACCATTTTCATGAGGATGCAAAAAAACGGTTCACCTCTGGAATCGGTTCTACTGGGAAATCTGCTTACATCCATAGTAGGACTTCCTTTTTTACGTCAGTCCATGCCCAGTCCTTCCGGTTGGTTTTTTCTTGTGATATTGGGAATTTTCCAGCTTGGGCTGCCGTATTTTATGTATTCCGCGGCCATAAAGCATGCAACGGCACTGGAGGCAGTACTTATTCCGGTAATCGAACCGATACTCAATCCTGTCTGGGTATTCCTGATACTGGGTGAGTTGCCCGGCCCTTCGGCATTATTGGGTGGATTCATTGTTCTCGTCGCAATAACCCTGAAATGTATTCTGGCTATAATACCGGTAGAAACATTGTTCAGGGGTAAAAAAGGAGGAAGTGTTAATATGATCGAACAGATCATAAACCGCAGGAGTATACGTAAATATTCAAGCAAACCGGTAGAGGATGAAAAAATCATAAAACTGCTGGAAAGTGCGAGAATTGCACCCTCCGGCAGCAATACACAACCCTGGCATTTTATTGTTATCAAGTCGGAGCCTTTGAGAGAAAAAATTGCTGAAGCAGCCCATAATCAAAGGTGGATGATCTCTGCTCCTGTTTTTATTGCTTGTGTGGCAGATATACGTTCAAGAATAAAAGAGGATATGTATATAGAAATAGATGAAAACAGCTCACAGGTGGAGATCAAACAGATAATAAGGGATACTGCAATTGCCATAGAGCATATAGTGCTTACAGCCGGATACATGGGTCTTGGTACCTGCTGGGTCTCGGATTTTGCTCAAAAGGATATCAGGCCGATAATCGGGGTGAATACCGATAAATATGTGGTTAGCATACTTACCGTCGGTTATGCAGATGAAGACCCAAAAAGCCGGCCTCGCAAAGCCCTGGAGGAAATAGTTCATTATGAAAGCTGGTAGCAGCTTTAGGGTAAAAGAAATGATTGAAGACGCCGGTATACAAGGCTCAATCTAGGATTAGGCTTAACTCCCGGAAGTTCTATGTATTCCACACCGGCTCCCTTAAGGGCAGCAGTCACCTTATCACAGAGACCTGTCTTTTTTATACTGCCTCCTCCGTAATGGAGCAGAACCTTTTTGCCGTAATGACCGGCTTCGGTACCGACCTGATTTTCAGCAGCTCTGCCGAAAATGATTTTTGTCGGATTGTTGAAAACAAAGTTTTCCATTTAATATCAACATATTCATCGGTTTTTACTACTATTCCATTGTCTAATTTCTAACAACTATTTCATTTTGCTCCAGAGAATCTATAATAGCCAGGGATTCGACATTGATACCGGACTCTCTTAACAAGCTTCCACCATTCTGAAAGCCTTTTTCTATAACGATTCCGGCTCCAATAAGCTTTGCTCCTGCAGCATCGACAATTTCCTTCAAGCCTAATATTGCTTGTCCGTTAGCAAGGAAATCATCAATAATTAAGATGTTATCTTCCTTATCAATGTATTTTTTAGAAACACGTATTTTATAATGCTTGGCCTTTGTATATGAGTAGACACTGCCTTCATAGACTTCTTTATCCAAATTCTTGGATTCTGTTTTTTTTGCGAAAACAACAGGTACATTGAAATATTGAGCAGCAATAACTGCGATTGCAATACCGGATGCTTCTACAGTCAGTATTTTGGTAACATTTTTGTCCTGAAATCTTTTTCTGAATTCTTTTCCTATCTCATTCAGTAGTTCAATATCAATCTGATGGTTTAAAAAGCAATCGACCTTTAATATATTGCCGCCTAATACTTTACCTTCTTTTAAGATCTTCTCCTTTAATAATTGCACGGTATCCCTCATTTCTCACTAAATATCGGAAATAAAAAAGCTGTAGAGAATTCTACAGGCTAAAAAATCTAGATTATACTTCTACTTATGTACTTAAGCATAAATCTAAACTGATTACCCGTAGTCAGGCTATTTTCGGCAGCCCGGTAGAAACTTATGGACCATATCTCCATGATTATACGAGTTGATTATTCTTTTAAATATAGTTTATTCTAACTTATATAGGAGAAAAAATCAATGGGGTCAGGCTTACCGTCATTAAAGCTTTTTCAAATCCTCTATAAAGTTAAAAACTGCATCCTCTCTTGTTGCCCAGGAGGTTACCAGGCGGATGGAGGAGCTGCTTTCGTCGACCTTCGACCATATGTAGAAAGAATACTTCTTTTCTAGTTCTCCGATGACCCGGTCCGGAAGGATAGGGAAAATCTGATTTGACTGTGAGTTCGTCAAAAACTTGTAACCCATTGAGGTGATACCTTCTTTCAGCTGCTCAGCCATTTTGTTTGCATGCTTTGCAAGCTCGAAGTACAGATCATCCTTAAAAAGCTCAAGAAATTGAATGCCAAGGACCCTCCCTTTAGCCAGCAGCGCGCCCTTCTGCTTCATGTGGAATCTGAAACCCTCCTTAAGGGAGTCATTGCAGATTACCAGTGCCTCACCAAACAGCGCCCCGTTTTTTGTCCCTCCTATATAAAAAGCGTCACATAATTGGCCCAGATCTGACAGCTCAAAGCCGCTTGCCTCCGAGCACAGAGCAGAACCGAGTCTTGCGCCGTCGATAAACAGAATCAGGTTGTTTTCACGGCAGAAGCTGCTTATTTGGTATAGCTCAGTCTTCGTATATATGGAACCTATTTCTGTAGGATTCGATATATAGACAAGCCTCGGCTTTACCATATGCTCATCGGTGTGAAAATCAAGAACAGGTTTTATAAGCTCAGGTTTGAGCTTTCCGTCATTTACTTCAATGGAGATAACCTTATGGCCTGTGGCTTCAACAGATCCAGCTTCATGGACAAGGATATGGCCGGTATTTGCCGCTACGACTGCTTCATAAGGCTTCAGGAAAGCAGAGATTGTAATAAGATTTGTCTGTGTTCCGCCGGACAAAAAATGGACAGCTATATCACTTCGCTTTATTTTTTGCTTCAGCAGTTCAACTGCCCTGATTGAATAACGGTCCTCCCCATAGCCTTCATCCTGCTCCAGGTTGGATTTCACCAATGCCTCCAGTATTCTTGGATGGGCTCCTTCACTGTAATCATTTTTAAAGCTGTACATCTGTATACCTCCTGTTTCTATTTGTCTGCAAGAATTCTTACTGAATAAATATTCTCTTTATCGCTGGATCTGATATTTTCTAATTGCAGTTTAATTAATTTATTGGACTGTGTCAAGAAATGTAACAACATTGGGAGGCAAAGCTATGTAACATATGCCTGATAGAGACAAATACCAGACATATGGAATTGTTATTAATAGAGACTTTTTAAACCCGGTTTAAAAATGCTTATTAAAACGGATTGAAAAAGTTGCTGGCATAATTTATAATATATGTAATGGACATTAAGCATATACAAAATAACTCATTAATGGGAATTTATGAAGGGTGGTGTATGATTCAGATCAAGCTTTAAAGTGAGTTATTAGGGCTTGTAAGGCTTAATGTATGCAACGGCTCGATTTCAATAAAAAACTAGGGGGGTTTGTTGAATGAAAAGACTCGGATCATTATTATTGGTACTTGTGCTTATAGTTTCATTATTTTCTGCTGCCGGATGTACGAGGCAGGAGAGTGCTCCTGCAAGCACGGCTCCAGCTGCAGCTGAAGCTAACGAAGCCAGTCTTATCGGTGTGGCGATGCCCACAAAGTCCTTATAGCGTTGGAACCAGGACGGCGACAACATGAAGAAGATGCTGGAGGCAGCCGGTTACGAGGTCGTACTTGAGTATGCAGACAACAAGGTTGAACAGCAGGTCACCCAGATTGAAAACATGGTTACAAAAGGCTGTAAGGTTATCGTTATCGCTTCCATCGACGGCACAGCTTTAAAAGGCGTACTGGCAGATGCAGCTAAAGAGGGCATCAAGATAATTGCATACGACCGTCTGATATTGGATTCACCGGATGTTGATTACTATGCAACCTTTGACAATTATCTTGTCGGCAAGATCCAGGGCGATTACATAGTAAAAGCTCTTGGACTGGACAGCGGTAAGGGTCCGTTTAACCTGGAAGTATTCGGCGGATCACCGGATGATAACAATGCATACTTCTTCAATAACGGTGCGATGGACGCTCTCAAGCCGTATATAGAAAGCGGCAAGCTGGTTATCAACTCAGGACAGGTAAAGATGGAACAGATCGCAATTCAGGGCTGGAAATCAGAAGGAGCTCAGGCCAGAATGGATAACCTTCTGACAGCTCATTATGCAGACAAAAAAGTGGATGTAGTATTGTCACCTAATGACAGCCTGGCCCAGGGTATCGTCGCTTCATTAAAGGCTGCCGGCTATGGCACACCTGACAAGCCGTTCCCGGTATTGACAGGACAGGACTGTGATATTACAAATGTCAAGCTGTTGATTGAAGGGTCACAATCCATGTCAATATTCAAAGATACAAGAACTCTGGCGGATCAGGTTGTTAAAATGGTTACTGCCATTATGGAAGGCAAAGAAGCTCCTGTAAACGATACAAAGACATATGACAACAATATTAAGGTTGTTCCATCCTTCCTCTGCGAACCGGTATTTGCAGACAAGAACAACTATAAGGCATTATTGGTTGATACAGGATACTATACCGAAGATCAGCTGAAGTAATTGAAGAACTACTGTTGCTTACTTGTCAATTGTAATCAGTATATATGCTGTGATGGTTCTGCTATCACAGCATATATAATTTGAAAAAAGGAGCAGGTAATATGTCTGATTATATTCTTGAAATGATCAATATAACAAAAGAGTTTCCTGGAGTCAAAGCGCTGGACAACGTGAATCTGAAGGTTAAAAGGGGACAGATTCATGCGGTTGTGGGAGAGAACGGGGCAGGAAAGTCAACGCTTATGAATGTATTGAGCGGCATATACCCTTTTGGGACATATACCGGGGATATTGTCTATGACGGCAAGGTATGCCAGTTCAGAGGTATCAAGGAGAGTGAAAGTAAAGGAATTGCGATAATCCACCAGGAATTAGCGCTCAGTCCATATCTGACAGTAGCTGAAAACATATTTCTTGGCAATGAGCAGCAAAAACACGGTATCATCAACTGGTATAATACCCACGAAAATGCTATAAAGCTTATGAGACGTGTAGGATTGCAGATTGACCATGATTCCCTGATAAAGGATATTGGGGTTGGACAGCAGCAGCTTGTTGAAATTGCAAAGGCCCTTGCTAAGGATGTGAGACTCCTTATTCTTGATGAGCCCACTGCGGCTTTGAATGACGAAGATTCCGACAACCTGCTGGAGCTCTTAAAAGAGCTTAATCAGAAGCAGGGAATTACGTGTATTATAATTTCACATAAATTAAATGAAGTCACAAAGGTAGCTGATGAGATTACCGTTCTTCGTGACGGCACAACAATTGAAACTCTGACTAAAGGGCAGGATGAAATAACAGAAAACCGCATTATAAAGGGAATGGTCGGAAGGGAGCTGCTTGACCGCTATCCCAGGAGAATTCCCAATATTGGTGAGGTTGCTTTTGAGGTTAAGAATTGGATAGTACATGATCCACTGGACGAAAGCCGGGTCAGGATCAACAATGTCAATTTTAATGTCCGGAAGGGTGAGATCGTAGGTATTGCCGGGCTGATGGGATCAGGGAGGACCGAGCTTGCCATGAGCATCTTCGGGCATTCCTACGGCAAGAATATCAAAGGAAAAATCATAAAAGACGGCAGGGAACTGCACATAGGCAATGTAAGCCAGGCGATCCGGACAGGTATTGCCTATCTGACGGAGGACCGTAAAAACGCCGGCTTGATTCTTATTGGTGAGATCCGAAGAAATATCACACTGTCGAACTTGAGGAGGATCAGCAGGCACGGGGTTGTCAACATGAATGAAGAGATCCATATTGCCGAAAGCTTCCGTGATAAGCTGAGGATCAAATCCTCGGACATATATCATATTACGGGGAATCTGTCAGGGGGCAACCAGCAGAAGGTTGTTGTGGCAAAATGGCTTTTCTCGGAACCTGATGTTCTCTTTCTGGATGAACCCACAAGGGGTATAGACGTAGGGGCAAAGTATGAGATACACACTATTATCAATGAACTGGCCAATCAGGGCAAGTGTATCATTTTCATATCATCAGAATTGCCTGAACTGCTGGGCGTATGTGACAGGATATATATCATGAATGAGGGCGAAATGGTTGGGGAAATGCCGGTAGAGGAAGCTTGCCAGGAAAGCATAATGCGCTGTATCATTCAGAGTGCGGACCGAGAAGAATCTGAAGCGGTTAGTGTGTAATAGAGGGAGGATGGAGATGATGGAAAATATAAAGATAATCATCAGGAGAAATATGCGGCAATATGCAATGCTTATAGCACTGATTGTTATTTCGGTATTATTTCAAATTTTAACAGAGGGAATCCTTTTAAAGCCGATCAATGTACACCGCCTAATCCAGCAAAACAGCTACATTCTGATACTTGCTATCGGAATGCTGCTTTGTATATTAACAGGAGGCAATATAGACCTTTCTGTCGGATCAATCATAGCCTTCATCGGAGCAACATCTGCGCTGTTCAGTGTTAAAATGGGTCTGCCGGTTCCGTTATCTATTTTGCTGTCACTGGCTCTTGGAACCCTTGCCGGTATGTGGCAGGGTTACTGGATAGCATATATTAAAATTCCTCCATTTATCGTAACTCTTGCCGGTATGCTGCTATTCAGAGGAATCGATAACTTGATATTGAACGGTGAAACCATTGCGCTGCCGGATCTTTATATAACTATTGCATCGGGATCGATTCCTGATTTTATCGGCGGAGGAAGCAGTTCTCTGCATATAACGACCATAGTGATTGGTTTTATATGCTCTGTCATCTATGCTCTGTCATCTATGCTATAGTCCAGTATATCGACAGAAAGAACAAAATAAAATACAATTTCCAGGTTTCCACCCTTAGAGGCTTTATCATGCAGGTATCCTTCCTGTTTGTAGTTATCAATGTGTTTGCAATATGGCTGGCAAGGGCAAAAGGGCTGCCATATATCATGATAATCCTGACCGTACTGATAATAGTTTACTCGTTTATTACAAACAGCACAGTAGCAGGCCGCCACATCTATGCTTTGGGCGGCAATGCAAAAACAGCCGAGCTTTCAGGTGTAAAAACAAAAAGCGTTATGTTCTGGGTATATACCAATATGGGATTATTATCGGCCGTGGCAGGTATTGTATTTGCAGGCCGTTTGAATTCAGCTTCACCAATTGCCGGAGACGGTTTTGAACTGGATGCTATTGCTGCTTGCTTCATCGGCGGTGCATCTGCTTCCGGAGGCATAGGTACGGTTATTGGGGCTATTATTGGCGGTTTTATTATAGGTATTCTCAATAACGGCATGTCGATTATGGGTATAAATGTATTCTGGCAGAAGATCGTAAAGGGACTTGTACTGCTTATTGCCGTGGCATTTGACGTCTATTCCAAGTCAAAGTCCAAATCGAAATAATAATCATAATGGGGGTTAAGAATATGAAAGAATACTTTGCAGGCATTGACAAAATCAGATTTGAGGGGCCGGATTCAATGAATCCGCTGGCTTTTAAATATTACGATGCCAATCGTATTGTTGCAGGGAAGAAAATGAAGGAGCATTTTAGATTTGCGGTAAGCTACTGGCATACATTTACGGGAGATGGGGTAGACCCTTTCGGCCACGCTACCATGGAAAGAGCCTATGACGGGCTGGAGGACATGGAATTATCCAGGGCAAGGGCAGAAGCCGCTTTTGAATTCATGACCAAGCTGGGTATCGAATACTTCTGCTTCCATGACTTTGATATTGCACCTGAAGGAGCTTCGCTTAAGGAAAAGCTGGATAACCTGGATGCTATTGCGGAGCTTATTGAAAAGAAAATGAAAGAAACAGGAATAAAGTGCCTCTGGGGCACCACCAACGCATTTAAGCACAGGCGCTTTATGCATGGGGCAGCCACTTCTCCTTATGCGGACGTATTCGCATTTGCAGCTGCACAGGTGAAGAAGGCACTTGAGATCACACATCGTCTGGGTGGAGAGAATTATGTCTTCTGGGGCGGCCGTGAGGGCTATGAAACGCTTCTGAACACCGATGCTGCACTGGAGAATGATAACCTGGCACGGTTCCTTGGAATGGCAAGGGATTACGCAAAAAAGACAGGATTTACAGGGCAGCTTCTGATTGAGCCAAAGCCAAAGGAGCCGACAAAGCATCAATATGATTTTGATACTATGACTGTTATAGGATTCTTAAGAAAGTATGATCTCATCGACGATTATAAACTGAATATAGAAGCAAATCACGCAACACTGGCTGGGCATACCTTCCAGCATGAACTGCTTATGGCCAGGATCAACGGGGTATTGGGCAGCATTGATGCAAACCAGGGGGATATGCTACTGGGATGGGATACCGACCAATTTCCCACCAATGTCTATGATACAACTATGTGCATGTATGAGGTGCTGAAAAACGGAGGAATAGCACCAGGGGGGTTAAATTTTGATGCGAAGGTAAGAAGAGGCTCCTTCCAGTCGGATGATTTATTTATTGCATATATTGCAGGTATGGACACCTTTGCAAAGGGATTACTGGCAGCTGATAAGCTTCTCAACGACGGGGTGCTGGAGAGCTTTATCGCCAGCCGCTATGCGAGCTATACAAAAGGTATAGGCAAGAAAATCATAGAAAATGGTACAGACTTCGAAGAACTGGCGGAATATGCACTCAAGCATGACCATATTGTACTTCAGTCCGGACGACAGGAGATGCTTGAGGATATAGTCAACAGGTATATATTCAGGGTTTAGGGCAACAAATAGAAATAGACATTTAATAGGAAGCTTGAATCTGTCTTTTCATCATGCTAAGATTAAGGAAGGAAGTATATTTATGTTAATCAGATTCATCCGGCTTTGTTAAGTAATGTTTTTGTTATATGAAGGAGTTATATCATGATCAAACTGGATTCACTAGGTCAAGATCAAATCAAAGCAATGAACAGAGCGAATATAATTAAAATCATCAAGCAGAATGGAGAGATAACGAAACAGGATATTGCGGCTGCTCTTAAACTAAGTATTCCAACTGTGACTACCAACATAAACCAGTTGATGGAAGAAGGTCTTGTTGAGGAAGCTGGTGTTGGGGACTCAACAGGTGGAAGAAAACCGGTGATTCTCAGATTTGTGGAAAACGCACGATATTCAGTGGGAGTCAATGTATCACCAGACAGTGTCGGGATATTACTGATCAATTTGAATAATACGATCATTGACGAGGTATCTTTTGTTTATGAAAAGGAGTATTCCTTCCTGGAGGTATTGGATCGTCTGGAGCTTGAAATTGAAAACCTCCTGACACGCAATCATGTTGACAAGAAGAAGGTCTCAGGGGTAGGCATCTCACTGCCCGGGCTGGTTGACGAGGATAGGTTGATCCTGGAGAATGCTCCGAACATTAAGGTAAGGGACTTTGATTTTATTGAATTTCAGAACCGCCTGCAATTTAAGATTTTCATCGAGAATGAGGCAAATGTGGCTGCTTATGCTGAAATGGAGATGGGAAAGACTGCAAACATGCGCAATGTGGTCTATGTATCCATTACGGAAGGTGTCGGCACGGGCATAATTATTGAGCAACATATATATAAGAGTACTAAGAAGAAGGCCGGTGAATTCGGGCATATGAGGGTCTCAGATGAGACTACCCCTTGCAACTGCGGCCGGACGGGCTGCTGGGAGCTCATGGCTTCAAAGAAAGCACTGCTCAGATATTATCACGAATTCACTGGATCAAGGGCAGCTTCACTGGAGCAGGTTTTTTCCGAGGAGAGCTTCAATACACCGGCTGTCCAGGAAGCTGTTGAAAAGTATATAGATTGTCTTTTCATAGGCATAGAAAACATTATTCTGGCTTTGAATCCGGAATATGTGATTATAGGAGGAGAGCTGGGAAAGTACGAAAAAGAAATGCTGGAGCTTATAAACCGCTCAAATCATATGAAAAGCAGCTTTGTGGAATACGAGGGTACAAAAGTAGTCTTCTCAGCGCTTGAGGATAAGGGTCCATTGATCGGAGCAGCGCTGCTGCCCTTTGAAGAGCTGTTTAATTTTGCAAGAAGCGTCTTATGATTAAGAAAGATATGGATGGAGGGATGATATGTATTATTTTGGAATAGATTTGGGAACCTCTTCGGTTAAGATTCTGGCTACAAATGACAATAGTGAAATTGTGGGTGAAGCAACCAGAGAATATCCGGTATATTTTCCCCGTGACAAATGGGCTGAGCAGGATCCTACCGACTGGTGGAAACAAACTGTCATAGCCATAAAGGAACTGATACATAAACTGGATATCCCCCGTGACCAGGTGCGCGCAATCGGATTCAGCGGGCAAATGCACGGCCTGGTAGCCCTGGGAGCCCAAAACGAGGTCTTGACGCCGGCAATCCTGTGGTGTGATCAGCGGACACAGTCAGAATGTGATGAAATCACGGCTTTTTTCGGACAGGATGGACTGAGTCAATACACAGGGAACAAAGCATTGACCGGATTTACCGCGCCCAAGATACTATGGATAAAGAAGAATTTGCCGGAGGTTTTCAGTAAAGTCAGGCATATTCTATTGCCCAAGGATTATATTCGTTTCATGCTGACAGGTGACTATGCTACTGATGTATCTGATGCTTCAGGGATGCTTCTGCTTGATGTAAAAAACAGGCGGTGGTCACAGGAGCTGTTGGATTTCCTGGAAATAAAGGAGGAGCAGCTGCCTGAATTGTACGAATCCTATGAGGTGACAGGGGTCGTAACTGAGCAGGTAAAGGCGGAACTGGGCCTTGAGGGAGAGATCCTTGTCGTCGGGGGAGCAGGTGACCAGGCAGCTGGTGCAATAGGAACCGGAACTGTTGAAGACGGAATAGTTTCCGTAAACCTGGGTACCTCCGGTGTTGTTTTTGCAGCACATAAATTATATGCTGTCGATAGTAAGAATAGATTACATGCCTTCTGTCATGCCAATGGAAAATACCATTCAATGGGTGTTATGCTGTCCGCAGCGAATTGCCTGAAATGGTGGGCAGAGTCGGTACATCCCAGTATCGGCTTCGATGCTTTGCTGGAAGAAGCGGCAAAGGCCGAGCCCGGTTGTAACAAGCTTGTTTTCCTGCCTTATCTTATGGGAGAAAGAACCCCTTACTCCGACCCCGATGCTAAAGGCTGCTTTGTCGGTATGACAGCGACGACAGCAAGGGGCAGTATGACGAGAGCAGTTCTGGAGGGTGTTACCTTCGGATTGTATGATTCGCTTAAAATATTGGAAGAGCTTGATGTTCCTATAAAGCAGGTACGTGTTATTGGCGGCGGTGCCAGGAGTGGTTTATGGAAGCAGATTCTGGCAGATGTATTTTCTGTTGAGATACAGGAGATCAACACTAATCAGGGGGGAGCGCTGGGAGCGGCAATTCTGGCAGCTGTCGGTGCAAAAAGGTATGCAACCGTTGATGAAGGCTGCAGGGCTATGATCAAGGTTATCAACAGGATTAGGCCTATTCCTGAAAATGTGGAGAAATATAAGGGCATATATCCTCTTTATGTTGATTTATATGCCGACTTGAAAAAATGGTTTGAAAAGAGTGCAAATATTTAATAATATAAAAATAATGGAGATATGCTCCATTATTTTTTTTGGGTATTAATCAGTATTGACTATAACTGTTTCTGTGCATTTTCAAGGTAAATTTCCCTGAAACTGTTCCTGTCAGCTGCTTCGAACTTCTGGTAGATATTCTGTATATGCTTTTTCACCGTTGCTTCGCTTATATAGAGCTGTGCTGCAATTTCCTTGTTGGACATATTCTCAAGCAGCTTCAGAGCCACATGGCACTCCCTGTTGGTAAGCTCAAATTCTCTGAAAACCTGCTCTGCAATATAGGCGGCTGTCAGATCCTGCAATTTTCCTATGGATTTGTCAGCTTGCTTTCTCTTTCCAGCTTCTACAGAATCATTAAACACTATGCTGAGTATCAGATATATTATGCTGCCATAGAGCATGGGCAAAAGGGATCCGATAAACTGCCAGCCGGCAATACCGGCCAAATCTCCGGAGGATACCAGGGAGAGTATTGAAATAAGTGTTGTCAGAAAGCTGGCGAATAAGAGGTTCCATCTCAGGGCAGTATAAAGGTCCTCTTTTGTATACTCTCTTCTATACTGAGAAGCAGTCAGAACAGCCATCCCAAGAATGACAGAAAGCAGCGGCTTGGGTTTGACCAGCAGTATCCAGTTAAAATCAAACAGCAGGCTGATGATTATCAGATAACATAGCAGCCCAGCTGCTTTGGTCAGTTGTTTCTTCATGTCAGCATTCCTTGTCCATAGTCAGTATTATTGCCTTTACTTTGGCTTGCACCGGTAGAAGTATGAAAATGAAAAGTATCGAATATAGAAGTGTAAGTAAAGCTATGGCTAAATTAGGCCCTATTTTGCTTACATCACTGAGATTGGACATTATGGAGACAACACCGATCAAGCTGCCTAAGGAACCCGATAGAAGAATCAGTTTTGTCATGAGCCTTAGAGCAACCTCTGTTTTTTTAAGCTCCAGCAGTGACCAGGTATTGACTTTTTGTCCCATGACTTTGAAGCCTCTGATAAAATCAGTAAGCAGTCCGGATGCCATAAGCATTGGAATGCTGAAGGTCATGATGACTATTATGCTGGGCAGATCAACGAATGAAGCAGGTGTACCTGAAAACATAGTGGAACAAACCAGAAAAGCGATAAAAACAACCAAACCAACAAAATACATATTAGATACCTCCTTAGTTTCGGCAGAGTATGCTGCTGCCTATATACCCACATAATAATCCGCAGCCTGATCAAAGACCATACTCCCGGAGGAGTAATTTGGTAGTATTTTTAGTATATAATATTTTCTGATCCTTTTCCACTTGCCACAAATGAGAGACTGCCTTTGTATTTGTAAACATAACCGCATAAAAAATGGAAAGCAGGATGAAAAAGAGCACAAAATATCAGGAAATCTTTTCTTTAGCTGATATAATTAAAGTAAATCTAGATTTGTAGTTAAGGAGCCGGATATGAGATATTACGAAAGCATTCAAAGATCGATCGATTTTATCGAGGAAAATATAGATGTTGACATCACATTGAAGGAAATTGCCGAAAGATCCTGCTTCTCTTTATATCACTTCCACAGGATATTCCAGGCGGTCACAGGGGAGTCGGTCAAGGAGTACATCAGAAAAAGGAGACTGTCATGTGCTGCTAAGGATTTGCTGTATGATAAAAGCAAGGTGATAGATATTGCTTTTAAGTATCAGTATGAATCAGCAGAAGCTTTCAGCAGGGCTTTCTCAAAAGCATATGGGATTCCACCGCTGATGTTTAAAAAAAGTAACAAGAAAAACATAAAGGTTTTTGAAAGGATTGATATTATGAGTTTAGATACATTAAATAAGAAGGAAGGACTTAATATAAGGATAGTCAAAAAGGAGCAGTTTAAAGTTATAGGCTATGAGCTTCGCACTTCCTGGATCGACAACAAGCATGCAGGGGAAATTTCAGAATTCTGGAGCATGTATCTGGGGCAGAAGCTGAGAGATGCAATACCTGACAAGATCGACCCGGTCACGGAGCTGGGCATGAGCATGGAGCATGACGAGGATGGGAGCTTCTCATATGTAATAGGCTTCGAGGTCAGCAGTTTTGATAATGTCCGCAGGAATATGGTGAAGAAAACAATACCTGAAGCTACTTATGCAGTTTTGACCATCAAGGGAGACGACAGCAGGCTGATTCAGGAGAAAATCGGAGAAGCATGGGACTATTTCTTTGTACATTGGCTGCCGGGCTCCGGGTATAAGCAGGCACCATCAGCAAACTTCGAGGTATATGATGAGAGAACGACAAGGGCAGGTTTTGAAATTGATATATATATTCCTATAAACTAATCCTCAAGCTTCTTTTCTGCTGTATCAGCAGCACAAGTGCACTGCCGGCAAATGGTATATTGCCGGCAGTGCCATTTGCGGGGCTGAAACAGTATAATACAAAGCAAGAGCTTATATGCTGTTGAATTTTACGAAGCATACTGATAGTATTGAATTAATATCTTATCAGTTGGACAGGCATATAAAAAGGAGGCAAATATGGAGATAAAAAGAATCGGAGGCAGGGGTACTCTTTTCACTTTTTATGACTTGGGTCTGGCGACAAATGTATATGCTATTCATGGAAAACAGAACATCTACATAATTGATACCTATCTGGGACCGGATATAATGAAGCAGGTTAACAAATATATTGAAGAGGTCTTCGGAAACAAGCCGGTCATTGTTATAAACAGTCACAGCCACTGGGATCATGTATGGGGTAACAGCCAGTATTCATCGACTTTTATCATAGCCCATGAAAAATGCAGGGAATATATGCTGCAGGATGGACTTGAGAAGCTTGAGAAATATGCAAAACACCAGAAGGGAGAGGTGGTATTGACATATCCTAATCTGACTTTCACAGACCGGATCTTTTTTGAAGAAGATAACATCCTTGTATATCATACCCCCGGGCATACAGACGATTCAATATCCGTACTGGATATGCAGGATAAGGTCCTGTTCGCAGGAGATAATCTGGAGCGGCCGATACCCTTTCTCATGTCAAGAGATCTCAACCGGTACATAAATACATTGCAGGATTATCTGGATACCGATGCAAGTATAATTCTAGGCGGACATACGGGTTGCGAGGGTAAGTCATTAGCCCTGCATAATCTGGATTATGTGAAGCGGGTTTTTGCCGGAGAGATTATTGAAATAGAATCTGAAGAATTCGCGGAATATCATAAAACCAATATGGACTGGCTTAAGGGCTAGTCCTATAATAAATGCTTTTCCGTATGGGGTATGGATTTAATCCACATTAGTTTCCATTCTGAAACTATATGACGATAATGTAACTACTTTCAAAAAGTCATTGTTCATGATAGAATAAAACCTGAAGTTCTTATCGCATATGGAGTACATATGTAATAAGTATAGAGGGAGGACAGGAATAATGGAGAAATCGAAGGTCTTTTTCACTAATATGAGAACCAAGCCTGGAATGGGAATACTGGATAAGCTTGAAAAGGTTGTAAGAAAAGCCGGCATTGAAAATATTGATTTTAAAGATAGGTTTACAGCAATAAAAATCCATCTGGGAGAGCCAGGGAACCTGGCATACTTAAGACCTAATTATGCAACTGTAATAGTAAGAATCATCAAGGAACTCGGCGGGATGCCGTTTTTAACAGACTCAAACACTCTATACACAGGAAGGAGATCCAATGCCATAGATCATTTGCAGTCGGCAATGGAAAACGGCTTCAATTGTATAGCAACGGGCTGTAATGTAATAATAGCCGATGGTTTGAAGGGAACAGATTATAGGGAGATAGAGATAAACCAGAAGCACTGCAGGACTGCTAAAATAGGTACTGCAATAGCTGATGCGGATATAATCGTTTCAATGAATCATTTCAAGGGTCATGAAATGACAGGATTCGGAGGAGCGATCAAGAATCTCGGTATGGGATCGGGCTCCAGGGGTGGTAAGCTTGAGATGCATTCTGCTTCAAAGCCTTTAATCAAAAAGGAAAAGTGTGTTGCATGCGGACAATGCATTAAAAGCTGTGCCCAGAAGGCTATAAAGCTTGATAATAATAAAAAGGCGGACATCGATTTCGAATTATGTGTCGGATGTGGGCAGTGTGTTGCAGTATGCAGATATGATGCAGCCATAGTCAAATGGAATGAAGCGGCTGATACCGCCAATGAGAAAATTTCAGAATATGCCTATGCAGTGATCAATGGAAAACCTGCATTCCATATAAACTTCATAATGAATGTATCACCTTATTGCGATTGCTGGGACACCAATGATCTGGCCATAGTGCCCGATATAGGCATCGCAGCATCCTTTGATCCTGTTGCACTGGACAAAGCCTGTGTGGATATGGTAAATGCCGCACAGATGGTAAATGGCTCTATTCTTGAGGATAAGCATTACCATGAGGGAGAAGACAAATTCTGTCATATCCACAGTGATACTCATTGGGAAACAGGCCTTAAGCATGGTGAAGAGATAGGGCTGGGTACTATGGAATATGAACTGATTACACTATAATATTTTCCAGCAGGGTAAAACAGCCATATGACCACTTTTTACCTGTTTGTTTCAGAGGTTGTATGGATTATATATTTAAAAACTCCGTTTTCAGATTTAACTCAAAAACGGAGTTTTTTTTATCCCCATTTAGCCCCCCAGAGCTTCATTTGTATGATGATAGGCTTTAGGCTCTCTCCCTTTTCTGTAAGGGTATATTCGACAGCCGGTGGGATGGTCGGATATACAGTTCTTTCAAGGATACCGTTCATCTCAAGCATTTTCAGGCGTTCCGTCAATGTCTTGGGGCTGATACCATGCAATGACTTTCTTAGCTCCCCGAATCTTTTGGTACCCTCAAACAAATCCCTTAGAATCAGGAATGTCCATTTGCCTTCAAGCACGGCCAAAGCCTTTTCTATAGAGCATTCAACATTTTCAGGACAGCTTTCCATCAAACCTTTTTTCATATGTAAAACCTCCAAACTCACTGAAACAAATATTAGTGCCATTTGTATAATTATAATATAAAAAGATACATTGTAATAGTGTCAATGAAAATACACGAAAGGTATTTGTTCAGTACATACTTTTTATTATCAAGATGTTATAATAGACATTGAATTCAAGTTATTTTACGTTGGGAGTGTTGCTTCATAATATGAGAAACAAATGGGAAAAAGACATTATACTGTTTATAACCAGCCAGACCATATCACTTTTGGGCTCTTCCCTGGTTCAGTATGCAATAATGTGGTATATTACTCTTAATACCAAGTCGGGTTCCATGATGACCATATTCATTATTTGTGGTTTCCTGCCGACATTTTTTCTATCACCCTTTGCAGGGGTCTGGGCGGACCGTTTTGACCGGAAGATGCTCATTGTATTGTCTGATACATTTATTGCAGTGACGACACTACTGATGGCCATATTATTCTCATTAGGCTATGATTCCATCGGACTGCTTTTTCTTATGTCTGCTTTCAGGGCAATAGGCACCGGTATACAGACTCCGGCTGTGGGAGCTTTTATTCCCCAGATAGTACCGGAGGATCAGCTTACAAGGATCGGAGGTATCAACGGCAGCATTCAGGCTGCAATTATGGTGGTCTCCCCAATGATCAGCGGTGTTCTTCTAACAATGGTAAGCATCGAAAACATCTTTATGATTGATGTGGTTACAGCTGCTGTTGCGGTTTTTACACTGCTTTTTTTCTTGAAGGTGCCGGCACATGCCAAAGCGCAGGAAGCAAAGAAGATCAGCTATTTCAAGGATATGCATGAAGGTATCCTTTATATCGCGAATCATACATATGTGAAAAAGTTCTTTATATTTTGTGCCTTTTTCTTCTTTCTGGTGTCACCTGTTGCTTTCCTGACCCCCCTTCAGGTCACAAGAAGCTTCGGGGAGGATGTATGGCGGCTGACAGCAGTAGAAATCACCTTTTCTCTTGGGATGATACTTGGAGGGATTATTATTGCATCCTGGGGAGGCTTCAGTAACAGGATCCATACGATGGCACTGTCAAGCTTCATCGTTGGCCTATGTACCTTTGCCCTTGGTATAGTGCCTGTATTCTGGATATATCTGTTCATAATGGGTATAACCGGAGTCTCGATGCCGTTGTTCAATACACCTTCAACCGTTCTGCTGCAGGAAAAAGTTGAACCGGACTTTATGGGGAGGGTGTTTGGTGTGCTGGGTATGATCTCGAGCTCAATGATGCCCCTGGGAATGCTGGTATTCGGGCCAATAGCCGATATGATCAGAATAGAGCTGCTGTTGGTTGGAACCGGCTTCTTTATCTTTGTTCAGGGCTTTTTCCTGATCGGCAGTAAAGACCTTGTAGAAGCAGGAAGATCGAATATTAATATAAGGGGTGATGATCATGAATAACTATGAGGGAAAATATCCCGTATATGAAATTTCAGCTCCAAAATTGAAAAGCAATGCCCGCAGGATATATGAACTATGTAAATCCAGCGGGATTGAGCCTGCAGGAGTTGTAAAGGGCTTCAGCGCAATACCTCAGGTGGCGGAGTTATTTGTGGAAGCGGGTTTTAAAACCCTGGGTGATTCCAGGATGAAAGAAATAATACGACTCCGTTCGAGCAATATCAATGCTCTGCTGATGCTCATAAGAATACCGATGCAGGATGAGATACCCGAGCTTGTGGAATATGCTGATTCAAGCCTGAATTCGGAGCTTGAGACAATAAGACTTATTAACGAAGAAGCAGGGAGACAGGGAAAAATCCATGGGATCATACTGATGGTTGATATGGGGGACCTGAGAGAAGGTTACTACGACAGGGAAGAAGTAATTGAAACTGCAAGAGCGGTTGAAAAAATGGAAAATGTTAAGCTGATGGGAATCGGCACCAATCTGGGCTGCTATGGTTCCATCAAGCCTTCGGAGAAAAACCTCGGGGACTTGTGTGAACTGGCAGGGGCAATTGAAAGAGAAATCGGAAGAAGACTTGAAATAATATCAGGGGGAGCAAGTACATCACTGTCACTTCTTGTAAGCGGAAAGATGCCGGAACGTATAAATCACTTGAGGATCGGGGAGGCAATCATTACGGCAAAGGACTTCCCGTACTTGTGGGATATTGAGATGCCGGGAATTTACAGGGATCCAATGGTATTGAAGGCACAGGTTGTGGAGGTAAAGAAGAAGCCAAGCTTCCCTATAGGAGAAATATTCGTTGATGCCTTTGGCAACAGGCCTGTATATACAGACAGGGGAATGCGGAAAAGAGCTATTCTTGCAGTAGGGAACAAAGACGTAGGTGATATGACAAAGCTTAAGCCAAGACTTGAGGGTGTAGAAATAATAGGAAGCAGCAGTGACCATCTGATACTTGATATAGAAGATCATGCAGGGGACATTAAGGTGGGGGATGTGCTGGAATTCGATACATTTTATGCGGCGATGCTCTTCCTATGCTCCAGTGACTGTGTAAGAAAGGCTATAATATATTAATGCCGGGCATTCAGGCTATCAGAGTTACTCAATACTGTAACCTGATAGCCTTTATACCCGGCATTTATATCTTCTTTTTTTGTCTTCATAAACAGGCAATATTGTAAAATAATTCATTGATTGATAATATAAAGATAATTTATATATCCTTCACGGGGTGTTATATATGAAAGGGATAGAGTATTATAGGTCAGAAGCATTCAATATGATAGAAGTAAAAACCTGTTCCAATGATCTGCATTCGTACAGGGATCATCTTCATGAGGAATTATCTGTAGGATACATTGAAAAGGGTTCAACCTGCCTGAACATCAATGGCAGGGATTATTATATGTATGAGCATGAGGCTGTGATCATATACCCTTTTGTCAGCCATAAATGCCAGCCTGTAGATATTATGAACTGGAAATTTACAATGATATATATAGATGGTAAGTTTTGCAAAGAAATACTGGACGGTATGGATGCAAAGCATTCAATAGGAATAAAGAGACTCGGTGACATGGAGTTCTTCAAAATTAAAAAGCTTGCAGAGTTCCTGAAGAGTAATGAAAGCAGTTATAATAAGGAGATAGAGCTTATCTGCACTCTTGTGGAAATTTTTGATGCCTGCGATATGGACATAAAGCTGGAAAACGATAAGAAAATGGAAGCAATAAAAGAATATATCGGAGGACGATTTCTTGAAGTGATACAGCTCTGTGATATGGAAAGGGAATTCAATATTAATAAATTTGTTCTGATACGAAGCTTTAAAAGGAAGTTCAATGCAACACCAAATGCATATCAGTTACAGCTAAAAATAAATTATGGCAAGCATCTGCTCAGAAGCTGCGACAATATTGCAGATATTGCACTGAAGGCAGGCTTTTATGATCAGGCGCATTTTAGCAGGGAATTCAAAAAAGCTTATGGAGTGACACCGCTGCAATACTATAAAGCAACTCACTGATCAGGGTCAATATCGTACAATAAAATCCACGATGATACCTTTATAATTCTTTCACAGGAGGAGGTGTTATCATGAAATGTGTTATTGTAATAGATATGGATTTACCTGTCGGAATCATTGCAAACACTGCAGCAGTTTTAGGTGTGAGCCTTGCCGCCAGGATAGAGGGGCTGACCGGTAAAAGCCTCATAGACCGGGATGGCAGGCAGCATGAAGGAATTGTAAATATACCCATACCAATTTTGGCTATGACAAAAGAGGAATTAAGGGATAAGTATGATGAAATACTGGAAAAGGGCGATCAGGAGCTTGTGATAATAGGCTTTAGCGAGGTAGCCCAGAAATCTCTCAGCTACGAGGATTATGAAAGGAAGCTGGCTTCTACAGCCAAAGACCGGGTCAACTACCTGGGTTTATGCATTTATGGCCCGAAAAAAAAGGTCAACAAGCTGACAGGAAGCCTGAGAATGCTGAAATAAAGAGCTGTGCTCCACCATGCATGAACTGCATGGTTTTTCCATTTTTATGCTTATCTATAAAAATTCTCAAAAAATACTTTGACAGATATGTATAACATATGTTATTATTAACATATGTTATACATATAATAAGTTGCAAGGTGTATATACCTGCGCAGATCAAGAAAGGAGTCATTTATATGGCTAAGGTAAAATTTGAAAGAACAAAGCCCCATGTGAATATTGGCACTATTGGGCATGTGGATCACGGCAAGACCACATTGACTGCTGCCATAACAGTTGTACTGTCAAAATTCGGCGGTGCAACCGCTACAAAATACGATGAAATAGACAAAGCGCCGGAGGAAAAAGAGAGAGGCATAACTATCAATACCGCCCATGTGGAGTATGAGACAAGGAACAGGCATTATGCACATATCGATTGTCCGGGCCATGCGGATTATGTCAAGAACATGATTACCGGCGCAGCTCAAATGGATGGTGCAATATTGGTGGTGTCCGCTGCCGACGGCCCCATGCCGCAGACACGGGAGCACATTCTTCTGGCCGGGCAGATGGGTGTACCATATATCATAGTTTTTCTAAACAAAGTGGATATGGTTGACGATCCGGAGCTTATTGAGCTGGTGGAAATGGAAATAAGGGATCTGCTCAGCGAATACGAGTATCCCGGAGAGACAACACCAATTATACCGGGCTCGGCACTTAAAGCACTGGAGTGCGGCTGCGGCAGGGAAGACTGTGATTACTGCAAATCCATCCATGAGCTTATGGCTGCTGTGGACAGCTATATACCGGTGCCTGAAAGGAATATCGACAAGCCTTTCCTTATGCATGTTGAAGATGTTTTCTCAATCACAGGAAGGGGAACGGTAGCGACCGGAAAAGTAGAAAGAGGGGTGGTCAAGGTTCAGGATCCGGTGGAAATTATTGGCCTTATGGATACACCAAAAGCTACAGTGGTAACAGGTGTGGAAATGTTCAAGAAGCTGATGGATCAAGCACAGGCAGGAGATAATATAGGCCTTCTGCTGCGCGGGATACAGAGGAATGAAATACAAAGAGGCCAGGTCCTGGCAAAACCCGGATCCATCAAGCCTCATACCCGGTTCGTCGGTAAGGTTTATGTGCTGACCAAGGAAGAAGGCGGACGGCATACACAGTTTTTCAATAATTACAGGCCGCAGTTCTTCTTTACAACAACGGATGTCACCGGCGTCATTGAATTGCCGGAGGGTGTTGAAATGTGCATGCCCGGTGATTATATAAACATGACGATAAAGCTTATAACACCTATAGCTGTGGAGGAAGGACTCCGCTTTGCCATCAGGGAAGGAGGACGGACGGTAGGTGCAGGAACGGTCACTGAAATAATCGAGTGAAAATAGTGCTTCGTAACGTATATTCCTTCTGGGGCGTGGGAGGCAGTGAATAAATGTTGTGATTATTAATACTATGAAAGACTGGAAAGTAGATGTGTCAATAATCACGGGTATAATAAAGGAAGACCTATCGGTCTTGATATGAATAGAAAGAAGGGAATATAATGAATATTAAATGTGCCATATTGGGGCTTCTGAGCTGGAAGCCCTCAACAGGCTACGATTTGAAGAAGATTTTTGAAGAATCCTCCATAATGTACTGGTCAGGAAACAACAACCAGATCTATAAGACATTGATACAACTGCACAATGACGGGCTTGTCGATAGTGAAGTCCAGCACCAGGAAAGCTCTCCTTCCAAGAAAATATACTCTATCACGGAAAAGGGGCTGATTGAACTGAGGCAGTGGGTATTATCCACTCCCGAAGCACCGGAATTCAAGAAGACCTTCCTGATACAGCTGGCCTGGGCTGATACTCTTGGTAAAGAGGAGCTTGACAGTTTATTGTCCAAGTATGAGGAGGAAATAAAAATACAGCTCATTTTACAGCAGGAAAAAAGAAAGAGGGGTACTCATGTGCCCAATAGAACACCCAGAGAGACCTATATATGGGATATGATTTTTGAGAATATCATTTCCTCCTGCCAGAATGAACTGGACTGGGTAGGCAAAATGCGCCGTGAGCTGAAGGAAAAAGTTCTTTAGCATTTTATACCGGCATGAATAGGGGCTGTGCATTCTGTCAGAATACACAGCCCCTATTCATGCTTATTTTGTTCCGGGACTTAAGAGATCAACAATATTTCCATTTTCCAGCTTAATAATCGGGGAAACCGGAGAATTTATAAAATCAGTAAAACCCATGATCATTCCTTGATAGATACTGCTGTATATTATGTGCTGGCCTGATTTCAAAATATTGGTACGATCTATCAGAATTCTTATGATATCCGGATCGAACCTGGTGCCGCGGTTTTCCCAGATACTTTGCAGCGCCTGGATCGGTTTCAGCCCGTTATTGTAAAAGTATCCGCCGACCATCTCATCATAAGCCTGAGCGATGGAAATTATCCTGCCGAAAAGACTTATCTCAGATCTTTTCTTGCCTTTTGGATACCCGCTGCCGTCATAGCTTTCATAAGAGTCCAATACCCCATATATAATGGATTCCTTTCTGATTAACGGCAGTTCTTGAGACAGTATCCTCAACTGATTCAAATGAAGATTATAAAAATCTCTGTTTGGTTTTTTACTCTGAAGATGTAAATCAAACTCTTCCTTTGGTATCTGTGTTATGGAAATGTCTATAAGCAGGTTTGCAAGTGCAAGATCTATCAGTTCCTCCTCCGGGAGCTCCAGGGTAATGCCCAGCATAAGGGCAATACTTGTTGTATTTATACTGTGCAATAATGCAATATCTTTATATTCTTTCAGTTCATTCAATTTATCCAGCATTATCCTGTTTTTCAAAATAGTATCTGCCAGAATTTCTTTAATTTTCTTTGCTCTTGTTTGCAGGTGGGAAGATTCCAATCTTTTTTCAAAGGTGGAGAAGAAAGGAGACTTACATAGAAAGCTTATATAATTATCTTCCGTGTTTTCAATTTCATCAGCAGCAATAATGGAATTTTTTATGTTTATCCTTGCATCAACGAAAGCGCTTATCTCTAAAGGTACCTGAATGTATTCACTATGCTCCTTCCTTATCTTTTTCAATTCTTTGATTAAAGCCGTATTGTTATAACTATGAGTATTATTGAAGGTCTCTATATTGCATTCAGGAGAAAGCACAATTACCGGCAGCACTCCGGGAACCAGATACTTGATCTTCTGAGCCAGATCATTAGAAATTACCTTATACTGTTTTATAAGCATCAACCCATCTGATCTGTAAATAGGGTGTAATACTATATCGCCGCTTAGCAGGCCATTTACCTGCTTTATAATAAAAAACTCATTCCCATTTTTATGTGACATTCAAAACTCCCTTCTGCCAAAACAGTAAAGTTGGCCATATAGAATAATTCTTAGAAAACATAAGTTTTTCATATTTATTATATAGCATATAGCTTTTTATTAACAACCCTTATGTACTTAGTGGATCAAAGGGAGGCTTCTGCAAATTATTGATTAAGAAAAGGGTCAAGATGAGAAAAGTGTCAGATACCATAGCTGCATCCATAACGGATAATATGATCTGACACTTTTTTATTATACTTAATGCTCTACAAGGCTGGTCAAAGGTACCTCCTGACTGTTCTTCGGCTGATTAAGGGGATGGATATTGGCAGTTCCGCTTTTCTCATTCACATTTTCAATATAAACCGGGGTCCCATTATAGGTCACACTGGCCATAACAGGTGAAGAAGCTATATCACTTGCTCGTCTTTTGTCCACAATATTACCTCCTGAAAAATTTATTTAGTATAGTTTTTACAATAAATTAATCAAGTATTCTTTTACTACTGGAGTAAAAAACATTGATTAGCTTTGAGCTTGTTAATCATATGAGGATTATCTCAACAGAGGCAATGTTGGATGGATTTGAGTGGCAAGTCCGGCTTCAACTATTATAATTCAAGGGGTTTGCCGCTTAAGTGATCAAGGTATTTCTTCTGGGCATCTTTAAATGCTACCAGGATGGCTTTCTGGGAAGAACCGAGATAGCGGTCGGTAATTTTGGCCCATACGGAATCGTAAGTCGATTTGATGTTCTCACCTATGAATAAGTCTTTAATAAACCTATCGGTGACAGGAATTATAGCGTTGCATCCGACCTCAACGATACAGCCGGTATCTCTTTCTATGACGAAACCAATCATGAATTGGCCGTAAAGCTGGGTTATGGGATTGTGCTGCTGAGATTTTGAGTTTCCAATAATGTAAATGGTGTTTTCGGAGTAGTTCATATTCTTCCTCCTTAGAAAATATTTTTATTTCAAAACTAAAATATCATAAAAAGTTGAATAATACAATGAGATATGTGAATTGGGCAACTTTAACAAGCATTGTTGACTAAATATTTTGAATAATGTATAATGAAAAAGTAAACTGAATAGCAATAATATAGCAATTACTGCTTGATTTACTGGATGTCTCAGAACATTATCGTAATCAAAGCTCAGTAAGTGATTTTTGTCATTTGCTGAGTTTTTTCATTTTAGAGGAAGAATTGGAGGTAATAGTGATGTTAGATGGAAAAGTTCTCGAACTAAAGGATGAGATCATTGAAAAAGTCAGAGAGTGTGTAAGGATCAGGAGTGTCATGGAAGCTCCGCAGCCAGGTATGCCTTTTGGGCAGGGTGTTCATTCGGCGCTGCAGTACACTCTGGGTCTGGCCGGCAGTCTGGGCTTCAGAACAGTTAATATGGACAATATGATAGGATATGCGGAATATGGAACTGGAGAGGAAATGATAGCCGTATTGGGTCATATTGATGTTGTCCCTGAAGGGGGAGGCTGGATATATCCGCCTTACGCTGCAGAAATTCATGACGGAAAAATATACGGCAGGGGAGTACTTGACGATAAGGGTGCTACCATAGGGGCGCTATACGCTTTGAAAGCGATAAAGGATTCTGGTATACAGCTGAAGAGAAGGGTAAGGATAATCTTCGGCACAAATGAGGAGAACGGGAGTAAATGCGCCAAATACTATGCAGAGAATGATGAGACCCCTGTGGCAGGTTTTACTCCGGATGCCAGCTATCCGATAATCAATGGAGAAAAGGGCATTGTCAATTGTACATTCAGAAAAGCGCTATCCGGGAAAGCTGAATCGGGACTGTTGTGGATAAAAGGCGGAACAGCTGTAAATTCGGTTCCTGATTATGCAGAAGCAGCATTTGAAACAGGAAGGCTTGATAAGGATAAGCTAGAAAAGGCTGCTAAAGAATACGGAGATATAGAGATTTCCGGGCAGGATAAATTATTGGTGGCTGCTCATGGGAAAACGGCACATGGCGGCACCCCCGAGGAAGGAGTAAATGCAATCTCTGTATTGATGGGATTCCTGAAGAACTTTGAATTAAAAGGGAAATTGGAAGAGTTTGTAGAATTTTACAATAAATATATCGGTTTCACTGTTAACGGGGAGCTGCTGGGAATAGGCATGCAGGATGAAGTGTCTGGTAAGCTGACTGTTAATACAGGCACTATATCAGGCAGCGGTGACGCCATAGATTTAAGAATGAACCTGAGATATCCCGTTACAAAACGATATGAGGATTTTTCCGATAAATTTTTTGCTTTGATGGAGTCGCAGGGATTTGAAAGTATTGATATAGTACACAAAAAATGCTTATTTGTAAGTCCTGAAACAGATTTTATCAAAAAACTTCAGAAGGTATATACAGAAAAGACAGGTAAAGAAGCCAGACTTATTTCATACAGCGGCGGCACTTATGCGAAGGCCTTGAAAAACATAGTCGCCTTCGGGCCGCTTTTTGAAGGTGAGCCTGATCTTTGCCATCAGGCAAATGAACATATGAGTATTGAAAACCTTATAAAAAATGTACAAATCATTGCTGCAGCTATTCATGAGCTTGCTAACTGATGACATCGGTGTAAAGTACTTAAACCTCCCATAGTAGTTCAATGGTTTATATCCATAAATCATAGATATATACGTACGGATAACTATTATATATCTGAGGAGGGTATTATGTTTAACTTGTTGAAAAGTAAAAAAACGACTTCGGAAGTGACACCGGAAGGTAAATTATCTATAATTGACAGGAAAAACAACACACGGGAACTGGATACTGAACTGCTGAAACACAATCAGGAACGTATAATCAATAAGCTGAGTAATAAGGTTGAGGAAGCAGGATATGTATCAGGGTTACTTACGGATACTATCACCGATATAGAAAAATATGTGGAGCTTCAGATGAATTCTGTCGGCAAGGTTGTTGATGAGATCAGCAATTATTCGGCATTGGCGGAGGAAGTTTTTGCAGGTATAGAAAATTTGAAGCAGGTATCCGATCATACAATGAATACTGCGAGGCAGGGCAGCGGAGCAGTAGAAAGCTCCAGGGAAGCAATGAAGGAAATAGAAGATTCCGTTGAGGGTACAAAGGAGGTCATCAATACATTAAGCTCAAAGGCCGCCAATATAAACGACATGTTGAAGGTGGTAAGGGATATAGCGGATAATACCAACCTCTTATCACTTAATGCCGCTATTGAAGCAGCAAGAGCGGGAGATGCAGGAAAAGGATTCTCGGTTGTTGCCCAGGAAGTAAAAAAGCTGGCTCTGCACAGTGTTGAATCGATTGAATATATCAAGCAGACTATAAATGAGATAAATGATAATATTGCCAAGACGATAGAATCAATCGGAATCACAATCAGTAAGGTGAAGGAAGGTACGAAGATCACCGATAATACGATGGAGTCCTTCAACAGTATTATCAATGCCATAAGCACAAATAATGCTATTACGGATGAGATAACAACTTCAATTTCAACACAGACTCACAACCTGGAGAGTGTGGTCTATTCAACAAAAGAAATGAGTACGACCTTTGAGAAGCTTATGTCCATTGTGGAGACAACCTCTTCCAATACACAATATACCAAGACGTCACTGGCTAATTTGTATGAGGTTCTTAAAGACCTGAAAACCATTACAGAAAAATTACTGGATAATATCGGAGATGAATATAAATCTGTCGTCAGGACATTTCTTCAGGATGAAGTGAAGACCTATGATACTTTATATGCTTATGATTTTGTCGGCAGCCAGGTGCTTTCAAACATCCATGCCGGGCTTCTGACCACAGGGTCCTCCGGAGAGGTATCACCAGGAGTAGCCAAAAGCTGGCATCTGGAAAGTGATAACCTGACCTGGGTCTTTGTTTTGAGAAAAGGGGTCAAGTATCATAATGGCAGAGAAGTCTGTGCAGAAGATGTAAAATACTCCTACCAGAGGATACTGGATCCAAAGTACAAATCTCCGAATAGCTGGTGCCTGAACTATATTGATGGAGCGGAAGAATTCCAAAAAGGTATGGCAAAGGATGTAAGAGGAATCAAAATACTGGACAGGTACAGGGTATCAATCAAGCTAACAGCCCCATATATCGGTTTTCTGACAACCATTGGGCATCACATATGCGCAATTTTAGCCAGGGAAGAAGTAGAAAAGGGCAATATATTGGTGGGCTGCGGACCTTATATACTTCAGGACAAGCAAAAGACCCATTGTACTTTAACAGGTTTTAAGGATTTCTATGGCGGGCCTCCTTATGTAGATAAAATAATTGTTGAATTTGATCCGGAAGATAAAGTAGAAAAGCTTTTAAACGGCGTATATGATTTTATTACTGTTGACAATAAGGACCTGATGACTAAAGTCCAGGAACTGGGAGACATGTCTGTAATATCAAAAAGCATAGCATCACTTTACTATGCGGGCTTTAATCTTACCTCCAGCTCGGCATGGTCAGCAGAGAAAGAATTAAGGAAGGCTTTGAATCATGCGGTCAATAAGAAGAGGATAGTTGAGGAAATAATGAACGGCATGGCTGTAGAGGCAAAGGGTCCTCTGCCGCCGGGCATGATTGACAGATCTGTTGTTCAGGGTTACTCCTATGACCCTGAAGCTGCAGTAGAGATACTCAGAAAACATAAAGGCGCTAAAGGTATTGATAAGCTGAAAATACTTGCCCGCAGTGACAATGACTCCTTGTCCATGATGTTTAACAAGATTACTGACTATATAGTAGAGGATATCAAAGCCATAGGTGTTGACTGCATAGTTGAGAAAGTATCGGGAAGCGATTATAGAAAGATGGAGGTCATTCAGAAATATGACCTGTATGTAAAACGATGGATGGCAGACACAAAAGACCCTGATAATTTCCTTCAGGCTCTCTTTAATCCGAGCAACGCATCGAATTTTTCAAAATATGACAATACGTCAGTCAGTGAAAAGCTTGAACTTGCAAGAGGTATTGTACACCCTGAAAAACGGATGGAGTTGTATAAGGAAATAGAAAAAATTATATTTGACGATGCTCCATTTATCTTTCTTTACTATCCGCAGGTATCAATTGCTTATAGAAAGGCTATGACAGGTATCAATATAAATCCGCTGGGATTATTGAAATATGAGGATATTCTGCTTGGCTCCAATAACGAAAATGCTACTGATATTATGCAGCAATAGCAAAAAATTAAGTGAAAAAGCTTGCTATTTGCAGCAAAGTATGCCATTATTAAGACTAGCTTAAATAAATAGTAAATAATGTAACACATATATATTTCAATTAGTACTAAAAATATAGTATATAAAATTTGAAATTCTAGTGGTGAATTATTGCAAAGTGTTTAAGAAATAAGAATTTGGAGGTACACAGAATATGAATGGTACGGTAAAATGGTTCAATGGAGAAAAGGGTTACGGATTTATTACAGGGGAAGACGGCACAGATGTATTTGCACACTTTTCCCAGATTAATGCAGAAGGTTACAAGTCGCTGCAGGAAGGTCAGAAGGTTAGTTACACAGTGACTAACGGACCAAAAGGACCACAAGCAGAAAATATTACTATTATATAGTGAATATTTTACCCCTTGAATAGGATGACTATTTAAGGGGTTTTTATTTGTCCGGAATTGATTGACAATTCACCCATACCGGCTTCACTTTCGGCAAGCTGTGAACATAATTGCCATATGTGGGGTTTTTCTATTTTCATGTATATCCGGGTTTTATATTTGATATAATCAATAAATTAATTGACAAAAGCAAATATAAGTAATATTATTATGCTAAAGATTATCAGATAGGTTGCATTAAAGAAGCTTCAAGGAAGAATTAGGCAACCTATGAAATCAAGGTAAATGTTTTGCAATATTTGAATTTCGATGTAAGATGTTTATTGCAAAACATATAGATAAGGAGATGAGTTTATGGCAGAGGATATACTGGAAGAAAGGATCGCTATTGTGAGAAGCTTCAACCGTTTTTTTACCCGCAGGATAGGTGTGCTGCGCGAAGGCCTGCTGCACAGCCCCTATTCCTTGACTGAAGTCAGGATCATGTTTGAGCTTGCACACAGTGACAACTACACTGCTTCCGGTCTGGGCCGTGAGCTGGGCCTGGATGCCGGGTACCTGAGCCGCACCCTGACCAAGTTTGAACAGCAGGGGCTTATTGAGAAAGTCCGGTCGGAGCAAGACGGGAGACAGTTTTTTCTGCATCTTACGGAGGAAGGAAAAAAGGCTTTTGCTCCTCTGGATCAACGTTCCCGTGATGAGGTAGCCGAGATGCTTGGTGACTTCAGTGAAGAAGAACAGCTCCGCCTCTTGAATGCAATGCAAACCATAGAAAACATTATTGATAAAAAGAGCCTTAAGTACTCGGAGCCTTTCTATCTCAGGACCCATGAACCGGGAGACATGGGTTGGGTCACTCATAGGCATGGTGTGTTATATTTCCAGGAATACAGCTGGGATGAGCGCTTTGAAGCCCTTGTCGCACAGATTACGGCAGATTTTATCAATAATTATAAGCCTGAGCGGGAGCGCTGCTTTATTGCTGAAATGAACAATGAGATCGTAGGTTCAGTATTTGTTGTCCAGAGCAGTGAGAAGGTTGCCAAGCTCCGGCTGCTGCTGGTGGAGCCAAAGGCACGTGGCCTGGGCCTTGGAAAGAGGCTGGTAGGCGAGTGTATCCGCTTTTCCAAGCGTGCCGGGTATGAGAAGCTTATACTGTGGACGAACAGTATACTCACAAATGCCCGGAACATCTATAAGAGCTATGGCTTTACACTTGTCGAAGAGGAGGCTCATAACAGCTTCGGCCATGATCTTGTAGGAGAAACATGGGAATTGATGCTTTAAAAAAAAACGACTTACAGCGATTTACTGGATTTCAGAGAGTCACTGGAGCATAAAATGGTCGAACGTGTTATTGAGAGGGCAAACGATGAAGAAATTGAAGAACTGTTTGACGGACTTGGAGTTGCAGACAACGAGGAGGCCCAGCACAATATGGATCATTACTTCCATTACAAGCTGGCGCAGGCATCCAGAAATGTTTTCTTCATGAATTTTATTGACACCTATTATGATCTGATCAGTGAAATTGCCAAGAAGAGCCACCGGGACCAGGTCAGGCGTGAACAGATTGCAGAAGAGCATCTTGCAATAGCAAAGGCAATTGCCAGCCGCGATAAGAAAGCAGCAAAACAGGCCGTAAGACATCATATGAAGATGGTAGATAAGAAAATTGAGAGTGATGATCTTCAAAAGTCCGGCTTTCTCAGATATCCTAAGCAATACCCTGGTAATAAGCTTTATGAAATTTATTCTGCTATTCCCGTTTTTCGTGCTGTTTGCCATTCTGCTTAATGAACTGCGGGTGGCGGGCTTCAGGAAATATGTGCAGGTAGTATCGTATATGCCTCACTTTTTATCATAGGTCGTTACGCAGGTATCTGGATTGCGGCACTCTCACTGTCCAACGGCTCGGTGAACCAGCTGCTGAATATATTTAATCTGCCTTCCATTGATTTTATGACGGATATAACAAAGATACGCTGGATTCTGATGTTTTCGGAGGCATGGAGGAGCATTGGATGGGATTCGATTTTCTACTTTACCACCATAATAGGTATTTCTCCCAGCCTGTATGAGGCTGCAGAGATAGATGGCGCAAACCGTTTGAATATCATCAGGTATATAATTCTTCCTGCGCTTGTGACCCCTATGATCACGATGTTTATACTGAACCTGGGCTTTTTCCTTAATGCAGGCTTCGATCAGGTATTAAACTTTTCCAACGATGCAGTATTAAGCTCTATAGATATTCTTGATACCTACATATACCGTATTGGTATACAGAACGCCCAGTATTCATTGTCAACAGCTGTGAGCCTGATCAAAGGGATTGTCGGTGTATTCCTGGTACTGGCAACACACCTGGTTTCTAAAAAGGTTACAGGAAAGGGAATGTGGTAGTGGTGAAGAGGTATAAAAGATTCACCCTTGGTCAGATAATTCTTATGCTTATTCTGGGGGCAATCACATTTACTATGATCATACCGCCGCCAGTAATTTGAGAAGGGGGATACGCCCGCCGGAATCCGGAAAGTTCAGCACCTTCCATATGAGCGATGGTTCCGCAATGCGTATTGCACCTGTTGGAGTCATTTGCGCTGGTGATCCTGAGCGTGCTGCTGCAATGGCGGAGATAGATGCTTCCATCAGTCATTATGCAGATGGTATCTGGGGCGCACAGGCTGTTGCGGCTGCTGTTTCCATAGCTATGGTCTACGGTACCATGGATGAAATAACCGCTGCAGCCATGAAGGTGATTCCAAAGGACTCATGGTTGTATGCATCAATGAATACAGCCTTTGAAATTGTGGATAAGGCAAATGGCTCCATAATTGACGCATGGATGCCGCTTCATGATACTCTGAGGGCAAGTACCTGGGCAACCACCGCAGAGGCTATTCCATCCGCCTTCGCATGTCTCAGGATGGCACATGGTGAATTCAAGAAGGACAAACGGGAATATCATGGAATCTTCAAAGGCCCTGTAGTTGATACAACTGCCGCAGGAGATACCTTCACAGGATATTTTATAGCTTCTGTCGCAAAAGACATGGATATAAAGACTTCACTGAAATATTCAGCTGCTGCTGCATCCATAGCCGTGTCCAGATTGGGAGCGGCATGTTCAATACCAGCCTTCCAGGAGGTTATTGATTTCATCGCGGCATATGACAGATAAATCAATGCCAGGCATCCGGTTAAGCGGATGTCTGGCATTAATAATGATCTACTTTTGTACAAAGAACAGCTTATCAAGTGCTTTATCAAGCTTTTTACCATTTGAAGCAGTAAGCCATTTTTCCTGAATTATGACATGTCTGGAGCTGCTGGCTTTGCTGTTTAAGTAGCTGTATATTATCTGAGACTCATCTATTTCTCCTCTCCCGATTTCTACAGGATTGGCCAGAGGCTTTCTATTGAAGTAAGTGAGAATATCGGCTTTTAGAATTGATTTGATATTATCAAGATCATAGTCCTTTACTCCGAATTTTTCACTAAAAAGCACTCTGTTTCCCTTTATGAGGAAGACTTTAATGTTGTTACTACCGATATGTTCAAGTACAACTATATTTTTGTTCCCTTTTGTATATTCTACGACATTAGACTTGCCGACCAGACAGTTCACTGCGCTTATATAATCCCGATATTTGGCGGCGCTTTCAAAATCCAGCTTCTCTGAGGCATTCTTCATATTGTCTTCCATTGCTTCAATAATGCTTTTGTCTGTTCCACCAAGCAGTCCCGCTATTTTATCAATTATAGCAAGGTACTGCTCTTTGGGGGTACTATCCAGACATACACCGATACACAAGTCCAGTGAGTAATTCAGGCAGGGTGAAGTCTTCCGGGAGCCGCCCGGGCATAGTATGCGGCAGCATTCCTTTATACCCTGGAGGGCCTTTTCTACCGTATTCTTGTTCGTATACGGCCCAAAATAAAGATTTCTGCCGGATTGTCCGGCCTCCTCCGAGATTTCAACAGTAGGATACTTTTCATCATAGCTAATGCTTATATAGGAATAAGCATTAGGGTTCTTCAAGAGCCTGTTATAAAAGGGCTTGATCTGTCTTATCAATTTGCATTCCAGCATAAGGGCTTCAAATTCCGTATCGGTGAGCATATAATCAAAATCCTTCAGATTTTTGACCAATTTCACAACCTTGGGAGGATGTGCTTTTGAGTCTTGAAAATATGATCCAACCCTGCTTTTTAAATTTTTAGATTTCCCGACATAAATGATATTGTCAAGAGAATCCTTCATAAGATATACTCCCGGGCAAGAGGGGAGTTCTTTCACTTTTTCCTTTAGATCCACGGGCTTTCCTCCATGAAAATACCATAACCGGATTTTTATACAGGCTGTCACAGGCATTGATAGTGCCTCGTAATGTATATCTCTACTTAAGCATGCGAGGCACTGAATCAAGGTTGTGTTTATAATCACTTGCCACTATATTTTATCATAACTGCGGCAGAAGATACATTAGTTATAATCAAGCCATTTTATGGAGCTATAAAATATTTTTATATGGCCTTTGGGGAAAGCTGCTTTCCCGCTATCCTGCAGCCGTGGTTTCCCCTTTTGCCCTGCTGGTTCCTGTGGTAGGTATGAGCAGGGCTGCTCTGTTTCTGGGAGAAGCCTTCACCCTGCATCATATGGCAGGAGCAATGCTTCTGATGACAGGCTTGGTGGTGAATGTCTTTGGAGGGAGCTTCATAAGAAAACAGGAATAGTATACATATGAAATTGACAGGAGGCAGTATTAGTGGTTAAGGTTGTTGTAAAAAACTATTCCGGCTAATTTGTAGTATTGTGTGAAATATTCTGAAAATTAGTGGATAAGATAATACTTATAATGTATAATTAAACTTAAATGTTATATTAATACAGGTTTCGTTAACTTTGTATTAGTAAATGAGATAGGAGTGATGTAATGGCTAAAATCGCCATTGTCTCTGATTCTACCAGCGATCTGACATTAGAGACTATAGAAAAGTATAATATTAGAATTTTGCCGCTCAGAGTCATATATACCGATGGGGAATATAAAGACAGAATTGATATTACGCCTGAAGAAATATATTCAAGGTTCAAAGAGGAAATACCAACTACATCGCTACCTTCTCCCCAAGATACGACAGATCTTTTTAATCATTTAAAACAAGAGGGTTATACCCATGCAATAATAGTAACTATATCCAGTGGAATAAGTGGAACAATGAATATGATAAGAAACATAGCAGATAGCTTTGAGGGTATGATATTTGAAATAATTGATTCAAAGTCACTTACTATGGGCGCCGGTTTTGCCATAATAGAGGGTGCCAAGGAGCTAGAGAAGGATAATGACTTTGAGAATACGATAAACAGAATAAAAGAAGTACTTAAGAACACAAAGGTTTATTATGTGGTAAAAACACTGGAATATCTTAAAAAGGGCGGTAGGATCGGCAAGGTTGAAGGTACAATAGGAGAACTGCTGAATATCAAGCCGATTATATCTATAAATGAAGATGGTGTATACTATAGCTATAAAAAGATCAGAGGACGAAGCAGATCTATTGAGGAATTGCTTGACATAATAAAAGAAAAAGCAAAGGAAACACTGGTTAATATTGCCGTAGCTCATGGAGACGCTTATGATGAAGCACAAGAGTTATTAAAAAAAGTCAAACAGTTGAGAAATATAAAAGAAACAGTTTTCACTCAGATAAGTCCTGTACTGGTAGTGCATACGGGACCGGGGCTTATAGGCATAGTAGTTTCGGAAGCCTAGTTGTTTTTTACATTACAATTATCAATGCCAGATATAAAGTTACGAACTTTACATCTGGCATTGTATTTATCTAATATACATCTGATATCTTAATCAGCTGTTGGTCAGCGTATTCTATATAGTTTTACCGGGTAAGACTATTTCCTCTAAATAAACGATGAAAACAAACACCATAAACACCAGAATATGGTTGAATTGCGAACATATGTTTGCTATAATAGTCATATGCCATGGTATGGCATTTCAAGAGGAGTGTTCATAGTGAAATCCAGCTGCGGCAATAAGTGACGGGATCTCATATTGCAAAAATAGAACTATTATGATTTGCGGTGTAAAACCCTATGTGGCAATATTTCCATTATAGGTTTCCGTTTTGAGGGGGTTAAATAGAGTGAGTTATTTTAGTACGTATAAGGGACTTCCCAAAAGCATCTATACCATATTTTTAGCACAGATAATCAACCGCTTCGGTGACTTTGTCGTACCGTTTCTGAGCCTTTTCCTGGTCAAGAAGCTAGGACTCAGCTATCAAAGTGCAGGAATTGCAGCAATGCTGACTTCGCTGGCGTCAATTCCCGGCTCTTTTACCGGCGGAAAAATTGCAGACCATTTCGGACGCAAAAAAGCCTACGCGTTGTTCCAGCTGAGTGCGGCTATTTGTTTGTTTTTCTGTGCATTTATTAAAAACTCCACAGTAATAATTGGTCTTATCTGCATGTCTTCGTTTTTCAATGGAGGGGTACGTCCGATAATATCAGCTATTATCACGGATGTTCTGCCTGTAGAAAAGAGGCAGGCGGGATTCTCACTGTCCTATTTGGGGATCAACCTGGGAGTGTCGCTGGGACCGCTGGTCGCAGGCTTCCTTTTCAATCATTATATACCTCTCATATTTGTTGGTGATGCAATAACCTCATTTATTGCAGTCGCGTTGGTTCTGATAAATATTCAGGAGACTATGCCGGACTATTCCGATAACAAGAGTGTCAGCAAGGAAGAAAAGAGCGATGAGGGCAATGTGTTCTCAGTTTTGCTGAGAAGACCCAAGATCCTTGTCTTTCTGATAATCAACACTGTTCTGAGTATTGTCTATACACAGCATAATTTCTCACTTCCCATGATGCTGGACAATGTTTTCGGCAGCAGCGGCGCGGGTAATTATGGAATCATCATGAGTACCAATGCGGTTACGGTAATAACAATGACAATGGCCGTAACCCATTTAACAAGGAAATGGAAGCCTTTAGGTTCGATTACCATGTCGGGGCTGCTGTACTCCATAGGCTTTGGGATGATCACCTTCATACATTCCCTGCCGCTGTATATCCTGTCGACGTTAATCTGGACTATCGGTGAGATCATGATTGTAACAAACTTCGGAGTGTTTATAGCAAATAATACTCCACAGAACTACAGGGCCAGGTTCAATGCGGTATCGTCCCTGAGCTGGGCCATTGGGGCTGCTGCCGGTACATCACTGATAGGACGGTACATGGACTACTTTGGAGTGAAGGCCGTATGGCCAATGGTCTTTTTCCTGGGGCTTCTGGGTTCAGCCGGTATGTTTCTGCTAAAACTCCGGACAGAGAATAATGTGAGTGCGGATATGCGGCAAAACAGTGTTTCTGAATAGAAAACGACCGTTGGATATGAAGCTATGACAATAGTGCCTCGCATACTTTTTTTAGAGCATGTGAGGCACTAGATATGGCAGTTATTCAATTAATATGCATATTCCTCCATGTAGTGAAGTACCAGTCTGACTACCTCTTCAAGCCGGTCTCCGCTTATATCCTCTATTGTGTCATGGGGGCTGTGATAACCGTTTGCATAATCCGGATGAATTATCAACACTGAAGGTACGCCAAGTTCTGCAAAGCTCACATGATCGCTGCCGCCGGTGAAGCTTGTATAATAATCTATACCAAGCTCCTCTGAATATCTGGACAGATCATCCATTGGAGCGTTCATATCCTTACCGCTGACCGGTGCTCTGGCAAGCATCAGCTTCACATCTGCAGAGGCACCGACCATATCAAGATTTATCATGACAGCTTTACCCAATGAAAAAAGCGGATGACTTGTGAAATGGCTAGATCCCAGGAAGCCGCTGGATTCCCCGTTGAATCCTATAAACGCGATGGGTCTTTTTGGCGCTATCGGATTCTCTTTAATTATTCTTGCGATTTCCAGCATCGCAGCTGGCCCTGAGGCATTGTCCAGGGCTCCTGCATTGTATGTGCCGTCCATGTTGTCCCCAACATGGTCAAAATGTGCGCCTATTACAATATAGCTATATTCGTATTCAGGGTCGGTACCGGGAATAATGCCTACAACATTTGCCGCATCTACATAGGTAAGTGGGGTAGCCTGACTTTTAAAACTGACCTTCATACCTTTCTTTTCAGCTTCAGCCAGCTTGGCAAAAGCATTGCTTTCTGTGAAAATGAATGGATTATAATAGGGCTGCCGCCAGGACTCCTGAAACGGGGTGACCCTTAGATACTTCAAGCCTTGTGCATTGTTTGACAGGTCAAATTCACAAATAACTGCGCTGGCATTACATTTGACCGACAGATCGGTGGGGAAATCAGGTTTGCCGGCAAGCCAGCCGAACTTTGAGGGTATCAGTAATATTTTGCCCTTAAGATCAATGTCCTTTTCGGAAAGCATATCGGCTCTTTCAAGCAGGAATAATGGAGCTGTAATGCTGACCTCAGTTGTCTGGCTGGACAGCCTGCGAATTACAAAATCATCAACATAATCAAAATCGGAAGCTACCTTTCCGGCTCCATCCACTATTTGAAGTACCGGTTTTTCCTTCAGCAGGATCACACCCTGCTTGTAATATTGTTTGTAACCTTTGATTCCTGATGGATTCTTCAATCCGAGCTTAATAAAGTTATTTTCAATATAATCCTCTGCTAAACGGTTTCCTTCGGTGCCCACCATTCTTCCCTTGTATTTATCAGAAGTAAGCTCTTCAATATGCTTCAGCATTTCGTCTTGCCGGATGTCCGCTGTTTTCAGATCAGCCGTAGTTTCCTTGACGGCTTGCTCAGCGTTTTCCTGCATGCAGCCGCCCAAAATGCTTGCGGTCAATATCAGGATCAAAAATATGCTATTTGATTTTCTGATATGCATGAATGTCTTATCCTCCTTACATATATCTATACTGTTTCATTGTAGCATAAGCTGCCAAAAATGGTAAATAAATAATTTGGCCGATTAATACACTATTCAAACCTGCAGCAGGAATAGTATAATGGGTTTAGGGCTGCAAGCATAAGGGGGAGAAGCAATGGGCAACAAAATTTGTAAAAGTAATGCTGCGGAGTGCAATGCATTTTTAAAATGTCTCAAGGTCTGGAGTGACAGTTATAATACCCGGAAGGAAAAGTGGATGGATTTTATCGGGGATGACCTGAATGTTATAATGAAAAAGGAAGATGATAACTATGTAGGAATGATTCAGTATGTGCCTATTGAATACAGCATTGCGGAAGGCAAGAACATGTACTTCATTCATTGCATATGGGTGAATGGTTATAATGAGGCCTTCGGACCCAAACAGAGAAAAGGCTATGGTACCGAGCTGCTTCAAAAAGCGATTGAGGATGTCAGGTCCAGGGGTGCCGATGCCATTGTTGCCTGGACATATAAGGATGATGACTGGCTGCCGGCAAGCTGGTATGAAAGGCAGGATTTTGAACTTATTGATACTGAGCTGTACTATGAATTACTATGGATGCCATTTAAGGATGCAGAACCTCCCAGGCTGTTCAGGAGAAAGCCGTTTCCCCAGTTTGAAAAACCAACTGTCTCTTTGTTTGTTAACGGTTGGTGTCCATCATGCAACAAGCTGCACGACATAGCCCTGGGGATAGCCGGAGAATATGGGGATAAGATCGATATTGTCGAATACGATACTACTGATAGAGAAGTATTCTTGAAATATGGAATAATGGACGGAATTTTTGTAAACGATAAAGAAATTATTTTTCTGGGAAAGCCGATAGATGACGAGATGAGAGCAGCAATAGACAATCTGCTTGTGAAATAGTACATTAAAAATACGAGATTATTATGGACGTCCAGCAGGCGTCCATATTTCATAGTAAAGATGCGAGATTCGAGATACGAGATGCGAGGAGTGCTCAGGTATTCCTTATGGGTCCAGAAACAGGTAACAGGCCACACACGGATGTTACAGGTCGGGACACAGGTATCTCGTGTAAATTCCGTATTTTTCCGAAGGAAATCCGTTTTACCCGTACCAATACCTATAAGGAATACCCAAGCTTCCCTCGAATCTCGCATCTCGCATCTGTAATATTCTTAAGAAAGCTGTAAGATTTATATCAGGTATTTCGTTAAATTTACCTGCTAATATTTTTCTCAAGGCAGGTGATATGTATGAGTGATATTAAAAAAGCTATGGAGGGCAGACCTTATGGATAAGCTGAATGTATTGGTATGTGATGATGATAAGGCTATAGCCGATGCATTGGAGATCTATCTGAAGCAGGAAAACTACAGTGTGGTGAAGGCATATAACGGAGTTCAGGCTCTCAAGGCCATATCCGGACAGAAAATCCATCTTATCCTGCTGGATATCATGATGCCGGAAATGGATGGATTGTCGGCAACGATCAAGATACGTGAAGAACAGAATATTCCAATTATTATACTGTCGGCAAAATCTGAGGATACGGATAAGATAGCAGGCCTGAATTTCGGCGCGGATGACTATGTGACGAAGCCCTTCAATCCAATGGAGCTTATGGCAAGAGTTAAATCTCAGATGCGGCGTTATACCATGCTTGGTAGTATGCCACAGAAAAGCAGCGTTCTGAAAACAGGCAGCCTGGAGCTTGATGAGGAGGCCAAAGAGCTGCGTGTGGACGGTGAAATCATCAGGCTTACAGCTACGGAATACGGGATTCTGCTGTTCCTTATGAAAAACATGGGGCATGTGTTTTCTATTGACCAGATATACGAAAATGTATGGAGCGAGCCCTCATATTCGGTAGAAAACACCGTTGCGGTACATATTAGACGCATCAGGGAGAAAATAGAGATAAATCCGAAGGAACCGAAATATCTGAAGGTGGTGTGGGGTATTGGATATAAAATTGAAAAATATTAAATATGCAACAGGGACAAAGGCCATAGCGGTAATATTGATCTGGTTATGTTTTATAAGTGCAGCGGGAAGCGGTGTGTTCCTGCTGGAGAACAGGGATATTACATACAGTGAAAGCTATTATGATACTTACAGATTCAGATATAAATTTGAAGAGCTGGTCCGCAATACAGTAGAAGCAAATATTGAGTTGAAAAATATTGAAAACATTAAAGCATCCAATAAATATGAGGATATTACGAACGCAAAGATTAATCGCTTTCACAATTTAAAAAGTGAATTATCCGGCATGGTGAATTATGCATACTATATCAAAAATGATACTACAGGGGAAACCATTACCAACACAAGTGTTGCCGATCCGCTGGTATTGATCAAAAGGCAACCTTTTAACATACATATCAGCAAATGGGAGTCGACCTATAATTTTCCCTCCTATTGGGGTGAAATAGGAGGAATGCTCTCTGACACCGACTATGATGTATATGCTGCAATGCAGGAGCCGTTTAAAAAAGGAGATGTATTCTATGATGATTACATAAGGTATTCACAAATAAAGGCGATGATTACCTATGTATATCTGCTGATACTTGTATCTATTGCCCTGATGATTATTGCTGCGGCATATCTTGCAGTTGTTGCAGGACGCAAGGAAAAAGGCGGGGAGATAATCTTCACATACGTGGACGGCATTTACACCGATGTGCATACTTTATTGGTTCTGATTGCTGCTCTCCTGTCGGTGACAATAGTAGTGAGAGTCTCCGGACCGTGGAGCATATCAGAGTGGATTTTTCCTTTTATTGTGCTGAGCGTGGACATATTTATAGGCATTTCCTATGTATTGTCCATGATCAGGCAGATAAAAGCAAAGAGGATTTTCAAGAATACGTTGATTGCGGTTTTGTACAGGAGATTAAATGTATTTGCCAGGCTGTGCTTTGATGGAAAGCTTTTCAGGGCATCAATCCTGCTTGTGCTTCTGGTTTATGGACTGATAAACGGAGTATTTTTTGCGGTAGGGACACATTTGCCCAGTGATTATCTAATACCTGTGGTTTTTGGTTTGTTTCTGGCTTTTAATGCTGCAGCCATCTATTTTTCAGCAAAATCGCTCTATTCACTGTCGCAGATAATGAAGGTGGCAAAGGAGATCTCCTCAGGCAATCTGGATTATGCATTGAACAGCTCTGAAATATCAGTGACCTTTTCGGGCCTGGCGGAAGACATCCAGAACATACAGGGGGGAATGAAAAAGGTAGTTGCAGAAGCAATTAAAGGGGAGCGTATGAAAACAGAGCTGATAACCAATGTGTCGCATGATCTTAAAACACCGCTGACTTCAATAGTTAACTATGTAGATCTGCTTAAGAATGAGGATCTGAATAATGAAAGGGCTGTGGAGTATATAAGTATACTTGAGGAAAAATCCGGAAGGCTTAAGCAGCTTATTGAGGATCTGGTAGAAGCGAGCAAGGCTTCGAGCGGCAGCCTGCAGGTCAATGCGGAGAAAGTGGATCTTCATGAGCTTGTCATGCAGGCCTGCGGAGAGTATGAGGAAAAAATAAGGGAGGCAAAGCTGGACATCCGTATCAATGCTGAAGAAAAGAACACTTATATATATGCCGACGGGAAACAGATGTGGCGTATAATTGAAAACCTCTTCTCCAATGCCATAAAATACTCTATGCCGCAGTCGAGGGTATATATCAATTTGGCAGAAGGCAGTGAGTATGGGTCACTTACCATAAAGAATATATCGGCCTTTCCCCTGGATATTCCTCCAGAGCAGCTGACTGAGCGTTTTGTACGCGGAGATGTGTCCAGGACTACCGAGGGCTCAGGCTTGGGGCTTTCTATTGCGCAAAGCCTTACTGCGCTGCAGGGGGGAAGGTTCGGAATAGAGATTGACGGGGATCTGTTCAAGGTCAGGGCGGAGTTCCCTCTCTGGACGGAAACAGCTGAATAGTAAAATGGAAAAGTCATGATTTTCATGGCTTTTGCTTCGAGTTCATTTTACAGTATAATTATGTACTTTTTCGGATTGTTTAGAAAATTCTATTAAGCTACTATGGAAATATAAAGAATTAAGAGGGGGATGTCCAAATGAAAAAGTTTCTTGCTATGACTTTAGTTGTAATAATGCTTTTCTCTGTAGCCGGATGTGCGGCTAAACCCGCAGAAACACCCGCTGCTTCCGAACCGAGCAGCACAGAGAGCAGCGAACCAGCATCAAAATCACTTGTTGTTTACTGCCCACACCCTGTAGAATTCATAAACCCAATCATAACTGAGTTTGAAGCCAGTACAGGTATCCAGGCAGAAGTGATCACAGCCGGTACAGGCGAATTGCTTAAAAGAGTGGAAGCTGAACAGGCAAATCCATTAGGTGATGTTTTCTGGGGAGGATCTCTTTCAACAATATCTCCCAAGATGGACCTGTTCGAAAATTACAAGTCGGCAAATGAAGATGCAGTTTTCGATGATTGTAAGAATACTGAAGGTATGATGACAAGATTTACTGTAATTCCAAGCGTGCTTATGATAAACACAAAACTCATAGGCGACATAGAGGTTAATGGTTATGAAGATGTTCTGAACCCGGCACTTAAAGGCAAAATCGCTTTTGCAGATCCTTCAAAATCATCATCTTCCTTTGAGCATCTGGTAAACATGCTTTATGCAATGGGCAACGGCAATCCTGACAATGGATGGGATTATGTGACAAAGCTCAGCAAACAGCTTGATGGAAAGCTCCTGAGCGGCTCATCCGCAGTATATAAGGGAGTTGCTGACGGAGAATACACAGTCGGTCTTACCTTTGAGGAAGGTGCAGCTAAATACGTGAAGGATGGAGCACCTGTCAAGGTTATATATATGGAAGAGGGAACAATATCAAAGCCTGATACAGTACAGATCATAAAGGGTGCAAAGAACATGGACAATGCAAAGACATTCATTGACTTTGTAACCAGCAAGGAAACCCAGACACTTATTGCAAATGAACTTTGCAGACGTTCAGTAAGAAAAGACGTGCCCGCCGGAAACGGTCTTACTCCAACCAGTGAAATGAAATTAATAACTGATGATCCTAATGTAGTAAATCCGAACAAACAGGTTTGGCTTGACAAGTTCAAGGACATATATACTAGCAATTAGTAATTAGTAAGGATATTCATTACATTATAAATTGACAATATATAAGCTCGCAACTTTCAATAATGTTGTGAGCTTATGTTATGGAGGGAATAAAATGAGCGTCGCGATAAGCATTGAAAACGTTGTAAAAAGATTTGACAAATTGACTATCATACCCGACCTTTCAATACAAATCAACAATGGTGAGTTTTTTACACTATTGGGACCTTCAGGCTGCGGAAAGACAACTCTTCTGAGAATGATCGCAGGCTTCAATACAATAGAGGGAGGTATCATAAAGTTTGATGATTCAGTAATAAATGATATACCTGCCCATAAAAGGAATATAGGCATGGTATTCCAAAACTATGCCATTTTTCCACACCTTACAGTGAAAGAAAATGTTGAATACGGTTTAAAGCTCCGTAAAATTCCCAAAGAAGAATTCAACAGAAAAGTTAAGGCCATACTGGAAACTGTGAGGATAGATGATTACAAGGACAGACTGCCCGACAAGCTTTCAGGGGGGCAGCAGCAGCGTGTCGCACTTGCCCGTGCAATAGTCATACACCCAAGCGTGCTGCTTATGGATGAGCCTCTCTCCAATCTGGATGCAAAGCTCAGACTTGAAATGAGAAGTGCAATAAGGGACATACAAAAAGAAGTAGGCATAACAACCGTATATGTCACCCATGATCAGGAGGAGGCCCTTGCTATATCCGACAGGATTGCAGTAATGAAGGATGGGGTCATACAGCAGTGCGGGAAGCCCACAGACATATATACGAGGCCTGCAAATGTATTTGTATCAACCTTTATCGGCTCCTCCAACCTTTTAAAGGGCAGGATTAAGCTTGATGGTAAAAGTAAATATGTAGTCTTTGGAGACGGCTATAAAGTCCTTATGGATAATCTGACAGATGATATCAAGGATGGACAGAATGTGATAATTTCTATAAGACCCGAGGAGTTCTCAATAAAAAATACAGGAATCAAGGTTAATGTAAAAGCAGGTACCTTTCTTGGAAGGTATAACAATTATGAGATTACATTTGAAGAAGATATGGTTCTGGATGCACAACTAACCTGTGAGCTTACACAGGATTTGGGGCATACTGCGGATTACTTCAAGAAAGGTGATACTATACACATTGTTCCTAATGCAGCGAAAATAAATGTATTTACTGAAGATGGCGAGCAAAGTCTGATCAAGGATGTGAAAAAATATGACCAGGCATAAATTCAAATTTGATTTCTGGACTATTGTAACAATCTCCATAGCAATTTTATTTGCAGTATTCCTGGTGTACCCTTTGCTTGCCCTGTTTGTAAGCAGCTTTAAGGATCCTGCGACGGGAGCTGTTACATTCAGCAACTTTACTAAGTTCATCAGCAGAAAATATTATTACCAGGGGCTTCTTAACAGCTTTAAGGTCACTACCTGCGTAACCTTTCTTGCGATACTTATTGGTGCGCCAATGGCATATATCATGACTGTATTTAAAATCAAGTGCAAGGGTCTGGTAGAGATCCTGGTTATAATCTCAATGCTTTCCCCACCTTTTATAGGGGCTTATTCATGGGTGCTCTTAAGCGGGAGAAGCGGAGTGATAACCAAGTTTTTTGAGAACACCTTCGGGATAACTACACCTACCATATATGGCTTTACAGGCATATTGCTCGTATTAACTCTGAAGCTTTATCCGTTTATTTACCTTTATGTATCGGGGGCACTGAAAAAGATAGACGCATCCTTGAGTGAAGCCGCTGAAAGCCTTGGCTGCAGCCCTGTGAAGAAAGCTGTTACGGTAATACTTCCACTGATTCTCCCAACCCTTCTTGCAGGTTCTTTGCTGGTATTTATGAATGCCCTTGCCGACTTCGGTACTCCAATGCTTATAGGAGAAGGGTACAACGTCATGCCGGTATTGATTTATTCAGAGTTCATCAGTGAAGTGGGCGGTCAGGCTAATTTTGCAGCTGCAATGGCGACAATAATGGTTATAATAACTGCACTGCTTTTTATGGGCCAGAAATATGTAATCAATAAAAAATCCTTTACCATGAGTTCTCTGAGGCCTATACAGTCAAAGGAGATAAAAGGCTTTAAGGGAATATTGGCTCACGTATTCATATACGGCGTGGTGCTTCTGTCAATAATACCCCAGGTTACAGTCATCTATACCTCATTTTTGAATACCAGGGGTTCGATGTTTACCTCAGAGTTCTCACTGAAAAGCTATAGAACTGTGTTCAAAAACCTTGGAAACTCCATTTCAAACACTTATATATTCGGGCTAATTGCAATTGTACTGATAATCCTTCTGGGAATGTTCATCGCATATATATCTACAAGAAAGAGAAATGCATTTACTTCATTAATAGATACGATAACGATGTTCCCGTATATCATACCCGGCTCGGTACTTGGTATCACACTGCTTCTGGCCTTTAATAAAAAGCCTTTGATATTGAGCGGGACCTTTGTTATCATAATAGTTGCATTTGTAATAAGAAGACTTCCCTATACCCTGCGTTCAAGCGCCGCGATACTCTATCAGATCAGCCCGAGTATGGAGGAGGCTTCAATAAGCCTTGGCTACTCCCCTGTGAGAACCTTTTTCAAGGTTACGGCAATAATGATGCTTCCCGGGGTAATGGCAGGGGCCATACTGAGCTGGATCACAGTAATAAACGAATTGAGTGCATCGGTAATACTATATACCGGCGGTACAAGGACTATGTCGGTATCCATATATACTGAGGTCATAAGGGCAAGCTATGGTACAGCTGCTGCACTGTCAACGATCCTGACGGTTACAACGATAATATCGTTGCTAATATTCTTCAGGCTTTCAGGTAATAAAGAGGTCAGCATTTAGATCATTTTTTAGGGGGAAAACATGAAAAAATATTCAGGTTATCTTATGGTATCGGATTTGGATGGTACCTTAATTAATTCGCACCAGAGCATATCAAGACAAAATATTGATGCAATAGAAGCTTTCATTCGGGAGGGCGGATTATTTGCAGCAGCTACGGGAAGGACTGAACAGAATGTACTGCCTTATATAAAGCACATCAGGGTCAATTGCCCCTGTATACTATATAACGGTGCAATGCTTTATGATATAGATAGCAATACCAGTGTAAAAGCTATATTTCTGAACAAAGAGCAGCTTTTGGAACCACTGAAGGAGATCCTTACGAAATATGAAAAATTATGTATGCAGATATTTGCTCCCGGAAAAATGTTCATAGTCAGCGGAAGGGACAATATGGATCCGCTTGTTGAAGAAGAAGGACAGCCCTATGAGATGGCATGCATTGATGACATTGCAAATGAGAACTGGGTAAAGGTATTGTTTGCCGATACTGGCGAGGTGCTGAGGGAGGTCCAGCAATTCCTGACCAATAGGATGAGTGCCGGATCAATCCATAGTGCGTTCTCCAGCCCGACATACCTTGAACTGTTTGCAGGCGGTGTTTCAAAGGGAAGCATGCTTGAGAAGCTTATGAAAATAACAGGTGTTAAGAGGGAAAGGGTAATTGCGATAGGTGATTACTGCAACGATATAGAAATGATAAAAACTGCAGGACTCGGTGTTGCAACTGCCAATGCTCATGAGCTTTTAAGGGAGGCAGCAGACATTATAACTGTCAGCAACGATGAGCATGCAATCTACAATTTAATAAGCAAAATACTGCCCGTTTATGCAAATACGCGGGGAGAGAACAGAGCTATACACTTAGCTGCGGAAAAGTGTGCCTGTGTTAAAATAACGGTGTAGTCTATGATATTGCCGGACAAAACTCATGACTTATTGGTCCTGGGTTTTGTCCGGTATATTTTTTTGAATTATGCAGACTCTTGATTTTATGAATTCGGTTGGGGAAGTCAGTGTGTACTTTTTAAATACATTGCAGAAGTGCTTGTATTCGCTGAAGCCGGTTAATTCAGAAACCTCATACACACGGTATTTTCCCTCATATAACAATTCTATCGCCTTTTGGACCCTGTACTTATTAAGTACATCAAGGAAGGTCTGATCTGTTATATCCTTGAATTTTCTGCTCAAATAGCTTGTACTGACACCAAGGTTATTTGATATCGACTCTATACTTATTTTCTGGTTATAATTCAGTTTTATCTGATTTAAAGCTTCGCTGACATAATAATTGTGCTCACTGTCCGGAAGAATAAACACATCCAGATTGACCAACTGCGTGTCATCGCTGATTTTCGCCTTATCTATCAGGCTATTCAGAACCTTTTTCCTATCGGCATCTTTTTTGATCCTTTCAATTATGTCTGCAAGCTTATCCTTATCAACAGGCTTCAGCAGATATTCGGAGACATTCAGAGATATTGCCTGCTTTGCATAATCAAACTCAGAATAGCTGGTTAGTATGATACTGTAAAAAAAATTATTGGCAAGCGCCTGCTTGAGCATAGTAATTCCATCCATTACAGGCATCTTTATATCGGTTATGACCAGATCGGGTTTGTGCTCTTCTATCAACTTCAGCCCCTCAAGTCCGCTATCAGCATCTCCTGCGATTATGCACCCCATAGACAGCCAATCTATTGTATGGACAAGGCCTTTTCTTATTATATCTTCATCTTCAATTATCAGCACTTTCAGCATAATCATCACTCCTGTTAACGGGTAGATTTAAACTTACTGTAATACCGGAATCATCCCGTATTTTAATATTCAATCCATAGGTATTTCCATACATAAGCTGTATCCTTCTATGAACATTAAACAAGCCTATATAAGCTGAATTGTTTTTCTCCTGCTCCAGCAGCCTTTGGATTTTTCCCAGCTGCGCAGCTTCCATACCAACTCCATTATCGGATATCACAATAACAAGGTCATCCCGGGCAATATCTGCCTTTATATCTACGGACAGCTCCATCCTGTCCCCAAATCCGTATTTAATGGCATTTTCAATTATAGGCTGAATTATGAGCTTTGGAACAATGCAATCCGCTGCTTTTTTGTCAACATCAATACTATAGTTGAACCGTCTGCCAAAGCGGTATTTTTGTATCATCAGATAATTTTCCGTATATTCAATATCCTCACCAAGCGTCACATTGTGGATATTATTGTTTATGCTGTAGCGAAGCAGTGCTGAAAGGCTTAATATCACCTTGTTCACAGAATCGGGATCCAGTGCTGACATGCATCTTATCATCTCCAGTGTATTGAATAAAAAGTGTGGATCGAACTGAGACTCAAGCTGTTTTATTTCTGATAATATATTCTGGGTTGCCTTTTCCTTATTGACCTCTATCAGATTTTTAATGTCGATCAGCATCTTGTTGTAGGATTCCGCGATTATCTGGAACTCATCCTTTGTATTGATATTTAGAAATGTATCAAGGTTACCGTTTTGTACATTACTTATTCCTTCGATTATGTCATCGATTGCCTTGGTTTTACTGTCAGCTATCTTTTTTGCAGAAAAGTGCATTGTCAGGGAAAGGGTGATGAATAGTATTATAAGCAGTACCCCTACCAATATGAAGATTGAAGTAATATAGCCTATGGATGTGATTGTGTAGACGCTGATATTGCCGTCAAGTATCTGGGATTTGACCATATACTGGCTGTCATCACCCGATTTGATAAAGCCCGGCCTGTCTCTGAAGTTGTCGCTTATTTTTCCGAATTTGTTGGTCAGCAGCTTATTCGTTGTGGACACTATGTTGGTATATTTATCGGTGATTGCAGCATCAACAGAAAAGTTTCTGCTTATGATCCTTGATAGATCCTCTTCATGTAAATCAAAGGTAATATATCCTGATATTCTACCATCCGCTATTATCGCTTTGCCCACAGACAAAATCTGCTTGGAGTTTATATCATAGGATTGCTTTTCAATAACTGTCTGATTAGGGGTATCCAGCATTCTTCTTGTTATACCCCAGGAAAACATGTTCTCTTTAAGAGCATATTCGGGAATTTTTTTCGTACTTGCAATAATTGGATTCATATCCTTGTCAAAGATGAAAAAGTTACTTCTTACATCCTTTGAATTCACAAAATTATAAAGCTTCTGGTACATGATGCTGTTATCATGAGAATTTATGTCTTCCATAATATTTTCCTGCTCTGATAGGTTGTATGCTTCCCTGATATAAGAAGACACTATACTTTCTATTTTTCGTGATATTTCATTATTGATATCGTAATTCTGCTTGATTACAGTTCTGTACCATATGAAAAAGGAAAACATATAGCTTGAAAACGTAATGATTATTACAGGAATCAATGCATAAAGAGTAAAGGTCCTTCGTATATCATCCTTAAAATGCTTGAACTTGCCGTTTTCCATAAACACTGCTCCTCTGGGACGGATATATTTTGTAATATATATATATTTTAAAGTATATAGCGAAGTTGTACAACAAGTGATTATTAACACAATAACTTACTTATCATTTAAAGTGTTAATAATCACAACCTTGATTCAGTGCCTCGCATACCCCAGAAGGGATATACGTCACGAGGCACTAGTGCTTATTAACACAACAGCATCTGTGTTCTCTTTTTCATATGGTAATATAATGCTATAATCAAGTAGAAATGTTGGAGTAAGGAGACTTTATAATGGATAGCAGGACGGAATTCATGAACTGCAAGCTCATGGGTCTGAACCTCAGTGACTCTGTTGTTGAAAGCCTACGTGTGCAGCCGGAGGACCTCAGGGGGGCAATAGTATCTCCTTTGCAGGCGGTGGACTTTTCAAAATTGCTGGGGCTTGTGATAAAGGCATGATCAGGTTTGGAGGGAAGCTATGAAAAAAGCTGCGTATGTGTTTATAGGAATTATATTAATATTATCAGTAGCCTGGTTTTCGATGTATAAAACAATGAATTCCCGGACATTTCAATTCTTTGGAGAGCTTGTCCCAAGAGTGAACACTGATCAGAAGGTAGTTGCCCTTACCTTTGACGACGGGCCGACGGAAAAGACTGCTGAAATATTGCAGGTACTAGAAGAAGCGGGTATCAAAGCAACCTTTTTCCTGAAGGGAGGGAGCATGAGTGAATATCCGGATCAAGCCGGGAAAATAGCAGCTGCAGGTCATGAGCTGGGCAACCATACTTATTCTCATAACCGGATGATCTTCAAGTCCTATTCGTACATAAAAAAGGAGATTGAGGATACTGATAAACTTATAAGAGAAGCTGGTTATAAAGGAGAAATACACTTCAGGCCGCCTAATGGAAAAAAGCTTGTACTGCTTCCATACTATCTGAGTAAAAACAGCAAGAGAACGATCATGTGGAATATGGAACCGGATTCATACCCTGAAATAGCAGGCAGTGCTGAGAAAATCGTTGAGTATGTAAATAACAACATTGAACCTGGCTCAATCATTCTTCTGCATGTGATGTATGACAACGAGGAAAGAAAATCCCTGGAAGCAATACAAGGTATTGTTTCATCTCTAAGTGAGAAGGGTTATGAATTCAAAACAATCTCTGAGCTGCTGGAATACGGAAAATAGCTCGTTCAGCAGTGGCGAACACGCTCACTTATATATGCCTGATAGGCCAGTTCACTTATAAAGCTGTTGGTTTCCACCACATCTGTCTTTTCAGAAAGCACACAGAGTATGAAAGGGCTCTCGGCATAAATAATACCTGCATCATGGGTTATTCCGGTATCCTCTCCTGTTTTATGTGCAACCTCAACCTCCTCATCAAGCTTTGCAGGAAGCTTATGGTTCAATTGCTGCAGCTTAAGGATATCAAGCATCTGTTTGCTTGCAGCGGGTGAAATGAGCTTACCCTGCCACATCAGCTCAAGCAGCATACCGACGTCTTTAGCTGATATCACATTTCTTGCTCCTTTTTTATCGGCCTCCATATCAAAAAGAAGACGGGCAAGGAATGTATTTTTTAATCCCAATTCCTGCATATATCCATTGATGCTATCAAAACCTAAGCGTTTTATCAACAAATTGGTGGCAGTATTATCACTTAATATGATCATAAGCGTGCACAGATCCTCTATTGTCACTTCCAATCCGCTGTGCATGTAGGAAAGAGCGCCGCAGGAGGGCATCTTGTCGTCATCACATAGTATTATTGTATCATTTTTTGTAATTTTTCCACTCTCTATCTGATGAAATGCCTCAACGAGGATAGGCACCTTGATCACACTGGCGGATATAATACTCTTATTCTCATTGTGCGATAGGGTCACACCCGTGGAAAGATTCTTATAGTATATGCCTATTGTGCCTTTCAGTCTTTCTGCATTGTCAAATAAGTAGTTTTCAAACAAAGCACATTCCCCCTTTTTACGTAAATCATTATCAATTGATAATGATTTACAATGTGTACACGTTGATAATTCACAATTCATATTATCATTTGCGATTGACAAAACTAAAAAAATGTTATATTATACCATTAAAAGATGAATTTAATATGTGTTATGGAACAGGCGGTGAAAATCTATCCTCGCCGGGCTAACATATTTAGCAGCAAGCATATAAACTTGTGGGACTATAAAAAATCTGTCCTGCAAGTTTTTTTTCTGGAACCCTGTGTGAGCATTACCGGAAATCTTCTTCCTGTGATTATAATACCATATTATGTAATAAAGTAGTAGGCATCAAATAAATATCAGTACGGTTCCGATGCCTTACCCGATGAAAATGACCAAGTGGTCATTGACTATTGGTTAAATATGTTATATAATGACCATATGGTCATTTGATGAAACGTAAGGGGGAAATACTGGATGGAACCTATTATTACAATAAAAGACGTAGTAAAAGAATATGTAATGGGAGAGGTAAAAATAAGAGCTGCCGACGGGATTTCCTTTGAAGTCGGCCAGGGAGAGCTGGTTGTCGTACTAGGACCCAGCGGAGCAGGCAAAAGTACCGTGCTTAATATCCTGGGCGGTATGGATTTTCCTACCTCTGGAGAGGTCTGGGTCAACGGGAGGGATATAGCAAGGTTCAATCAGAATGAGCTGACAATGTACAGGAGGAAGCATATAGGCTTTGTATTCCAGTTCTATAATCTGATGCCTAACCTTACCGCATTGGAGAATGTTGAGATAGCAGCCCAGATTTGTGATGATCCCATGGATGCGGTTTCAGTATTGAATAATGTGGGCCTTGGCGAAAGAATGGCTAATTTCCCGGCCCAGCTTTCAGGCGGTGAACAGCAGAGAGTCTCAATAGCCAGGGCGGTTGCAAAGAATCCTACACTGCTTCTATGTGATGAGCCAACCGGCGCCCTGGATTACATGACGGGCAAGTCCATTCTGAAGCTGCTCCGTGATGTTAACCGTGATTTTAAGAAAACAGTGATAATAATTACTCATAACAGTCCCATTGCTCAAATGGCGGATAAGGTGGTCAAGATCAAGAACGGGAAGGTAGAGGCAGTGAAATTGAATGAAAACCCGGTACCGATAGAAAGGATTGAATGGTAATGTGGATCTTTTTGAAGAAGTTTTACAGGGATCTGGGAGAATCGAAGGGACAATTCATATCCGTTCTTGCTGTGGTCATTATAGGTGTAATGTTTTATACCGGACTGAATTCTGCACTTGAAGGCCTTTCGGGAGCAGGGAACAGGTACTTTACAGAATACAGGCTGGCAGACATATGGAGCTCTGTATATCGCGCTCCGGAAGGAGTAGTCAAAAGGATCGAGGATGTTTCCGGCGTAAAGATGGTGACGGGCAGAGTGGTGCAGGATGTGAGGATAAGCATGGAAGACAGAAACGCAATGGTCAGGCTTATTTCTCTTCCTGATAATAAAAAGAAGATTGTCAATGACATTCAGTTAAAGTCCGGCAGCTATTTTTCAGACGATGCCGGAAATCAATGCATAGTATCCGATGATTTTTTCAGGGCCAACAATCTTACAATGGGGCAGATAATCGAACCTATTATCAATGGAGACCGGGTGAAGCTGAAGGTGATAGGCACTGCCAAGAGTCCCGAATATACATATGAAATCCGGGAGGCAAACGAATTGATACCAAACCCTGAAAAATTCGGCGTGGTTTACGTAAAGAAGTCATATCTTCAGGCAATACTGGATTTTAAAGGCTCAGTAAACGATATCAGCGTATTATTGAACCAGGATGGCGATGTTAAAAAGGTCAAGGAAGAAATGAAAAAAGTATTGAGGCAGTATGGATTGACCAGTACTGTGGAAAAAAAGGATCAGCTCAGCTACAGCATGTTCAGTTCAGATGTAAAATCGTTAAAATCTCTGGCGGCAATTTTCCCGATGCTTTTTTTCATTGCATCCGCGGTGATAATCTATATAACAATGACAAGAATGATCGAGAACCAGCGAACGCTCATGGGGGTCCTCAAAGCCCTGGGTTACAGCAATCTGAATATCATGCTTCACTACCAGACCTATCCTATACTGGTCGGAGTGCTGGGAAGCATTGCCGGATCGCTGATGGGAGTCTTTGTAGTTGGTGAAGCCTTACTCAATCTATTCAATACAATATATAATCTTCCTACCGTAGAGACTACGGCCCATCTGGAGCTGATACTTCCGGCTGCGGTATTGGCACTGCTTTTCTGTGTTGTCGCGGGCTATAATGCGTGCAGGAAAGAACTCAGACTGGTCCCGGCAGAGTCTATGAGGCCGAAGCCTCCTGCCTCCGTAAGAAAAATGTTACTGGAAAATCTCCGGCTGCTCTGGCAGAATATTAACTTCAGCTGGAAAATTATACTGAGGAATCTATTCCGGTATAAAAGACGTTCTGCAATGGCTTCCATGGGGATAATCTTTTCAATGATGCTGCTTCTTGTTGCTTTGGCATTCCAGAACTCGATGGATAACTTGATGGATATGCAGTTCAATGAAATTCAGAAATTTGATATAAAGGTCATTTTCTCGAAGATAATGGACATAGACGAACTGGGTTATATACGGAGCATGGACCATATCGGATCGGTTGAGCCGATACTGGAGAGCGGTATGGAGATTACCAGCGGATGGCGGAAGAAGGATATCGGGATCATAGCCCTTGACAGAGAATCAGAGCTATATGGTGTTTCCGATGTTGAAGGCTATCCTGTGGAAATACCCCTGGAAGGAATACTGCTTCCGGCCCGTTTGATGGATACATTGGGCCTTCAGGTCGGAGACAAAGTATACCTGAGGTCCTTTTACCCCGGAAAGAATGAGGATAGGGACAAAAAAGCGGTGACCGTAAAAGGGATCACGTCGCAGTATATCGGTCAAAGCGCAATATGCAGTACTGATTATCTCAATTATCTGCTCAGGGAAGGAATGGTGACAAATGCCGCCTATATCAGGCTTGAAGACCTCAAGTATGAGAAGGAAGTAATAGAAAGCCTGAAGGATATTTTAAACGTAAGCACTATCCAGTCGAAATCGGAGGTAGTGGCCAATACAAAAAAAACCTTGAAATCAATGAGCGGCATTATAGTTACCATGGTACTCGGAGCGGGTATCCTGGCCTTTGCGGTTATATATAACATTACCAACATCAATATCTTTGAGCGCAGAAGGGAGATCGCAACTCTTTCGGTGCTTGGGTTTACCACCCGGGAGCTCAGGAGCCTGGTGTTCAATGAAAACTTCTTTCTCAGTACCTTCGGGATATTGGTGGGAATTCCTCCTGGAAGATATCTTGCGGATATTGTTATAACAATGCAGGCGAATGATAATTTGATGCTGCCCGCAGTTCTCAAGCCTTCAAGCTATTTTATAGCTGTAGTGCTGATCGGTATCTTCACATTATTGGCTAACTTATTGCTTGTGAAGAAAATCCAGGATATTAATATGGTAGAATCGTTGAAAAGCGCGGAATAGTGGAAAGATACGAGATACGAGATTCGAGATGCGAGGGAAACTTGGGTATTCCTTACGTGTCCTGATAAGGAATACCCGAACTTTCTCGTATCTCGCATCTCGCATCTCGTATCTGTAGAAGATTGCTTCGCAATCTTCATAATATAGGAGGTCAAATCATGAAAAAGAAAAGGATATGGACTTCAGGCATCGGTATCGTCCTGGTAGCTTCTCTGGTATTGGTGGTTTTTTCAAATCAGGGAGCAGAAGTAGCTGTAACCGGTGTGAAAAAGGGGGATATAAAAAAATATGTGGAGGATATAGGGACTGTCAAGTGCAAAGAGCTTAAGACCGTTAGTATTGAAGGTAGCGGATTGATACAGAATGTACCTGTGGAAGTAGGACAGCAGGTGAGGCAGGGAGACCTGCTCTTAAGCATGGAAAAAACGGAGCTTGAAATACAGCTCAGGAATATGGACGAGAAAATAAAGGAAATTGAAGCGAGCCTTGAGGGAAGCGAAATAAAAAATTATGCCACAACGGTCGAAAAGGCAAGAATTGCTGTTCAGCAAGCGGAGGATGCATATGAGCTGGCTCTGGATGACTATGATGATGCGAAGGTCCTTGCTGAAGCAGGAGCGGTAAGCAGTGAGGAGCTCAAACAAAAGGAAGCTGTATTGAAAAATGCGCAGGCTCTTATGGATACTGCCAAAATTGACCTGCAGCAGATTGAAGCCAATACTCCCGACAGTGTCAAGGCTGTATATAAGGCACAGCTTGAGCAGGTAGTGCTGAGCAGGGAAAGCATATTGCACAGCCTGGAAAAGCAGGAGGTGAAAGCTCCTATAGACGGTGTTGTGCTGGAAAGAAATGTAGAGGCCAATACGGTAGGGATACCCGGAACTGTTGCATTCACAATAGGAAATGTGGACAGCATGGAGATCGAAGCCTATATCCTTGCGGATGATGCCGCAGATATCAGGCTTGGGAACGAGGTTGAGATAATTGAAAGGTCTGAGAAAAAGCAGGTTTTTGAAGGCAAGGCGGTAAAAATAGCGCCCAGCGCCGTGGAGGTAACCTCCTCCCTTGGAGTCAACCAGAAAAAGGTCAAAGTCACCATTGAGCCTCTGAAGCTTCTGGATCAATTGAAACACGGCTATGAAACGGATGTAAGGATAATAACCGAAAGGAAGAACGGTGTTGCAGTAGTACCTCTAAGCTCTGTGTTTGATTACAAGGATAATAACTGTGTATTTGTCGTGGTTGACGGAAAAGCGGTGCTGAGGGCTGTAGAGAAAGGTATAGAGGACGAAGAGTCTGTAGAGATCATTGACGGTCTGAAGGAGGGGGAACTGGTCCTGTCCGAGCCGGACATAAGCATTAAGGAAGGCATGAAGATAAAGCTGATTACAGAATGATAAAAGAATGCTATAATAGGCCTGGTAATGCAGGCTTGAATAGAAATTAAAAGAGGGAGATGCAGTACAAATGTACGATACCTTTGAAAATCTGCCGGAAAGTAAGAAGGAACATATTATACAGGTATGTATCGAGGAATTTGCCAAGAATGGTTATAAAAATACTTCTACAAATACTATTGTAAAGAGGCTGGGTATATCAAAAGGCGTATTGTTTTTATATTTCAAGAGTAAGAAGAATTTATTCATATATATTGTTGACTATCTCACAGAGTGTCTTACAAATGATTTTTTTAAACGTTACTCAGATTCAAAGCAGATAGAGTTTATAGATATTTTTGACCAAATGGGCGATTTCTATAATGTACTTTTACAGGATAATCCATATGTTATAGTATTTATACTGGAAGCGGTTCTGAATACCCCGTCGGAACTCAGGGAAGAAATCCTATCCAAGCATGACCTTGCTCATGAACGGTTACTGGAAAAAATGAAAATGAATAACCTGCGGAAGGACATTGATACACAGCTGGTCTTGGATTTGATGCATATGGCATCCTACCATATCGGACAGAAGATGCTCAAGGAGTACGGCGGTGAGATGGATTTTTTTAAAAAAAACACTGATGAATATATTAAATTATTTAATCAATATGTAGATATAATAAAATATGGTGTATATAGAAGATAGAAAAGATGCGACCGCATCTTTTCTTATTTCACTTTTTCTATTTTAGTAATATTCAATTGACCGTCTTCATTCGATTCATACGAGAATCTGACCAGATCCCCATCCTTGATACCTTCCAGCTGGTCAAGCACATCTGTTACCCTGAAGGCTAAAGTATCTTCGGGATTTATCTCAATTTCAACCGAGTTATTATCAATTCTGCCGTTCAATATGCCCTCTGCGTCAACTGCTTTTGCGGCAATTTTAGCGGCCGGTTCAGTGACGGTGGGAGCAATCTGAAGAACAGGCGGAGTTGGTTCGGGAGCAATTGCTTCAGGCTGCATGGAGGCTGTTGCGCATCCGGAAAGTACTGCAACAAGCACAGTTAATACTATTGTGATTATAAACATTTGTCCCATACAGTTCACCTCTTTATATGGATTTATATATAAGACGACGGATACAATTTGAAAGTTCCAAAGAATTCTGAAATCATTTAACCTAAGGCAACATCCAATACCATCATGACTGCAAAGCCCAACATCGCCCCGATTGTTGCGATATCTGTCTTTCTATCCAGCTGAGCTTCCGGTATCAGCTCTTCTATGACAACATAAATCATTGCCCCTGCCGCGAAGGACAAGGCATAGGGGAGTATAGGCTTCATTATGATAACAGCCATGGCGCCAAGTACTCCGGCTACAGGCTCTACAAGCCCGGAAGCCTGCCCGTAAATAAAGCTCTTAAGCCTTGTGAAGCCCTCTCTGCGTAAAGGAATAGAAACTGCAGCTCCTTCGGGGAAATTTTGAATTCCTATACCAATTGCCAGAGCCAGCGCGCCCGGCAAGGCTGCCGACTGCAGCCCGGCGGCTGCGGCTCCGAAGGCTACTCCTACCGCAAGACCTTCAGGAATATTGTGGAGAGTTATTGCCAGTACCAGCAGCACACTTCTCTGCCAGCCTGTCCTGATGCCTTCGGCTTCATTATCTGAATGCCCTATATGAAGATGCGGTAAAAGCTTGTCTACCAGCAGCAGAAAAGCTCCTCCCCCCAGGAAGCCCGCAACAGCGGGTATCCAGGAAGCCATACCGGAAGCCTCCGCCATTTCTATAGCTGGGGCAAGCAGCGACCAGAAGCTTGCCGCTATCATGACTCCTGCGGCAAAGCCGAGCATACCATTTAGCACTATCTTGTTGATCGACTTGAAAACAAATACCAGTGCAGCCCCCAATGCAGTTACAATCCAGGTGAAGAGAGTTGCGCATAAAGCCTGCATAACAGGGCTTATATTTATAAACCATTCAGCCATGACATATAATCCTCCTCCTATAATCGATAATATTAATTATATAGTAACAATTATTAAACATGTTCGTCTATACAAATTTATGATGTTATGTATTTTTTTGCTATAATGATATTAGGATTGCTCTTAAAATTAAGAAAGATACGGCTATAAGACTGAAAAAGCACGTAATTGGCAGGAGGGGGTATGCTAATGGAAAGAAAATGGTGGAAAGAAGCTGTAGTATATCAGGTCTATCTCCGGAGCTTTTACGACTCCAACGGGGATGGCATAGGGGATCTGAAAGGATTGATTTCAAAGCTCGATTATATCAAGGCTCTAGGGGTGGATGTTATTTGGCTCAATCCGGTTTACAAGTCGCCTAATGATGATAATGGCTATGATATCTCCAATTATTATGATATCATGGATGAATTCGGGACCCTTGCCGACTGGGAGGAGCTATTGAAGGAGATGCATAGCAGAGGACTCAGGCTTATTATGGATCTGGTGGTGAATCATACCTCCGATGAACACCCATGGTTTGTTGAATCCAGGATTTCAAAGGACAGTAAAAAGAGGGATTACTACATATGGAAGGAAGCAAAGGACGGCAGGGAACCGAATAACTGGGCGTCCATATTTCAAGGTTCGGCCTGGGAATGGGATAAGGATTCATGTGAATACTACCTGCACTTGTTTTCCAAAAAGCAGCCGGATTTGAACTGGAAGAATCCTGAAGTCCGTCAGGAGATATATGCCATGATGAAATGGTGGCTGGATAAAGGAATTGATGGTTTCAGAATGGATGTTATCAATGCAATTGCCAAGGCGGAGTCTCTTCCTGATGCACCTGAGCCGGAAGGAAATGACAGGCCTTATATAAACGCTCTGGACCTTTATTTCAATCAACCTGGGGTTCATGAGCTTATCCAGGAGATGAACAGGGAGGTCCTATGCAAATATGACATCATGACTGTCGGAGAAACAGGCCATGTTACACCGGAAGAGGGACTGCTCTATGTGGATGAGAGCAGAAATGAGCTGTATATGATATTCCAGTTCCAGCTGCAGGAGATAGGTGAATGGGACTTGGTTGAATTTAAAAGGATACAGAAGAACTGGTACAAGACTCTGGAGGGTAAAGGGTGGAACAGCCTTTACCTGAATAACCATGATCAGCCGAGACAGGTGTCTCACTTCGGGGATGACGGGAAATACAGGAAGGAATCTGCAAAGCTGCTGGCCACACTGCTGCATACCATGCAAGGGACACCCTATATATACCAGGGAGAGGAAATCGGCATGACAAATGTAGCCTTTCCGTCCATCGAGTATTATAATGATATTGATACGGTGAATAAATATAATGAGATGGTCAGAAGCGGTAAGGACCCCAGTGAGGTATTGAAGCTGCTCCAGCCTTTAAGCCGTGACAATGCAAGAACTCCAATGCAATGGAGCAGCAAGTGGAATGCAGGTTTTACCACGGGAAAGCCCTGGCTGGAGGTGAACTCTAATTATAGGGAGATAAACGTGGAACAAGCCCAGGAAGATAAGGACTCCATCCTTCATTATTATATGAAACTAACCAGGCTGAGAAAAGAAAACCTGACTATGGTATACGGGAATTTTGTACCCATATTGGAGGAAGACAGTAAAATATACTCCTACCTAAGGTGCCTGGATAATGACAGGCTGCTTGTGATATTGAATTTCAGCAGTGAAACTGTAATGTTTGAACTGCCTGAAAAAATACACTATCATGATAAAGAGCTGCTTATCTCAAATTATGACGTTGATATGATGCAAGAGTTAAAGGGTATAAAGCTGAGGGCATATGAGGCAGGAGTGTACCGTCTTAAATAAGGTAACTCACGCATTATACAAAGACAAGAAGGAGAATTATCCGATGAAAAATATATATATATTTGTAATAATGCTACTGGGTATAGTAGTTATTGCGTATCTGGCCTACAGATCCCAAGGCCTCAAGAGAATGTTTGAAGCAGAGATACCAAAAGTACTGTTAAGTGCTTCCGGGGTAAAAGGTGATATTCTGACGGAAGCGGATATAAAGCACTTACCTGAGCCGGTCCGTAAATACCTTGCATATACAGGGGCAATAGGAAAAGAGAAGATTAAAAATTTCAAGGTCGTATTTGAAGGAGAGTTCAAAACCGGCCCGGATAAAGCCTGGACAAGGATGAAGGCTGAACAGTACAGTAGAGTGGAAGATATTACACGGTTATATTATATGAATATGAAAATGGCTGGTCTTCCGATTATTGGCTTACATAAATACTCAGATGAAAAGGCCATAATGCTGATAAAGCTTGCCGGACTCCTTACCGTTGGCTACGGTAAGGGTGAGGAGATGAATCAGGGCGAGACTGTTACAGTGTTCAATGACATGTGCATGTTTGCACCTGCCAGCCTTATAGATGAGAGGATACAATGGGAATCCGTCGATCCGCTGACGGTAAAAGCCACATTTAATAATAACGGCATCAAAGTATCGGCACTGCTTTATTTCAACGATAAAGGAGAGCTGGTAAACTTCGTTTCAGATGACAGATATTACTCACCAACGGGAAAAACCTATCAGAAAATAAGGTGGTCAACACCTGCTAAAGAATACAGGAATTATAACGGGATCAGGATATCCTCCGGCGGAGAAGCCGTATGGGCCTTCCCGGAAGGGGATTACTGCTATGCAAGGGTTGATGTCAAGGAAATCTGCTATAATATAGAGGAATAATCAGCTATTTATTTTAAGAATACTATAGGGGGGTAAAAAATGTTAGGTTCAAAGATTAGAGAGCTGCGCCAGCAAAATGAGATGACTTTGAACGAGCTGGCTGAGAAAACGCAATTTACAGCAAGTTATCTTTCCCAAATCGAAAGAGAATTAGTGGATCCCTCTTTATCCTCCCTGAGGAAGATCTCGAATGTGTTTGGTGTTCCGGTACATTATTTTCTGGCGGATGAGACTCAAGACCATGTACTGATTAAAGCCGGCCAAAGAAAGAAATTGGATCTTCCTAACAGCAGTATCATATATGAGTTTATAACACCTATTGCTGATAAATCATCAAAAACCAGGATGGATATCATCTATTTTGAGCTGGAGCCTGAAAGCTGGAGCAGTGAGGAAGCATTGATTCATAATGCCGATGAATGTGTCCTGGTATTGAAAGGAACAATTGAGGCGGTTGTCGGGAATAGTAAATATGTTCTGAACGAAGGAGACAGTCTATATATAAGAGAAAACTCATACCACAGGTTTTATAATCCCGGCAAGGAAAAGGCAACGGGTACAAGCACCATATGCCCTGCACTGTATTAGTGCCTCGTAACGTATATCCCCTCTTGAGCATGCGAGGCACTGAATCAAGGTTGCGATTATTAACACTATGAAAGACAAGAATGTTGTTGTGTTAATAATCACTAACACTTGGGACTGGATTTAATAGTATGGAGCTGTTCCGGTGAGTATTTGACTGAATCATACAAGTACGCACTGGAACAGTCTTTTTATTTCTCTTTAACAAATAGTTAAAAAATCAGTTATTTATTAATAAGCATATTGACAGTGCAAAAATACATAACTATAATATTTAATAATAAATGTAATATTTAAAAAATACTTAAAATAAATATGAATATACATATTTGTTCTAAGGAGGTCAGATAATGAAAATCACCGGTATAAAGGTTGAAAAACTCCAGCTAAAGCTGCATAAGTCCTTCAAAGTATCATTAGGAGTGATTGAGCAGTATGATACGGTCATTGTAAAGATTATTACCGATGAAGGAGTAAGCGGGGTCGGGGAGAGCTCTCCTATTGAGTTTGTAACAGGCGAAAGTGTTGATACGGTTATTTTTGTCATAAAGGCCATGGCTGGGAGCTTAATAGGTATGGACCCTCTGGATATTGAGACTATCCACCATGTTATGGACAGATACATAACAAACAATACAGCTGCAAAAGCCGGTATAGACATAGCTTTATTCGATATCAGGGGAAAGGTCATGAACGCACCGCTCTATAAGGTTTTAGGCGGTTTTTCAGATCAAGTGGAAACGGATGTAACATTATCAATAGCTGAACCGGAGGAAATGGCTCAAGCAGCAAAGGAAAAAGCAGACAGCGGCTTTAAAATACTCAAAATAAAAGCCGGTATTAACCCGGAAAAGGATATAGAAGCAATCAGACTAATAAGGGAAGCAGTAGGAAGCAGTATCAGGCTTAGAATGGACGCAAACCAGGGGTGGACAATATCAGATGCAGTTATGGTCATGAAGGCTGTCGAGAAATTTGGCGTACAAGCTGTAGAACAGCCCAGGCCATACTGGGACATAGATGGAATTGCCCATATAAGAAGTAAGGTCAATACTAAGGTGATGGTGGATGAAAGTGTCTTCTCACCTGTTGACGCTATAAAAGTGGTAAAGAAGGAAGCTGCAGATATCATCAATATCAAGCTTATGAAATCAGGTGGAATATATAAGGCTGAACAGATAAATGCAATTGCCCAGGCTGCCGGCCTGACATGCATGGTGGGATGTATGCTGGAAAGCAGGATAGGCATAGCCGCAGGTGCCCATTTTGTAGCTTCCAAGAAGAATATACCGGATGCAGACCTGGATGGCTTTATGTTTTGCCAGGAATGTGAAGGAATCAGCGGAGGGTTTCATATAGAGGGTGGAACTATGAAGCTTTCTGATAAACCTGGTATTGGGGTAGATGTGAACATGTAAGAAAATTTTTAATTGAATGGAGGAGTTTATTATGGATCCGTTGCTTAATTCAACCTCAAGCTTGCTGGCTGTTATGTTCATGACAATAGGGGTGGGACTATACCTCAGCAAGCGCAAGCCTTTTACTTCTTTTGGGCCTGCAATCATAGTTATAATTATAGGTATCATACTGTCAAATCTTAAAATAGTACCGGCCTGGGCAGATGTATATGGGGTCATGTTTGAATATGCTTTGCCGCTGTCGGTGGCAATCATGCTTCTTAATGTGGATTTAAGCGGGATGCTGAAGCTTTCAAAGCAGCCGCTTCTGGCAATGTTCTTTGCAGTCGTAAGCGTTTCTGCAGCTGCGCTTGTTGGCGGAATATTTATGGCGGGAAGCATTCCTGAAGGCTGGAAGGTAGCGGGTATGTTCGTAGGCACATACACAGGAGGCAGCTCGAACCTTACAGCAATAGGAAAGGCACTTGAAGCATCACCTGAAACCTTTGCTGCAGCAAATGCTGCTGACTATGTAATCGGTATTCCGAGCCTTGTGCTTTTGATGGCAGCTCCTGCGTTTATGAAAAGCTCCGAATGGTTCAACAGGATATGGCCTTACAAGCTGACCGATGAGGAGCTTGAGCTCGAAGGCGGACATGACTTTCTGCAGTCTAAGGAATGGAGCATAAATGACATAGCATGGTTATTGGGACTAGGCTTTGCCATTGTAGCTATAGCATCAGCTTTGGCGAAATTCTTTCCGGCAGAATATGTTAGCATGATGCAGATAATATTAATAACTACCATAGCAATCATAACGGCACAGTTCAAACCGGTCAAGAAGCTTAAAGGCAAGATGGACCTCGGATTATATGCAGCGTTATTCTTCCTCGTTATTATCGGGTTTATGGTAGATATCAGACAGTTCTTCAGTTCGGCTATAAGCATATCGGCATACTGTGCAATAGTCATTTTGGGTTCGTTAACCTTGCACGTACTGCTGTGCAGGTTAGCAAAGATCAAATACCAGTATGTAGGTATCTCTATCATGGCAGCAATTGCGGATGGCAGTTCAGCGGCTTTGATGGCTGCAACAGGGAAATGGGAGTCGATTATAAGTATAGCGGTTGTTCTGGGTATAATAGGTAATGCCGTAGGTAACTATGTGGGTATATCAATCGGATATCTTATCAAAAACATAATAGGTATGTAACTCTATATTCTGACATATATAAGAAATAGCCGGATACACAGCTTTAAAAGGCGGGTATTCGGCTACGCATATATGTGGGATGAAAATTTGGAGAGGTGAGTGGAGTGGAAAGGTTTAAACTGTATTACTCCGGAATACATATCTCGGATATTTATCTGGATGCAGAAGAAGTGTGTTATTCGGAAAAAGATATGGGAACGGGTGTATTCGGAGAAAAAAGAGTGATGTCCTCTGAAGATGGCGGCAGATACCAGGGGGATTACTTGATAAATCCGCTGTTTATAAATGAAAACCTTGCCGAATATGCAAGGATCTTCCTGACGGACGAAAGCAAGGTTACGGCTTCCTGGGGAGATGTATATGAAAAGTACAGTGAAAAGGAAGGAATGTGGACAAGAAGAAACGGGGTGCATCCGATTGATGTACTGGTTCTTGATGGAGATGTAAAAGCTTTCGTGGCAATATCCAGGGAAATGGTGTCGGTATTGGTGAAGGAAGGGTATGAAAGCTGCACCCCGGTAAAATATTGGACTGAGGGTGCAGTTTCAAAACCGGAGTACCTTGTAGAGTATAAGGGCACTTTTATGGTTGAAATGAGGGATAAGACAAGGCTTGCGACTGAGGTGTGGCTTCCTGACGGAGTTAAAGGCAGAATACCGGCAATACTTGTAAGAACATGTTATGGAAGAAATAGTAAGCCTCACGCGTATTTCAGATATGTAATGCGGGGATATGCGCTGGTCATTCAGGATGTCAGAGGCCGTGACGATTCGGAGGGCGAATGGATGCCCATGCATTATGAAGTTGAGGATGGAGATGACACCTTGAACTGGATAGCAACACAGGAATGGTCCGATGGAAATGTCGGAACCATAGGAGCATCCTATCTGGGGTTTGTGCAGTGGGCAGCTGCGGCAAGCGGAAATGAACATCTAAAGGCAATGGTAAGCATAGTTACAGCAGGAAGCCCGTTTATCGACATACCCAGAAAGGGAGGGGCCCTGGTATCGGGTACAATGGCATGGGCCTTTGCCATGATTGACAAGAAGCTCAATATTGGGAACATTGTGAGAGACGATTGGGATGAGGTAATGAAGATAAGACCTGTTAAGGATGTTCCCGGGAGAGTATTCGGAAGGGAAGTCGGATTCTGGACAGAATGGTCCTCCCATGAGGTACAGGATGAATTTTGGGATAAGTCAAGCTGGTATAGGCTCAGGCATAATATAAAAGCTCCGGCTATGATAATATCCGGCTGGTACGATGACAACGGAATGGGAACAACTGAAGCGTGCCAGGTAGTAGAAGGCTATGACAGGACAAACAGGAAAATAATACTCGGCCCTTGGATGCACAATGCCAACAGTCTGAGGGAAATACACAACGTTCCCTTCGGAAACAACTGCTTAAGGGATGATATGGACTATCTGCACCAGTTATGGTTCGACAGGCATCTCAAAGGAATGAACAATGGTGTGGATAAAGGCAGCCCTGTGGAATATTATACAGTAGGTGACAACAGGTGGGTGGGCTGCAATACATGGCCTCCGGAAAATAGCAGCCTGACAGATATGTATGTTACAAGCGGTGGAAGTGCCAATACCTCATCCGGAGATGGAAAATTGGGTTTTGAAAAGGTTGACGATACAGGCATGGACGGCTATGATTTTGACCCTGCCGATCCGGCACCCCATATAATCGACATGTCGGAAAATGAGCTGGGAGTACCGGAGAACTACAGTGAAATGGAAAAGAGAAAAGATGTACTCGTTTATACATCGGATGCACTGACAGAAGATATCAGTATAGCCGGTGACGTCTATATAGAATTCTATGCAAGCAGCTCGGCCAGAGATACAGACTGGGTGGTAAGGCTTACTGACGTAGATGGATCCGGGAACTCTATAAGGCTGTGTGATGGAGTCCTTAGAGCCAAGTTCAGACAGGGCTTTGACAAAATAGTTCTTTTGGAGCCGGGAAAAATTGAGAAATATGTGATCAAGACCTCAAAGGTGGCTAATACGTTCAAAAAGGATCACAGAATAAGACTTCAGATTACTTCAGGGGCGGAGAACCTCATATTCCCCAATCCCAATACAGGGAACAACTTCTTTGAGGATACAGAAGCTCTGGTGGCCTCCCAGAAGATTTATCACGGGGGCAAATATGAGACAAAGGTAAGGCTTCCCAGGGTAAAATAATGAATTGATATATAAAATTTAGTCTACACAGCTATAGAAGCTGTGTAGACTGCAAAAATCAGCTTTGAGGCTGACTTTGCTGCTGGTTCTGCTGTTGGCCTTGTGACTGGCTGCTCTGGCCTTTACCCATCATCTGAGGTATTTGGTTGATCAACTGACTCACGTTGCTTGCAGTACCGCTGACAGGTATAACAGTGACATTGTTTCCATCGACCACTGCTACTGCGTCGGTACTGATCCTTGCGCCAAGACCCAGCGCATCCATACCGGCATTGCTGGTTCCCTGGCCTGTTGCCGCAGTGCTCCCGGTCATCCTGCCGGAAGTATTACCGCCGCCATATCCGATAGTCACAGATATGATTGGTATAAGCGTTTTGTCACCCTGTAACACAGGTTTTCCCAGTGTACCCTCATTCGTTGTAAAGGTTTCTATATTTGAAAATAGTGTATCGATATTCTGATTTAAAGATGTTGTTACTTCCATATTTGTACCTCCTTAAATAAATTATGGTTCAAAAAAACCGGGCATTGACTAAATGAGCTTTGCCAGTGATCTGCCCAAATTCAACTTAGCAGTGGCATCCAGGCTGATATAGTCATTAATTGCAAGGAAGTCGGGTTTTTGATGCAAGGACTCTACATTGAGGAACTCAGATATCATAGTAACAGCGCTGCAGGCTAAACCTGTAACAAAGGGGTCCCGGAATCCAAACCGGGTATCAACATGGATATCGGTGGGCCTGAGACTTCTAAGAACACCTTTATTGCCAGATACGCCAAGCTTACGTTTTATCTGTCTGGTTAAGATTCTTTTATTCAGCAGGTACAGGGTCATGACAAATCCCCCGTCCTTCCTTGCTATTTCTGACTTCAGCAAGGGATACAGCCAGAATAGTGTCAAATGCATATCTGAGTTGGCAGAATCAAAAACTAGATTAATTCTTGATTTTACTGCAAATAGTAATACTATAAAAAGCAGAACTACAGTTAGTAAAACTAATAGTAAAGTCATGGAATTTACCCCCATGTTCATGGTTATTGCAGCTTTTAATATTTTTGCCTATATGTATTTTTTTATCGCGTCAAAATGTATTACGGCTTACTTATTTATCCATTTGTCAATACTGCCGTGTAAGGATCATGAACTCGCTTTCATACTTATATGAAGACTTCCGTCACTTTGCAATTCAGCGAAGAAGATATCTTCTACAGAATTTGCTCCTGACTGTTTTATCTGTTGATCCAGCCATTCATTGCTCAAATTTAGCTCTTTCAGGTTTTTTTGAACCAGTTTTCCATCAACAATTATTTCAGTAGGGAAATACATCCGATTTTCGGGTTGGATATTCATGTCTTTTTTTGTTACAGCTTCAAGATCTGACTTTTTTAATATACTTAACTGGCCGTTTGGCTCTAGTATTGCATAATCAACATCTTTAATGGAAAAAACATTATTTGTCCTGAGCAGCATTGTGAGATCATCCATGTTTAGTCTTTGTGCAGCCAGTTCCTTTCGCATGATGATTCCCTTTTTAATAACTATTGAAGGCTCGCCGTCAAGCAATACCCTGGCTTTAGAAGATTTTATGCTTATATACTCAAGAAGGAATGTCAGGAGTGCCCATATTATCAGACCGGTCACCCCGTCGATAAGCTTTATATCCCTGTGTACCACCATGTCTCCGGCGATATTTCCCATGGCTATACCTGTGACATATGTAAAGAATGTCAGCTGCCCCAACTGTTTTTTGCCAAGCAGACGTGTCAAAACAAACAGTACTGTAAATCCTATCATTGTTCTTAACGATGTTTCAAGAATAGTATGCATATAGCCTCCATAATTTCAATCCATCACAATTTTATCAGGATGTCTTCATTTATATAATTACAGAAATCATATGAAATTATTAGTGAAGTTATGTACCGGTATATTGTACGTGCCGGGTTTATACTTGAACCGTACCGGTACATCTGCTGAAAAGGCCGGTTGACCGGATAGAGTTAAGGAAGGAATGTGAAGGATCTAAATCAAATCATGGGCAGACATCAATGAGATTAATCATAATGTATATTTTTATGAGAAGCTTATGGATACTGATGTCAGACAGACTTTTAGGCTTGCTTAATATCGAAAGGGAAGCAGTCACCAGGATAAGCATCGCAAAAGGCTGGTGGAAAACCGGCAAAAGCTTGAAAAAAGTGAACGGGAGCTGGAATACCAGGCATATCATGATCAGATAACAGGTAAAAATATTTTCGTAACGCCGGATGGTGAAGTTTCGAGCATACCAAACTCACCATCCGGTTTTTATGTTTTTGGCATTTGACAATAACAAATTCTGGAGTATAATATAATTAGCATATGCCAATAATGATTCGCGGATATTCATATATTTCGCGAAAAACATTATACAATCTACATAATGGGTCTATGGGATTTTTAAACAAAGGAGCAATGACATGGATTTTGTGAAGGAAAAACCTAATGAACAAAGTAAAATCAAGAAGATAATTGCTGTAATGAGCGGAAAAGGAGGTGAGGTGTGATGAAAATATGTATCTCCAGCAGCGGTCAGGAAAAGACGTCCCTAGTTGATGAGAGATTTGGAAGATGTCCATATTTTGTAGCATATGATACAAAGACGAAAGAGTATTCCGCAGCTGTCAATAAGGGTGTGGCCGCTTCCGGCGGCGCAGGGATTGCAGCGGCTCAGACAGTTATTGATATGAAAGCGGATGCAGTGATTACCGGCAATATGGGTCCCAATGCGATGGAGCTGCTTCAGGCAAACGGCATAAAAATATATCAGACAACAGGAAATACTGTTGAAGCCGCAGTACAGGAATTCAAGAGCGCAAGGGGCGTAGAATTGAGCAAGCCTGTCCCCGCACATTCAGGGATGGGCAGGAACAATAGAAGGGGCTGGTAAAATGCAGATTGTTGTACTGAGCGGCAAGGGAGGAACGGGAAAGACTACGGTTGCCGTAAGTCTGGCAAAGACCACAGGCTTCACGTATGTCGATTGTGATGTGGAAGAGCCTAATGGCTTTGTATTTCTGTCTCCGCAGATTGAAAAGGTAGTAGATGTTACAATCCCTAATCCGGTTATTGACAGGAGCAAATGTATAACCTGTGGGAAATGCGCTGCAGTATGCCAGTTTAATGCCCTTGCCGTGACAAGAAAAGGAATAATGCTGTTTGAGAAAATGTGTCACGGCTGCGGCGCCTGCTTGCTGACATGCCCTACAGGAGCGATAACTGAGCAGCTGCGGGCTATCGGTAAAATTGATATTGGCCGGAATGCGGATATTGAGTGTATAAGAGGGGTGCTTGACGTTGGTGAACCTATGGCAGGGCCTGTTATTTCTGCTATTAAGAAGCTTATTGCGGATGAAAGGGATACAATAGTTGATTGTGCCCCGGGAAGCTCCTGTAATGTGGTAAAGGCTATTACTGGAATCGGGGATTTCAAAAGAGTACTTTCAATATGTGACTTTTTGGTGTAAAGACTCAGGTTTGTATAAACAAGTATGACATTAACATACAAAAAGCAAAAGAAATAGAAAAGTTCTGCAGCCGTAAAGGAATAAGCATTATCGGCAGGGTTCCGTATGATGAAAATGTAAAGGCTGCAATCCGGGAAAGAAAACCGGTAATATTGTACCGGAACAGTCCTGCTGCTAAAGAGCTTGAGGCTATGTGGGGCAGGCTGAAAAATAATTGCAGGGAGGAAATATTGTGAGAATCGCTATTGCACGGGAAGGTCAGAATGTATCTGCACATTTTGGACATTGTGAGGGCTTCGAAGTTTTTACAATTAACGAAGGCGCTGTGAAGGACAGGGAGTTTATAGCAAATCCGGGGCACAGACCCGGCTTTCTGCCGGATTATCTGGCCGGGAGACATATTGATATTGTTGCATCGGGGAGTATGGGGGCTACAGCACAGAGTTTGTTTAAAGAAAAGGGAATAAATGTGATTGTAGGTGTGGAAGGCGGCCTGGAAGAAGCTATACAGGATTATATAAACGGAAGATTAAAAACCTCAAACCACGTTTGCAGTGAACATGCTTATGAAGGCCATTGCAACGGTTGATGCAGAAGTATGGATAAGGGTATAGGCATAGCTACGGTTTACAGGACAATTGAACTTTTAAAGGAAACTGATATAATCAAGATAGTAATTATTGGGAATGACAGGTATATAGAACTGAAAAAGTATAGTGAAAAAATATAAAATAGTATCTGCAGTCAATGCGGGAGGTAATGCTATGCCAAGACCAACGAAACCAAGGATTATTGATTTTATTCCGGAGAACAGGTATTTCATACCTCTGGGAGTCCCAAAGTGCAGCATGGAAACGGTGGTGCTGAAGCTTGAAGAATTGGAAGCTATGAGACTTAAGGACATTGAGAATCTATCCCAGGAGGAATGTGCCGAGAGGATGAATGTATCGAGACAGACCTTCCAGCTTATTATTGATGAAGCAAGAAAGAAGGTCGCCATTGCTTTCACTAACGGCAAAGCAATAAGTATCGAGGGTGGAAACTATACCTTGAATATCTGCAAGTACCAGTGCGGGAACTGCGAAACGGTTTTTACCGAAACTTATGAGAAGGAAGCCGGGGAGTGTCCGAATTGCGGTTCAAGGGATACCCGGTGTATGAACCATGGAAGCTTCTGCATGAAGAGATGCAGAAAGAAAGGTTGCCTGTAATAACTTGCTGCCATCCGATGCATTTTATTGACAGTACGTGGAAAAATTAATATAATTACCGTAAGTTAATCGTGCCGGGTAGTCGGAAAATGTCCCGGCACACTGAAAAGGACGGAGTGGATTATATGAATAAAAGACCTGTTGTATTTGTTGTTATGGATGGCATAGGAATAAATGAAAACGAATTTGGCAATGCAGTTCAGGCTGCAAATACGCCTACTCTCGATATGCTTATGGGGCACAGTCCATATGCTTTGATAAAAGCACACGGTACGGCTGTTGGATTGCCCTCTGATGAGGATATGGGCAATTCTGAGGTTGGACATAATGCCTTGGGCTGCGGACAGATTTACAGTCAGGGAGCCAAGCTGGTTAATGAATCTATTGCGAATGGAAAAATGTACAGCTCCGACACATGGCACAAGGTTGCCGGAAATTGTGCGGAGAAAGGTTCTGCCTTACATTTCATCGGTCTTCTGTCAGATGGAAATGTGCATTCTAATATTGCTCATCTTATATCAATGGTTATCAGAGCAAAGGAAGACAACGTAAAGAAGGTCAGGGTGCATGTCCTGCTTGATGGAAGGGATGTATTGGCAACATCGGCTCTGGAGTATGTGGAGCAGCTGGAGAAGGTATTCAAGGAGCTGAATGACGGCAGCTTTGACGGAAGAATAGCCAGCGGCGGCGGCAGAATGAAGATAACAATGGACAGGTATGAAGCAAATTGGAATATGGTGAAGCTCGGCTGGGATACCCATGTATTGGGCAAAGGCAGACAGTTTGCTACAGCCAGTGATGCAATAGCCACTTTCAGGGAAGAGCTTCCCGGAGTCATAGACCAGGATCTTCCGCCTTTTGTCATAGCGGAAGAGGGCAATCCAATAGGAACTATAAATGATGGTGACAGTGTTGTGCTTTTCAATTTCAGGGGAGACAGGGCAATAGAAATCAGTATGGCCTTTGACTATGAACATTTTGATAAGTTTGACAGGGGACTGCGTCCCAAGGTTGTGTACTGCGGTATGCTGCAGTATGACGGGGATCTGAAGCTGCCTGAGAACTTCCTTGTAACACCCCCGGATATAAAGAACACATTATCCGAGCATCTTGTCAAGCATGGAATAAAGCAGTACGCTGTTTCTGAGACACAGAAATTCGGACATGTGACTTATTTCTGGAATGGAAACAGAAGTGAGAAGTTCGATGAAAAGACTGAGATTTTTGAGGAAGTGCCTTCAGACAGGGTATCCTTTGATGAACGCCCCTGGATGAAAGCTGCGGAAGTGACCGACAAGCTTATTGCAGCATTGAGATCCGGTAAATATGATTTCTTAAGGGCCAACTACCCCAATGGGGATATGGTAGGTCATACAGGAAGCTTTAATGCCACAAGGATAGCAGTGGAAGCTCTTGACTTGTGTCTGGCAAGGGTCGTGAAGGCAGCAGAGGAGGCGGAAGCCATACTTGTAATTACTGCCGATCATGGAAATGCGGATGAAATGCTTGAGAAATCAAAAGGCGGTACTGCAAAGGCAAAAACAAGCCATACGCTTAATCCGGTCCCTTTCATTATACATGATAAGCTGCAAAGACATGAAATAAAGCAAGGAAGCTTCGGTCTTGCCAATATAGCAGCAACTCTTGCAGCTTTGCTTGGAATCACTCCTCCCGATGGCTGGGAAGAAAGTATGATATAACGAAAATGGATTAATTTTAGCATAATTGAGAAAAACCGGATAATTTTTTCCCGTTGTGTTATAATAGTATAAGGGATAGAGTTATTCAGCCATTAATATGCAGACATTCGCCACCTCTAGCAGGTGGTTTTGCTTTTTTAGCGGCTTAAAGGTCAAAGGACTGATATAATAGTAATGGCACCAGCATATGAATCAAGGAAAATGTTTTGCACATCTGAATTCAATATAAGAGGTCTAGTGCAAAACATATAGGTAAAGGAGAGTACCGATTTGAAAAAGGTTTATAGGATGAAAAAGACAGTTTCAATGAAGCAATTTCTTACGGAATTTGGAGGGGAGTTTCCCAAGCATATGAAGGAAAGACTGCTTGAGCTCGGGGAAAGGTGTGTTCTGACCAGGAAGGATGAAAGCTACATACTTGATATAAAACATGTTGAACATACAAAATACAAATGTGAACCACAGGATGGAAAGGCTGCGGATCAGAAAGAATATGCCTTCGGACAATTTATAGTCCATGAAGGAAAATTGAATTTTTCAGATTGCTGCCTGGAAAATGACGATATCATGCAGTCACCGATGGTGAACAGGATATATGATTCTTTAAATAGCGAGGAGCTTGTGCTTGAGGAAAATATCAAAGGTAAAGCAGTAACGGAAGATAATATAGATTACATTATAGATAACATATTGACAGTATGCCCGGAGGTATCAGCGGAACATCTGGCGATAGTATCCAGGTATTAGGAGGAATATGATAACCAAGAAAGATTTTGAATATTACGGCTTAAGCGAGGAAACCCTGAAGGCTTTGGAAAAACTTGGATACAACAGCCCGACAGAAGTCCAGGCAAAAGTTATGCCGCTGGTATTCAAGAACATGGACCTAATAGTAAAATCACAGACAGGAAGCGGTAAGACTGCTGCTTTTGCTATACCCATATGTGAGAGACTGGAGCTGGAGAAAAGACATCCCCAGGTCCTTGTGCTCACTCCTACCAGGGAGCTGGCTGTGCAGATAAAGGAGGATTTTTCTCACCTTGGCAGGTTCCGGAGGATAAGATGCTCAGCAGTATATGGCAAACAGCCTATGGAGCTGCAGAAAAGGGAGCTGAGGCAGCGGGTGCATGTGGTCGTGGGTACCCCGGGAAGGACCTTTGACCATATCGAGAGGCAGAATCTGAACCTTGAGGAAATAAGGTACCTGGTTATAGATGAAGCGGATAAAATGCTGGATATGGGCTTCATAGACCAGGTGGAAGCGATAATAATGCTTCTTCCTGCTGGCAGGATAACCATGTTGTTTTCTGCGACCATGCCGGAGGCGATTGAGGATATATGCAGGAAATATATGAGAAAGCCTCAAAGGATAGAGATAGTATCAAAGGTATCAACAACCGAGAAAATACGACAATACTGCTATGAGATTGAGGAAAAGGATAAGTTCGGTCTCCTGAAGAAAATTATATATACGGAAAAACCTGAGAGCTGCATTATATTCTGCAATACTAGGGAAAAGGTAGAGGATCTGTTGGAGAGGCTTAAGGCTGAGAGATTCTTCTGCGAAGGACTGCACGGAGGAATGGAGCAGGGACGCAGATTAAGCATAGTACAGGGCTTCAAAAGGGGTGAATTTCATTTCATGGTTGCAACCGACGTAGCGGCCAGAGGCATTCATATTGATGATGTCACACATGTTGTCAATTATGAGGTGCCTATGGAAAATGAAAGCTATGTACACAGGATAGGCAGAACAGGCCGTGTGGAAAACAAGGGCGTGGCCATTACTCTTGCCTCGCCGCGGGAACTGAAATTCCTTCAGAATATAGAAGAATACATTCAGTATGAGATCCCCAGAAGGGAACTGCCTTCCGATGATGAGGTCCGTAGGGGCAGGGGAGCCTTTGAGGATAAGATAAAATCCAGACCTAAACCCAGGAAGAATAAGGCGGAAGCATTGAACAGAGAGATTACCAGAATACGCATAAATGCCGGTAAAACCAAGAGAATGAGGCCGGGGGACATTCTGGGGGCGATATCCAATATCAAAGGAGTCAATCCTGAGGATATAGGCATAATTGATGTGCAGGACACCTGTTCCTATGTGGAGATATTCGGGAGGGATGCGGACTATATAGTAAGAGAGCTCCAGGATACGAGTATAAAGGGGAAGGTGCATACAGTCAGGAAAGTAAGGTTCCGCAACAATTAAAGGTTATATATATGCAGCCGTATTTACGTTTTGTATATACGGCTGAAATATTTTTTGAAAAGCTATTGACATATTCTTAATTACGTAATATATTACCTATATGGGTAATATATTACGTAATTTAAAACATAAGAGGTGCGAAAATGGACGCTATTGATAAACAAAAGTACATATTCGGTAATATCTTTTTGCTGGCTAACAGACTGCAGGCCTTAGGGGACCAATACCTGAGTGAGGATGACATGACTACAAAGCAGTGGTTCCTGAATGTTGTGATAGCACAGTTCAGGGATAAACCACCTACATTGAGTGAGATAGCGGAGCTCATGGGCAGCTCCCGCCAGAATGTGAAGCAGCTTGCGCTGAAGCTGGTGGAGAAAGGCTTCCTTACTATAGAAAAGGATGGACGGGATGCCAGGGCTTTAAGGCTTGTACTGACGGATAAGAGCCGGAGTTTCTGGGAAGAAAGGCAGAAGCAGGATAACGAATATCTGGAGAACCTCTTCGGGAATCTGGACCTGGAGGAAATTGACGCAATGTGCAGAGGTATAGGCAAGCTGTTCGAGAAGATAAAGGAATTGGAGAAATCAGAAAGTGAAAGGGTATATTAGATGAATGATTTAGGAGGATTGTTATGTCATTAGTGATATTGGACGCAATGAAAGCTGGAAACGGCATTTCGGATAAATTAAAAGAAGAACTCAGGCGGAACGATAAAGAGTTTTCATATTTTGAACTGAGAGATATGAACATTATGCCCTGCAGATCCTGTGGAGCATGTGGATTCATATCCCCCGGCAAGTGTGCGGTTAAGGATGATGCTCATGAAATCCTGGGCGCCATAGCCAGGGGCACTACGGTAATAATGCTTACACCCGTGAGGTTTGGCGGGTATACCTCCGACCTGAAGAAAGCTGTGGATAAGTTTATGAGTCTGGGGCTCCCTACTTATATTGTAAAACAGGGGCATCTACTTCATCCGGTCCGCTATGGCAGTAAAGCCATAATAGGTGTGGGAGTGCATGAAGGGATTTCAAAGGATCAGGAGGACTGCTTCAACAAGCTGGTTGAGCATAATGCATTTAACCTGCAGTCGGAATACAGGACGCTTTTTTTGAATACTTCTTCAGGAATGGAAAATATACAAAAAGAAATTAGCAGTCTGCTAAGGGAGGTGTGCTGATCATGAATAATAAAAGACTACTACTGCTGAATGGAAGCTCAAGGAAAAAGGGAACCTCCTGCAGCTTTTCTAGGACAATAAAACAGCTTGCTGAAGCTTCGGGCAATACCGCAGAAATCATACATGTCATTGACTGCTATGACGGCAGGGAGGATTTCGACGCCGTAAAGGGACTTATATCCCAGAACGACATTATTGCTATGGTAGCTCCGCTATATGCAGATACTATGCCTTTCTTTGATATCTGGTTCCTGGAGAAGCTTGCGGATGAGTGCAGAAATGAACTGAAAGGCAAAGGCCTCTTCGCTGTCGGTCAGTGCGGGTTCCCGGATATAACAAGAATAGAACCGCTCATTGACAACTGCAGATTGTTTGCAGAAGAGACGGGAATGAACTGGCTCGGCGGATTGGCCTATGGCGGAGGCGGCATTATAAACGGAGCTTTGATGGAGGACCTGGGTAAAAAGGGAGAGAGGATCACCTCAGGCTTCAGGCTGGCCTTGGATAATATCCTCAAGGGAGAAGAAATACCCTCCAGAGCCCAGGAGCTGCTGACAATAAATATCCCGAAGCTCTTGTACAGACCGCTGGCGGCTTACCTGAACAACAACGCAAAAAAAGAAGCCCGTAAGGCTGGTAATATGGACTATGAAAGGAAGGTCTATTTGGAATAGATCAGGATTAATTATAAAGAGCAGTAAATTAGAGCAGCCATGTAATAGCCACATATACGTATACAGAAATTGATGGCTCTAAGAAATTCAGCCTAAGAAAAACCTAACGTCTTAGAATGGTCATCCGTGACCTCTAAGACTTGCTTCGGCATCCGTGCCTCGCATACGGTTATTTCTAAGGCTTCATTTCTAAGAGTCATTAACAATTTCTGTATAAGCATATTTAGGCTATGACATGGCCGCTCTTCAGTTTGTCTTTATTCTCAAGGCTGTTTGGAGTATCTCTACACTTCCAGCTTCATATCTCCGAATTTGATCCAGCCCCTCTTGCGCATGTATTCCGATACCAGCAGGGTTATTACTGCAGGTGCAAGAAAATGGAGCGCGAGGATAAGTGGCAATGATGCAGTCCCCATGGTTTCTATCGTGGCAAATTGTCCTACAAGCCCGCTGGTACCCATACCTGCTCCTACGGCGTTATTCCTCATTCTGAATACTGCAGAGGCCACAGGCCCAAGAATGGCACTGGCTATGGTAGGGGGCACCCATATAAGGGGATTCTTCACTATATTCGGAACCTGCAGCATGGAGGTTCCCAGACCTTGTGCGACCAGTCCTCCCAGCTTGTTTTCCCGGTAGCTGGCAACAGCAAAGCCAATCATCTGGGCACAGCAGCCTACCGTTGCTGCTCCTGCGGCAAGCCCGTCCAGCTTCAGAGCTATTGCCAGGGCTGCACTGCTTATGGGAAGAGTCAGTACCATGCCCATTATTGTTGAAACCAATACCCCCATGGGGACAGGCTGAAGCTCAGTGGCATAATTGACCATCTGCCCAAGGGCTGTCATCAGTGACGACATGAAGGGGCTAACAAAAATGCTGGTGAGCCCTCCTGCAATTATTGTAGCAGCCGGGACCAGGATTATATTGAGCTTTGTCTTTCCCTGTACCAGCTTACCTATTTCTGCGCCGATAAGAGCAGCAAACAATGCTCCTACCGGTTCCCCTATCTTTATGGCATAAGTGCCTCCGGCAGTCAGCAGCAAGGTCTGTGCTCCTAATGCTCCGGTGACTAGAGAAGAGAAGATCGACAATACCGGAGCTTTCACACCATAAGCTACTGCTGCTCCGATGGCAGGGCCCATCATCAGCTGGGCGATATTCCCGAAGCCTACAAGCAAGGGGATTCCCAGCTTTTCACCAACCTGCTTCAGGATCAGGCCGATTATAAGGGAGGAAAAAAGCCCCTGAGCCATGAAATTTAATACGTTGATCACATAATCCTGAACATTGAATTTCTTTTTTTCCACAAGTATCGCCTCATTTTTAAAAATATTAAATATATAACAATGTTATATTGCACAGAATTGCATCTGAATATATTATGCAGTAAAGCTATTACCAAGTAAAGCAGAAAATGGGATAAGGCCTGAAGAGTATCTTACAGGCCTTATCCTATTAATATATTTGTAACATTATTATTTTATATAATTATCAAAATAACCCTGGATGTATATGATCGGGGTGCCTTTATCTCCGCTTCCGGAGGTCAGGTCACAGAGAGAGCCTATAAGGTCGGTAAGCCTTCTGGGGGTGGTGCCCTGTGACACCATGCTGCCCATAAGGTCCGACTCCTTGTTTCTGATGTATTCCGAGACAGCCTTCTTGAGCTCTTCGCCTTTCAGACCTGCAAAATCGTTATCTGCGATATATTTCAGTTTGATTTCATTTGGAGTACCATCCAGACCTGAAGTATAGGCCGGTGATACAACAGGGTCCGCCAGCTCCCATATCTTGCCCACAGGATCCTTGAATGCCCCGTCGCCGTAGACCATGACCTCGACTGTCTTGCCGGTCTTCTCCTTAATCATGCTCTGTATGCTGTCCACAACAGGCTGGCAATTGTGTGGGAAAAGCTTTATACTCTCCTCAGTAGCTTTATTTGAACCTAAAAGGCCGTAAGCTTCATTGCAGCCGCTTCCGTCGACGGATTCAGTCAGGATATCGTCAAGACCGTATACCTTTTCACCGCCATTTGCCGTAAGCAACCTTTTCGTTCTGACCCTTGTGTGAATATCGCAGGCGAGGACATTTTTTGTATAGTTAAGAATTGTGGCGGGATTGTTTGAAAATATTATCTCGCATTCAGCGCCGCATTCTTTGATTAAGGATTTGTAGTATTCGATATAGTCAACGCCTGTAAAAGGATGCTTATTATATCCGAAGTGGTCCCTGAAATCCTTTTCTGTCAGTACATCGGTCCAGGGATTTACCCCTTTTTCGTCAAGTACATCTATATCCACCAGCTGATTTCCTACCTCATCAGATGGATAACTGAACATCAGGACGATTTTTGCTGCACCTTTTGCAATACCCTTCAGGCATATTGCAAAGCGGTTGCGGCTCAATATAGGGAATATGACGCCTATGGTATTCCCGCCGAACTTTGCCCTGACATCCTTGGCAACCGCTTCGATGGTCGCATAATTCCCCTGGGCACGGGCAACCACAGATTCGGTTACAGCAATTATATCCCTGTCATTAATATGCATGTCTTCTATTTCTGAAGCCTTAAGCACAGTATCCACAACAATTTCAGGTATATTGTCACCTTGCCTTATAATCGGAGCACGAAGACCCCTTGCAACGGTACCTGTTATTCTCTCCATAAAAATCTCTCCTCCCATATATACATATAAGAAACTATTCCACTCTTGTACTATACATCAACATATGATATAAGTAAAATAAATATACATTATGGCGGATATAAGGAGTGATTATGTGAGGATCAAGCTGGATTTGTACAGGGTGTTCTGTGAGGTAGCAAAATCCCGGAGCTTTTCAAAGGCTGCAGCAGCGCTCTATATGACGCAGCCGGCTGTAAGCCAGTCAATCATGCAGCTTGAAAGGGAGCTTGCAATCCGTCTTTTCACAAGGATGCCGACGGGAGTAGTTCTTACGAATGAAGGGCAGCTTTTGTATGAATACATCAGCTCTGCGATGAATTTAATAAGTAATGGAGAAAATAAGCTTGAGGAAATCAAGAATCTGATGATGGGAGAGCTTAGAATAGGCGTAGGAGATACGACTTCGCGCCATTATCTGCTGCCTTACCTGGAAAGGTTCCACAGGCTGCATTCGGATGTAAAGCTGAAAATATTCAATGGCACGACGATAGAGCTATGTGCTATGCTAAAGTCAGGGGAAATCGATTTTGCGATATGCAATTTGCCTATAGAGGATACGGCACTGGAAATAATAAAATGCATGGAGGTTCATGATATCTTTGTTTGTGGGGAAATGTATAAGGATATGATCTCAATGCCTTTAAGCCTTGAGGACCTTACAGGCTTTCCCCTTATATTCCTTGAAGCCAAATCGAATTCAAGGCAGTATGTAGAAAGATACATGCTGTCAAAAGGAGTAGTCATCAAACCGGAGATTGAGCTTGGCTCCCATGATCTGCTTCTCGAATTCGCAAAAATTAATTTGGGAATATCCTGCGTAATCAAGGAGTTTTCCCAGGAGTATCTTAAGAATAGGATATTGTCAGAAATAACGATGACTGAAAAAATTCCTGAAAGGAATATTGGTATATGCTTTTTAAAAAGCATACCACTTTCTCCGGCATCATCAAAATTTATTACGACTCTGGAACTGGGATATACTTAAACGAGTTAGAATTGGAGGAATGCAAATGAGTAAAGAGTTGGATTTTGCAAAGGAGCTTATTGATTTCATCTATGATAGCCCATCGTCCTTCCATGTAGTTCTGAATATCAGGAAAATGCTGGAGGACAATGGATTTGAAGAACTCAAGGAAGAAGATAGCTGGAGGCTTCAAAAGGGCGGAAAGTACTATATGATAAAGAACCACTCTACACTGGCTGCCTTTGTAGCAGGCACCGGAGACATTACGGCGGAAGGCTTCAGGATAATAGGGGCTCATAATGACTCCCCGGCCTTCAGGGTAAAACCGGCAGCAGAAATGACAGTGGAGAATCACTATATAAAGCTGGATACTGAAAGCTATGGATGGCCGATACTCAGCACATGGATGGACAGACCGCTGTCTGTGGCGGGAAGGGTAGCTATAAAGGGCAGTGATGTTTTCGACCCTGTAACCAGGTTCGTGAATATTAAGAAGCCTATTTTGATCATCCCAAATCTGGCAATACATATGAACAGGAAAATAAATTCAGGAGAGGAGCTGAATATGCAGAAGGATATGCTTCCCCTGATGGCGCTTGTGAACGAAAAGTTGGAAAAGGACAATTATCTTCTGAATGTAATAGCAAAGGAGATAGATGTTCCGCCTTCGGATATAATCGACTTTGACCTGTTCCTGTACGAATTTGAAAAAGGAACAATAATGGGCTTGAATGATGAGTTCATATCCTCCGGAAGACTTGATGACCTGGCAATGGTGCATGCCGGTGCAACAGCCCTGGCAAGGTCTTCAGCTTCAAAAAGCACCAATATCATGGTATGCTTTGACAATGAGGAGGTTGGAAGCTCCACCAAACAGGGGGCTGACTCACCTCTGCTATCCAGTATGCTGGAAAGGATAGTACTGTCAATGGGAGGCGGCAGGGAGGACTACTTCAGGGCCATCTCAAAATCCTTCATGATATCCGCAGATCAAGCCCATGCTGTTCATCCGAATACAGGTGAAAAGCACGATCCTCAGAACAGGCCGGTGATAAACAAAGGACCGGTAATAAAAATAAGCTCGAATATGAAGTATACTTCTGACAGTGTTTCCTCGGCCGTATATGCAGGGCTTTGCTCCAAAGCAGGTGTGCCGGTACAGTGGTTCGTGAACCGCTCGGATGAACTGGGAGGCAGCACTATAGGGCCTATTTCCGCATCTCATCTTCATATGAGAAGTGTGGATATCGGGACACCCATACTTGCGATGCACTCGGTGAGGGAACTGGGAGGAGTACTTGACCATACCTACGTGACCAGGAGCTTTGAGGAGTTTTATAACCTGTAGTTGAATAAGTATTCTACCAGGTATTGAGCCTTTGACTGCTTGATACCTGGTTTTTATTTTTTGATGCTTAAGTGGCATAATATACTATTGACACTGCTAGACCAAAGGACTAAAATATATTTCGTATACGAAATATATCAATGCGAATATTTCTATATCGAAATATTATTGTCAGAGGTGAAGCTGCTATGGAGGAAATGAGTAATGGCCTTAAAGTATTAAAACTGATGAAACAAGCGACAAATTCTCTAAAACATAATGTAATGGAGCATTTCAGGGAGATGCAGCTGACCGCGCCTCAGGGAATGCTGATAGGAATACTTGCGCATCATGATAAAATGAAGGTCAGCGATCTGAGTGAAAAGCTTGGATTATCCAACAGTACCGTATCAGGAATTATTGACAGATTGGAGAAGCAGGGATTTGTTGAAAGAGTCAGGAGCGAAGAGGACAGAAGGGTAGTCTATATCAGCCTGAGCCCGGATTTCAGGAAAAGCTCAAAGGAGCATAATAATGTAATCGGAAAAATGCTTGATGATGTAATGAATAAGGCTACTCCTGAAGAGCTGGATTCGATAATGAAAGGCCTGGAGACCTTAAACAGGCTGATAGACAGCCGGAAGGGTGAACTATAAAACGAGAGGTAGATATATATGGTCAAATTAGCAAAATATTTGAAACCTTATACTGTAATTATCATGACTGCCATAATCCTGCTTTTTGTGCAGGCTATAAGCGATCTGTCACTGCCTGACTACATGTCCAATATAGTGAACAAGGGTATCCAGCAAGGCGGCATTGAGAATGCAGTGCCTGTTGCAGTGAGGCATAGCACAATGGAAAAGTTAATGCCGTTCATTGATAAGGAATATAGGGACATGGTAAATGACAGTTATATACTGGTTGATAAGACAAGTCCGGATTATGAGATGTTTTTGGATAAATATCCAAGGCTGGAGGAAGAACCTGTATATGTTCTAAAGAATATTGACAGTTCAGAGCTTGACAGGCTTAACCCGGTAATGGGCAAGGCATTCCTGTCTGTATCAAGCATCGAAAAAATGGAAGATATAATGAAAAGCGGGGCAGTTCCATTTAACGGAATAAAAATGCCGTTTGCAGCAATGGACGACAAAATGATAATTCAATCGGCAGTTCCTGCGGTCAAGGTTGAATATATTGCCCTGGGAATGGATACCGGCAAAATCCAGAACAGTTATATAACCCGGACAGGGATAGTCATGCTTCTGATATCCCTGCTTGGGGGAATAAGCTCGGTACTGGTGGGACTCCTGGCGGCAAAAGCGGCGGCAGGCCTGTCGCGGGATTTGCGGAGAGATGTGTTTACAAAAGTGGAAAACTTCTCAAATACAGAGTTTGATAAGTTTTCCACTGCTTCCCTGATAACAAGGACAACAAACGACATTACCCAGATTCAAATGCTTATAATCATTATGATCAGAATGGTGATATCTGCACCGATAATGGGCGTGGGCGGAGTTTTCAAAGCTATAGGGAAAAGTACCTCCATGTCATGGATCATAGCATTGGCGGTTCTGGTGCTTCTGGGGCTGATCCTGACCGTTTTTTCAATTGCAATGCCTAAGTTCAAGTTGATACAGAAGCTGGTTGACAGGCTAAATCTGGTCACCCGTGAAAATCTTTCAGGTATGATGGTAATAAGAGCCTTCAATACCCAGGACTTTGAGAAAGAAAGGTTTGACAGGGCGAACAGGGAGCTTACCGATACAAACCTGTTTGTAAACCGGGTAATGGTGTTCATGATGCCGGCAATGATGTTCATAATGAACGGTATTTCACTGCTGATTATTTGGGTCGGAGCCCATCAGATCGAAAATTCAGGCATGCAGGTAGGTGACATGATGGCTTTCATGCAGTATGGAATGCAAATTCTGTTTTCATTCCTCATGATGTCCATGATGTTTATAATGATACCCAGGGCATCTGTATCAGCACAGCGGATCGCTGAAGTGCTGGAAACAGAGCTTGTGATTCTGGATCCGGAGGAACCGGGGCATTTCGGAAAGGATACCAAAGGGCTTGTGGAATTCAGAAATGTTTCCTTCCGGTATCCGGGGGCTGAGGAGGATGTGCTTAAGGATATAAGCTTCAAGGCATATCCGGGGCAGACTACAGCTGTAATAGGCTCTACAGGCTCGGGAAAAACGACTCTTATCAATCTGATCCCCCGTTTCTATGATGTGACCGGAGGAGCAGTCCTTATCGACGATATGGACGTAAGGTCTGTAGAACAAAAGGAGCTGCGGGAAAAAATAGGCTATGTGCCCCAAAAGGCTTCACTGTTCAGCGGAACAATAGAGTCCAACCTGAAATATGCCGATGAAAATGCTACTGAGGAAGACTTGAAGAAAGCCGCGGAAATAGCCCAGGCAATGGAGTTCATCAATGAAAAGCAGGAAGGTATGGGAAGAGAGATATCCCAGGGTGGAACAAATGTATCCGGCGGGCAGAAACAGAGACTATCTATTGCCCGTGCCCTGGTGAAAAAGCCCAGGATATATATATTTGACGACAGCTTCTCAGCTCTTGATTTCAGGACTGATGCCGCCCTGAGAAGGGAACTGAAGGCTCAGACCGGCGGAAGCACGATGCTCATTGTTGCACAGCGTATTTCAACCATAATAAATGCTGAGCAGATAATTGTCCTTGATGAAGGACGGATTGCCGGCATAGGTACTCATAAGGAGCTTATGAAGAATTGCAGCACTTACAAGGAAATTGCCTTATCGCAGCTTTCAAAGGAGGAGTTGGCATGAGTGAGAGAAACAACAGCAGTACAAACACTAACAGGATGGGAAGACGCGGAGGCATGGGCCATGGACCTGGCGGAGGCATGATGCAGGGAGGGGAAAAAGCCCGGGATTTTAAGGGTACAATGGGTAAACTGCTTAATTATTTAGGTGTTTATAAGGTATCGATAACCATTGTTTTCATATTTGCTGCGGCCAGTGCCGTATTTACAATAGTAGGGCCCAAAATCCTCGGTAAAGCCACAACAAAGCTGTTTGAAGGTGTAATGGGCAAAATATCCGGTACCGGCACTGGGATAGACTTCGCATACATCGGGAGAATCGTTATTATTCTATTGGGCTTGTACTTGCTCAGTATGGTGTTCGGCTATATTCAAGGCTGGGTTATGACTAATATCTCCATGAAGGTAAGCTACGGCTTCAGGAAGGATATCTCTGAAAAAATCAACCATATGCCTCTTAAATACTTTGACGGTACAAATCATGGGGAAGTGCTGTCCCGTGTGACCAATGACGTTGATACACTGAGCCAGACGCTTAACCAGAGTCTGACGCAAATAATCACATCTGTTACAACGGTCATCGGGGTATTGGTCATGATGCTGAGTATAAGCTGGCTTATGACTATAGCCGCGGCTTTTATAGTTCCTGTTTCCCTGATACTTATTATGTTCATTGTAAAGCGTTCCCAGAAGTACTTCAAGGAGCAGCAGGACTACCTGGGACATTTGAATGGACATATAGAGGAGATGTATGGCGGCCACACCGTAATGAAAGCCTTTAACGGAGAGGAAAAAAGTGTTCACAAGTTCGACAGCCTGAATGATAAATTGTACGGAGTTGCCTGGAAGTCGCAATTTTTATCCGGTCTTATGATGCCTATAATGGGTTTTGTTGGCAACCTTGGTTATGTGGCGGTATGCATATTGGGTGGATGGCTTACTGTCCGGAAAGCAATTGAAGTAGGGGATATACAGGCCTTTATACAATATGTGCGCTCATTCACACACCCTATAACACAGATAGCCAATATCTCAAACATACTCCAGCAGACTGCTGCGTCTGCAGAGCGTGTATTTGAGTTCCTTTCGGAAGAGGAGGAAGTTCCGGAGACCATAGACCCCGTAAGGCTTGAAAATATCCGGGGCAGTGTAGAATTCAGAAAAGTGCACTTTGGATATAACCCGGAAAAAATCATCATCAATGATTTCTCAGCAACTGTTAAGCCAGGGCAGAAAGTAGCTATAGTAGGCCCTACCGGCGCAGGTAAAACAACCATGGTTAAGCTCCTGATGCGATTCTATGATGTAAATGAAGGTGCAATACTGGTTGACGGGCATGACATAAGGGAGTTTACCCGCAGTGACCTGCGCTCTATGTTCGGTATGGTACTGCAGGATACCTGGCTTTATAACGGGAGCATCATGGAGAATATCCGCTACGGGCGCCTGGAGGCAACAGACGGGGAAGTCATTGCGGCGGCAAAGGCAGCACATGTTGACAGCTTTGTCCACAGTCTGCCGGAGGGGTATGATATGGTGCTGAACGAAGAGGCTTCAAATGTGTCACAGGGGCAGAAGCAGCTGATCACCATAGCAAGAGCGGTGCTTGCGGACCCGAAGATACTGATACTTGATGAAGCAACAAGCTCTGTAGATACACGTACCGAGGTGCAGATACAAAAGGCAATGTCAAATCTGATGAAAGACCGCACCAGCTTTATAATTGCCCACAGGCTGTCAACTATCAGGGATGCGGATATAATACTTGTAATGGATCACGGAGACATAGTCGAACAGGGCAGCCATGAAGAGCTTCTGGCAAGGGGAGGCTTCTATGCGAGTCTTTACAACAGTCAGTTTGAGAGCTATAGAGCTAGCTGAGGATGGCTTTATTAAAGCTGATAATTGTGATACAATTAATTGATAAAAGATAATAGGAGGGACTAAATACTATGGAAGAAAGAAGAAAATCCAAAAGACTCCCCCTAAAACTGGAATTGAATATTTCTTCGTTGTTCAAACAGGATTATGAGCTTATACCAGGTGTTAATGAGAGCATTGCAGTGAAGGACATATCCAAGACCGGCATAGGCTTTACTTGCCGGCATGCTCTGCCTTTGGATTACTACTTTGATGCAAAGATAAAACTGACTTCCGACAAGTATTTCTATGCAGTACTAAAAATCGTACGTATCAGCAGGTATGAGGATGGGTATTCTGTGGGCTGTGAATTCGTAGGTCTTGCTGATATACTGAGCATGAAGGTGGATTGGTATGGCGAAGAACTGGAAGAAACAGCAGAGTAGAGAATTATATAATATTAACTTTGACTACAGCCTTGTCGTTATGGCTGTAGTCTTTTTGTGCTATACATTTACCTGCTGTATTGATAGAATAATAAAGTGAGAAAGCATTTGTGCTGCTGTAAAAATATATCGAACAGGGAAGAGGTAACCGATGAACCTTGTAAGTATTGAAAACATAAACAAGAGCTACAGTGAGAAAACTCTTATTAACGATATAAGCCTGGGTATAAATGATGGGGATAAAATTGGTATTGTGGGAGTGAACGGAGTAGGGAAAAGCACTCTTCTCAAAATTGTAGCCGGAATTGAAAGTCCGGAAAGCGGGAGGATTATAAAAGGAAATTCTGTTTCCATAGAGTATTTATCGCAAAATCCGAATTTTGAACCTGAGGCGACTGTGCTGGAGCAGGTTTTTAAAGGTGATTCCCCTGTGATGAAGCTGGTCCGGGAATATGAAGAAGCTTTGCTGGATCCGGAAGCCAACAGTGAGAAGCTTTTGAAGCTAAGCGGCGAAATGGACAGGATGAACGGCTGGGGCTTGGAGAGTGAGGCAAAGGGAGTGCTGACAAAGCTTGGAATCACCGGTTTTCAAGAGAAAATTGCAGTTCTCTCCGGAGGCCAGAAAAAGAGGGTTGCCCTGGCAGCAGCTTTGATCAATCCGGCAGAGCTGCTTATATTGGATGAGCCTACCAACCACCTTGACAACAGGACTATAGACTGGCTGGAGGAATTTCTGGGCAAGCGGAAGGGTGCTTTGCTCATGATCACCCATGACAGGTACTTCCTGGACAGAGTAGTGAATGAAATTGCTGAGCTTGATAGAGGCAAGCTTTATTTATATAAAGGTAACTATAACAACTTCATAGGGAAGAAGCTGGAGAGAGCAGAACGGGAGGCTGCCGGGGAGCGGAAAAGGCAGACCTTGTTCAAAAAGGAACTGGCCTGGATAAGCAGAGGCGCCAAAGCCCGTTCAACAAAACAGAAATCAAGGATAGAGAGATTTGAGAAGCTAAAGGAGCAGACAGCAGACTTGTCCGGGGATAAGCTGGACATATCAGTCGGCAGCAGCAGGCTGGGCAAAAAGATAATAGAGCTGTCCCATATAAGTAAAAGCTTCGGTGAAAATAAAGTAATCGGGGATTTCAGCTATATTGTACTGAGAAATGACAGGGTAGGTATCATAGGGGCTAACGGGACTGGAAAGACCACGCTGATTAATATAATAGCCGGGATAACGGAGCCGGACTCCGGGGCAGTGGAGATCGGAGAAACGGTAAGAATAGGAATGTTCTCACAGGAATCCAATCATATGCCGGAGGATATGCGGGTTATCGAGTACATCAGGGAAGGGGCGGAATACCTGGAAACGGCTGAAGGAGAGAAAATAACCGCATCCCAGATGCTGGAGCGGTTCCTGTTCCCACCGGCGGTGCAGTGGACTCCCGTATCAAAGCTTTCCGGCGGGGAGAAGAGGAGGCTCCATCTCCTGAGGGTACTCATGGAAGCTCCAAATGTGCTGCTGCTGGATGAACCTACCAATGACCTTGATATAGAAACGCTGACAATACTTGAAGATTATATTGAAAGCTTCCCGGGGGCAGTCATAGCGGTATCCCATGACCGCTACTTCCTGGACAAGACGGCGGAAAGGATCTTTGTTTTTGAGGGCAGGGGGAGCATAGGGAAATATACCGGAAATTATACGGATATCAAAGAAAACGGCATCCTGGAAGGTATTGAAGATATCCAGGGGCAGAAGGCGAAGGATAAAGGTACGGAGGCCAGGACTGCTGCAGTAAGGGAAAGGCCTGTAAAATTTACCTTTAAGGAGCAGAGGGAATACGAGGAGATAGATAGTGTCATAGCTCTTCTGGAGGATAAGATTAAAGAGCTGACTGACAAGCTTGCAGCAGCAGCAAGTGACTATGTACAGCTCCAGGCGCTGATGAAAGAGAAGGAGGAAGCAGAGCAGCAGCTGGAGGAAAAGCTGGAGAGATGGGTTTATCTTAATGAACTGGCGGAAAAAATAGAGAAAAGAGGCTCAAATTGAGAGCCTCTTTTCTCTATTTTTGTGTTCTCAAACTATCGAGAATATTTTTTGCATCGGGAGCCATTTTGAAGAAGTCGGTCAGCTTGTCACAGTTATAGTCATTGCATTTGCTGCAGTTTTCCTGGGCTTTGTCAACATTGCACTTCCTTATGTTGCAGTCATGGCAGTAAGCGAAGAGCACTTCAGAGCCGCATCCCAGACAATTTACATCCTGTGGTTGAATATCGGCATTGAACATCTTGCTCCAGTTCTCTGCGGTCTTTTTTCTGAGCTCATCATCGTTGTTCCTGGTTGCGGTGTATGCATCACAATTGTGGCATTCAATACCGCAGCAGGCTATGATTTTATCCATATTATACCTCCATTCTCAATCTATGGATTTATTATATACGAACATATGTTCGAAGTCAATACTTTAGCAAAATAATTCTCAAATCCAGAAATCTGCACATATATTCAGTATAGCCTAGACATAATAGTGGTACATCTATTATAATATAAACATATATAAGTTGAGTCTATCGTAAAATATGGAGTATAAGGAAGTGTTTATAATGGAAATTACAGAAATATTCTGGAATGCATCCCTGGAAGAGCTTAAGCAGGGATATTGCGAAACTGAGGAGCATTTTACATGCCTGCTATGCGGCTGCAGGTTTGAGAAAGGGCTGATCTATAGGGATGAGGAAGCCCTTTATGAAGCTTCAAAGTATATTAAAGTACATATAAAAAAGGAGCATGGATCGGTATTCGAGTACTTTATACAGTTGGATAAAAAGGTTACAGGACTCACAGACCACCAGAACAGTCTTCTGAGACTCTTTTACCAGGGGAAAAGTACGGCAGAGATACAAAAGGAATTGGGGATAGGCAGTCCATCGACCATAAGGAACCATCGTTTCGCCTTAAAAGAGAAGGAACGCCAATCCAGGATATTTGTTGCAATAATGGAGCTTCTGAAGGAGGAGGACAAAACATCTGCCTTTGTAGAACCTCATAAGACAGCTACAATGGTGGACGACCGCTATAAAATAACCGCTGACGAAAATGAGAAGCTGCTGAAAAACTATTTTCCCAAGGGGCCGAAGGGACCTATCAGGACTTTCGCTGTAAGAGAAAAGCACAAATTAGTGATATTACGGGAGATTTTAAAGCGTTTTGAGAGCGGACGCATATATGGTGAAAAGGAAATCAATGAGATATTGAAAACTGCCCACGAAGATTATGTAACCTTGCGAAGATATATGATAGAGTATGGGTTCATGGAGAGGAAGCCTGATGGAAGTCAGTACTGGCTAAAGGCAGGTAAATAATGGGCTGCAACAAAATGCGGATGGGTCTTGACCATCCGCATTTTATTATTTTTTGCAGCTTCCTTAAGTACTAGTCTTTGTAATTTGAAAGTGCAGTGCTGGTTGTATTGATCGCATTTTCTATAGCATTCAGGGTGTTTTGGATCTGCTGCCTGTTTTCAGGCTTCTCAACTGTATTGAGGGCCTGATTCAATGAAGTCTTTGCATCGCTCAACTGGCTGAATACTTTCTGCACCCGCTGTTTTGCATTTTGTCCGGGCATATTAACATACCTCCGTGTATTTGTCATTTTGTTATAATATTATTATCTTAATTTTGCCGGAAATGATGCAATTTTTTTGTCATCTATAGCCAATAACGGTCAGGACTATCGAGGTTATCTCAAGCTGACCCGGCAGCAGAGGTGTGGACGGTGAGGACAGCTTTGCAGCAAAGGTATCATATACAGGCGCCTCAATACTCTTTTCTACAATTTTATAAGGGATGCTGTCAACTTCTATATTCAGTGCAGAACCTATTTCGGAGGCTTTGTGCAGAGCATTTTCTATTGCCAGCCTCAAGGCGTTATCGTAATAATGGGCCTGATCCGACAAAGTAAAGTTGATGCTGTCTACACGGTTGACCCCTGCATAGGTGGCTCTGTCTATAATCTCTCCGGCTCTTGCAATATCCTTTATTGTTACATTCAGGATGTTTGAAACACGGTAACCCCGGAAGACCTGCTTTCCATCAATGAAATCATATAAAGGGTCAATTGAAAAGCCTCCTGTGCGTATATGTTTTCTTTCAATACCCATATTAGTCAGCATATTTACGACTGAATTTGATTTTACCGCGTTTTCATTTCTGGCTGCTTCCAGTACAGGATTCTCCGTGACAACACCAAGATTGGCAACGGCTGTATCCGGTATTGCTTTTACAGTCCCTGTCCCGGTCACCTTCAGATAACCCTTTTTAACCGGGTACATGACAGGATTATAATAGATACAATTCATAATAATTTCACTCCCCTTATTCAAGATTACAGGATAGTAGAAAGATGCGAAGCAATCTTACGGGCAATGGGCGATGGGCAATAGGCAATGGGTCAAGTGGGGCTTCGAGGCCTTGCCTAAACCTATTGCCCCTTGCCTATTGCCTATTGCCGCATACGAAGTACACATTATTATACTTATGCGGAAATGAGAGGTTTATGCTTGGGAAGATGATTCTATAGCGGAAGTTGTCACATTGTCCAATAAATGCTAAAATAAGCTAAAGTACAAAGGTTAAATAGCCTGGAGGGATATTATGAAGCTGATCTCATGGAATGTAAATGGTCTTAGGGCTTGTGCCCAGAAGGGATTTTTGGAATACTTCAAAGAAGTGGATGCGGATATTTTCTGCATTCAGGAGAGCAAGCTGCAGGAGGGGCAGATAGAGCTGAAGACGGAAGGCTATCACCAGTATTGGAATTATGCGGAGAAGAAAGGTTATTCAGGTGTTGCCGTATTCAGTAAAGCTGAGCCGATTAGCTGCACCTATGGGATAAACAAGGAGGAGCATGACAAGGAAGGCAGGGTCATTACCCTTGAGTATGAAGATTTTTATCTTGTTACTGTGTATACGCCAAACTCCCAGCAGGAGCTTCTGAGGCTGGACTACAGGATGCAGTGGGAGGATGATTTCAGGAGCTACCTCAAGGCGTTGGACGGCTTGAAGCCTGTTGTTGTATGCGGCGATTTAAATGTGGCGCATAAAGAGATAGATCTTAAGAATCCGGGCAGTAACAGGAGGAATGCAGGGTTTACCGATGAGGAAAGGAACAAGTTCACTGAGCTCCTGGCCTCCGGTTTTATAGATACCTACCGGTATTTCAGCCCTGACAAGGAAGGGGTTTACTCCTGGTGGTCCTACCGCTTCAATGCAAGAGCCAACAATGCAGGGTGGCGCATAGACTATTTTTGTGTTTCTGAAAGACTGGCGATCAGATTGATCAGTGCAGACATTCATCCGGAAGTAACGGGATCGGACCACTGTCCTGTAGAGCTGGTTATGAAATAGAGCTGTCCAAGTATCGGGGAGGGTTCACATTGAGTAATATGCACAGGCTTATCTGGTTTGACAAGCAGATGAGAGCTTTGGTATATCCCAATCGGGGAAATATGGCGGAAAAGTATGAAATCTCAATAAGGCAGGCGCAGCGGGATATAGATTACCTGAAGAATTCTCTGGAAGCTCCTATCAGGTATGATGCAAAAAGAAGAGGCTATTACTATGAGGATGAAAGCTATATACTGCCAAATGTTTATATTAATGACCTGCAGAGAAGAATGCTGAAATTCTTGGCATATAGATATGAGAACTACACACAGACCCCAAAGGTAGCGCAGATGTCCGAACTGTTCAAGAAGCTTGCAGAAGAAGAGGAGATTGATGACGAGATTCCGATATTTGATTTGGGAAAGCCTGTGGTGCATTTATATTACACCATATATAATGCCATCTGCTCCAAAAAAAAGTTGAAGTTTCTTTACAGTGACCCGTATAGAGGGGAAATTTCTTTTAAGCTGGACCCCTATAAGTTGTTTTTCAGATATAATACAGACCATCTTGTGGGTTACAACAATGAGCATCAGAATTTTACCGTTTTGAGACTGGACCGCATTAAAGAGCTTCAAGTGCTTTCCGAGAGCTTCACAATATCAGATAAGTTTGAAGAGAGGAAGTACAGCGGGTTTGTAGAGAAGGAGCCATATGTTGCCAGAGTGCGGTTTACCGGTGAACAGCATATTAAAGTGGATAGAGGCATGAAGATAAGGCATTTGGAAGGCTTGACCTATGAAATACAGTTCTTTGATGCAGAGGAATTAATCAATCTTCTTATATGCAGCAGCTGCTTTGATAAGGTCCTTTCTCCCAAATGGCTTAATAAGAAGATAATAACACGTTGTGAAGAGCTTATAGCAAGACTCAGGGAATAGTAAGCATCTTTAATAAGAGGTGAGAGAATGGGAGCGAGAGTTCTTGAAAATGTAAAGCTGATAAAGGAGTCAAGAGGTTTTGTTGATTGCTTGTATTCGGTCCTTACTGCCGCAGGAAGGTTCAAGGGAGCGAAATACCTGCTTTCTGGTATGGCAGGCTTTGCATTCATATTTTCCGCCCATAAGGAATTAATTGTCGCCTCTACAGAAATGTACGGCTTAAGGACAACAGCGCTTAATTCATTGGATATACTGGGTTATTATTCTGAGGTTTATTGCGGCTTGAAAAATTGCCTGACCTTTCCCCTCCACCAAAAGAAGGCCATAATAAGGACAAAGGAATCTATTGATGCAGGGATGGGTACAATCGTATGGGCTCCGGGAATTACGGATTTTGGGGTGATATTCGGCTACGATGATGAAGACGGGGTATTTTTTTATAGAGACCGCCACCACAAGGATGAGCAGATATTGCTGTATGACAATCTGGGAAGGGTAGAGGCAACTTTCTGGATGTGTCAGATAATTGGTGATAGTATTGAAAAGGATATTAAGGATATCTATCTGGATTCCCTGGAGTATGCCGTAGATATCTGGGAAACCCCATATTTGGACGAGGTTGTACATAACAGGGCTTTGGCATCGGGACGAAAAGCATATGAATACCTGATTGACGGTATGAAAAGCGGCAGCTTTAGTGAGCTGGGAGCGGCCAGACTGATTTATTTCAATGTAATTGCCAGGGAAGAAGCATATCTGTATATGGAGATTGTAAAGGAAGAGCTTCCCGAATGTTACCCGGCTTATTTGAAATATAAGGAGTTGCATGATATATATCAAAACATTAAAGGCTCTCTTCCTCCACCCTCAATGCCGGGGCAGGAGTACAGGATAGACAGAACTAATCAGCTTCCACAGCTTATAGAGGGCTGTATGAAAGCCGCGCAGGTAGAAGAAGAAGCTGTGAATGAGTTAAAGCTGCTGCTTAAAGAGAGACTGAGCAATAGGTATGTGGATATATTGGATGTGAAGAAATTCAAATAGTAAGGGCAGCATATGCCGCCCTTACTATCTTATTTATTGCGCTGTTTCTCCGTTTGCATTTGTTGAGACGGCTCCGTTCAGTATCTGTATCATCTTTGCATTCAGTTTGTCTCCGTCGAAGCGGAATTCCTGCCTATAGATGTTGCAATCCTCAAGGGGGATCAAATCTGCAACAAAGGTATTGCCGTCAGTCCATCTTCCCCTGAAGCCGGCTTTTGTAGTCATGCCCTTCCAGTAAAACGCATCCATATCATTTTCACGATATACACCATCCAAGCCAATCTTAACATCGTACATCACACCATCGCAGAACCAATGCATGATACATTCATCTCCCTCTTTGAATTCGAAGGAATATGTCTCCTTATTGTCCATAGAATAGGTTTTTCCCGATATGCGTGCTGCAATTTCCGGAAGCTTGGGCACTGCTGCCTTAGCGGGAGCTTTGTTTATAGACTCCAGTGTATTCAGCAGACCTTCATAAGCGGCTTTGTCTTCATCCAATGCCTTTGGGCCCTTTATTGCAGGTATGATATAATCTTCCATAAGCCTTTCAGGTTCGAAAAAATCCTCGGGCGCCAGACCCCCTGTGAAAACAGCTACCAAATTATGCTCAGGCACTACGAACAGATACTGTCCGGCAAAGCCTCTGGCGGAATATCCGCCAAACTTGTTCTGCCACCATTGATATCCATAGCCGTGTCTTCCTGCCAGACCGCTGGGGGTGTCAATTTGCTTTTGTGTGGATTCCTCTACCCATTTTTCCGGGATAAGCTGTTTGCCTTCCCATTTTCCTTTGTTCAGATACAAGTAACCATATTTGGCCAGATCCTCAGGCTTCATGAATACCCTGCCGCTTCCGGAATTAATGCCCTGCCTGTCTGCTCCCCAGGATATATCCGATATACCCAGAGGCTTGAATATCCTTTCAGTGACATATTCCAGCGCAGTTTTTCCCGTGGTCTTCTGAACTATAGCTGATAGAACGTGTGAAGCGCCGGAATTATAATAAAAGCTTTTCCCGGGTTCCTCCTTCATTGGCCTATCCAGCAGATACCGGAGCTGGTTTTCACTTGCCCACATCCGGGTGTTGGAGTCATTCTGAGCTCCATAGCTTCCATCTTCATTCCATTCCAGTCCTGCAGTCATCATAAGCAGGTTCCTGACAGTCATGCTTTTCTTCCTATCATCCAGATTGCCGATTTTCATATCGGGGAAAAAATCAACTACCTTCTGGTCAATGTTTTTGATAAAGCCATCTTCAAGCGCAAGCCCGACAAGAGCTGAGGTTATGCTTTTGGTTGCTGAATTGAGGATATGGCGATACTCTTTGCTGTAAGGATAAAAGTAGCCTTCCGTAACCAGATGACCGTTTCGGACAATCAGGATGCTGTGAATATCAAGCTTGGATTTTCTGGCATAATTGAACATTTCGTCTATTGTTGCTGAGTCCATGCCCTGGGCTTCAGGTGTGGAGGTCTTCCACCCTTCTGTAGGCCAGTAATCTTCAGCTGAGAACACTTCCTTCGAACACCCGGATATTGAAGCAGTCATGCATACAATAAGCAGCAATGCAATGAATAGCTTCCTGTGACAGTTTTTCATAATAGTTACCCCTCTCAAAAATAATACAGCTTCATTATAAAATATCTGGTGTGACATATTATGTCACACCGATTTAATTATAATATGTATTAAAGTAGGAGGGATTGACTTGATTTATTATATAACAATGCAGATCAAGCAGATTGTGCCTTTTTGGATATTGGGACTTATGACGGGGGCAGTCATATCTGCATACAGAGAGAGGCTTATGTGCAATATTCCCCATGAAGCATTGGGGAAGATGAATGTTCTGTTGAAATGTTTTCTGGCAACACTGATCGGGGCTTTATCCCCAATAACGATGTATGGTATGCTTCCAATCTTAGCGGTACTTGCACGGTTTAAAGCACGGCAGTCGGTTATAACCAGCTTTACAATAACTTCTATATTGATAAACCCCAATGTTTTCATATTCAGTTTCTCACTTGGTATGGGCATAGCAATACTAAGGCTGTTCCTGTCGATACTGGCAGGAGTTGCCGCTGGGGTGTTGGTTGAAATACTATATAAGGGAAAGAGCATATATGATATGAGCGGGTTTGCAGCTTCGGCGGCTGAAGGCAGGCAGCAAAGGAAAGCTATTGCAGCAGTTATTGCGAACTTTAAAAGAGCAGTGCTGAGGACAGCGCCTAATCTTGCCTTGGGTATTGTGCTGGCTGCCCTTTTCGAGCTTTATTTCCCTATGGACTTGTTCAGCCGGATATTTGGTCATGGCAACGGATTAGGCGTACTATTTGCTGCATCTCTGGGAGTAACTGCTTATTACTGTGGAGGAGGGACCATACCTCTTATTCTGGCATGGATGAATGAAGGAATGTCTCTTGGATCTGTTATGGCTTTTATGCTGACAGGACCTGCAACAAAGCTTACAAATCTGAGCGCTGTAAAGACTATCATGCCTGTAAAAAGCTTTTCCTGCTATTTGATTTTCAGTATAGCTTTTGGAATAGCTGCAGGGTTGACGATTGATATTATAAATAGTTTTATGGGATAGGAGGCGTTTGTATGAAAAAGATGGGTATATTGATTTTTTTAGCACTGGTTGTATGTTTCACAGGGGCATGTTCAAAGGGGGTCAAGGTGAGTGAAGTCCAATCAGAGCAGCAGGTAATACAGGAACAGAGGAATAAAATCGATATAAAGCTTCAGGAGCTGCACAGGAAAGGTACCGACGGCTCAGAAATATATGTTGTTAAGGATACAAATGGTGCGGATGGAGGCTTCGAAAGACTTATGAAACTAATGGAAAGCCATAGTCTGAGCTTCTATAAGACCGGCTCCGAGTCTGAAGGCTTAATCGGCAAGGAGGATGTTGTGCTTCTGAAGTTCAACTGCCAATGGTCAGAAAGGGGAGGTACCAATACCGACCTTATCAAATCGGTGGTTGATGCAATAACGAAACATCCTGAGGGTTTCATGGGGGAGATAATAATTGCTGACAATGGTCAGAGGCAGTATGGTCCTTTCAGAAAGGGAGGCAGTGTTGAGTGGACGGAGAATAATGCTGTGGATACCTCCCAGTCTGTGAAGAAGATTATGGATGCCTTTGTTAAGAATAATAAGGTGTCTGCCCTGACCTGGGATAGTATTACCGGAACTGAGGTCAAGGATTATTCCGAGGGGGATTATGAGGATGGTTTCATACTGATGCCTGAAAAAGCTTCAACGGGACTGCAGATATCCTATCCTAAGTTCAGGACACAGTTTGGAACTTATGTGAGCTTCAAAGATGGGATATGGGATGAACTCAGGAGGGAATATGACAAGGATAAGCTAAAAATCATAAATATGCCAGTGTTAAAATCCCATATCAATTATCATGTAACTGCAAGTATAAAGTGCTATATGGGCACAACCTCGGACAAGCTGACTGGCCATGGTGCACATAACAGTATCGCTTTAGGAGGCATGGGAACTCAGATGGCAGGTACGAGAATGCCTGTGCTGAATATTATAGATGCCATATGGATAAACCCGTATCCCAAAAGGGGGCCTATGACCAGTTATGAAAATGCTGTAGAAACAGATATAATAGCTGCAAGTACCGACCCGGGAGCCTTGGATTACTGGTCTGCCAAGTATATACTCATGGAAACCGCTAAAACTCTGGGTCTAAATAACTATGAAACTATGGACCCTGAAAGCAGGCGGCCAGGAGACTTCGGGTACTGGCTGGGCAAGTCGGTGGAAGAGCTTCAGAGGGCTGGGATAAAATCGACTTTGGATGAAAAAAGAATAACGGTATATGTCGATATCTTGAGTAAATGACAGGCAGGAGCCATAAAAAGAAGAAAAAAAGGGAAAACATATATCCATAAGGAATATATAATACTAATAAAAAGTATAAAGGGGATACATATGATTAATACATTTGATGAACTGGGACTGGATGCCAGACTGGTGGAGGGCTTGAAAAAACAAGGGATTGCGGAGCCTACCGGAATACAGGCGGAAGCAATTCAACCTGCCCTGGAGAACAGGGACATCATCGGACAGTCACCCACGGGAAGCGGGAAGACACTGGCATTCCTGCTGCCGATCCTTCAAAGAGTGGATGCAGGGAAAAGGGAAATGCAGGCTATGATACTGGCGCCTACCCATGAGCTGGTAATGCAGATAGAAAAGGAGATAAGACTGCTGTCTGAGAGCTCCGGAATTGCCGTTACTTCAATCGCTCTGATCGGGGAAGTGAACATCACCAGGCAGATAGAAAAGCTGAGGGAGAAGCCAAATATAATCGTGGGTTCTGCAGGCAGGGTGCTGGAGCTTATCAAGAGAAGGAAAATAAACGCCCAGACGGTAAGGACCATAGTCATAGACGAGGGTGACAGGATGCTTGACGAGCATAACCTGGGCACCGTCAGGGATGTGATAAAGACTACCCTGAGGGACAGGCAGCTGATGCTCTTTTCAGCCACAATAACCGAAAAGACACTTAATACCGCAAAGGAGCTTATGAAAGCCCCTCAATTGATACGTATAGAGGAGGAAGGGAAGATAAGCCCCAGTATCAGCCACATATGCCTGGTTGCAGAGCAAAGGGACAAAATAGAGGTACTGAGGAAGCTGGTAGCTTCAATCAAGCCTGAAAGGGCCATAGTATTCATCAATAAAAGCGAGGAGCTGCAGCTGGCTGCTGCAAAGCTGCAGTACCATCATCTGAGTGCCTGTGATATATCCGGCAGTGCGTCCAAGGAGGAGCGTAAGAAAGCGCTGGAGGGCTTCAGAAAGGGCGAAATAAAACTCCTGGTTGCTTCGGACATAGCAGCCAGAGGGCTGGATATAAAGGGTGTCACCCATATATTCAATCTCGATCTGCCGGAGGACCCCAAGGGTTATCTGCACCGGGCCGGACGGACAGGCAGGATGGGGAAAGCCGGCATGACAATATCCATTGTCACGGAAAGGGAGATTCCCTTAATCAGGAGATATGAAAGGGATTTGCAAATTGATATCCAGCAGAAGGAAATATACAAGGGAGCAATAATGGACCCAGCCAAAGGCGGGAAATAATAAAAAGGCACCTGAGCAGCAGTCAGGTGCCTTTTTGTATTGGAGGCCGGTATAAAGCTTAATTAAAATTTTCAATACGGATGATGTTCTCCAATCCGTTTACCTTGTTCAGGTTCTTTATCTCTTCTATAGATGCTGCAACATCTCCTTCCAGAGCCTCGTGAGTAATAAAAACCAGAGATACATTTTCATCGTTTTTTACATCCTGGTTGACAGCGAAAATGCTTACATTATGCTTTCCGAATACTGAGGCTATACCTCCCAGAACTCCCGGTTTATCCTTGACGTTAAGCCGGATATAGTAGCTGGAGGAGCTTTCGGCGGCACTTTTGACCTTCTTTGAGGCTTTACTGCTTTTCAGCATGAATAATGTCGGCAGGTCTACGTTATTCCTCAGAATTGAGATTATATCTCCCACTACCGCACTGCCTGTAGGCAGATCCCCGGCTCCTCTTCCATAGAGCATCAGGTCTCCTACGGCGTTGCCTTTTATAAATATGGCATTAAAAGAGTCATTGACATTGGAAATTGGGTGATCTTTGGGAACCATTGCCGGATGTACCCTCAACTCCAGTTTATTGCCTGCTTCCTTTCCGATTGCCAGGAGCTTTATGACATAACCCAGCTTATCTGCATAAGCAATATCAACAGCTTTCACATTGCTTATCCCCTCCCTGTAAATGGAGGAAAAATCGACCTTTGTGCCGAAGGATAAGGAGGCCATGATCGCCAGTTTATAAACTGCGTCGAAGCCTTCTATATCCGATGTGGGGTCTGCCTCAGCATACCCCTTTTCCTGTGCTTCTCTGAGTGCTTCATCAAAATCCATGCCCTCCTGGGTCATTTTGGATAGTATGTAGTTTGTGGTTCCGTTTATTATCCCTACGAGCTTCTCGATTTTATTTGCAGTAAGGCTTTCATTTATTTCACGTATGATGGGGATGCCGCCGCCTACGCTGGCTTCGTAATAGAAGAGCACCTTCTCCTCATCTGCGGTTCTGAAAAGCTCCTCACCCTGGGTAGCCAGGACAAGCTTGTTTGCAGTTACCACATGTTTTTTGCACCTCATGGCCCTCAGCATGTATTCCCTTGCCGGCTCAGTGCCCCCCATCAGCTCTACTACGATCTTTATGCCGTCATCACTGAAAATGTCATCAGCATCAGTTGTAATTATACCTTCTGGTATTTCTACGCATCTGGCTTTGGTTGCATCCCTTACGAGTATTTTGGCAACCTCTATATCATACCCGCATTTCATCATGATCTCATTCTTATTGGTATTTAATATTTTCCATACCCCTTGCCCCACATTTCCAAGTCCTAATATTGCGATTCTGACCTTCTTCATTTATGCGTCCTTCCTTTCAAATATTGATTTCTTCTAGCTTGCACAGAAGAATGCGTTGTGCAGTTCGTTCAAGGCTTTCTTATTGTCAGCTTCCTCTATCAGGCACCAAATGGCTGTCTGTGAGTTGGAGGTCTGCAGTACGCTTACATTGTTGTACTCAAGTGTCCGCAGCAGCTTTGACATCATTTCGGGCATACCGCGCATGGCATTCCCTATAAGGGAGACCTTGCTGCAATTATTGATGATACGATACTCCTTGCACAATTGTTTCAGAATATCCTCTACTTCAGAGGTATCGGTACTATCGACTGTAAAGATCTCCTGGCCGGGGAACACATTCACCAGGTCAATGCTTATTCTTTTCTGAGCCAGCCGCTCAAAAATATCATTACTGATATTTTTGCAGTCGCCAGGGAAATTGATGATTACCTGGGTCTTGTTTGCCATACTGGTAATACCTGTGACGGAATTGTCCGTGCATCCCCTTGAATTTGTGATAACAGTACCGGGAGCATCAGTGACGGTGTTTTTTATTATCAGGGGTATATTGCCTGCCAGTGCATATTCAACAGCCCGGGGATGTACGACCTTTGCTCCCTGCTCTGCCAACTGAAAGACTTCATTGTAGCTTATTTCGTTGATTATTTTTGCATCAGGCACGATGTTTGGATCAGCCGTCATAATGCCATCCACATCAGTATATATTTCAACAAACTCTGCTTTCAATGCCTTTCCCAGAAGTGCTCCTGTCGTATCGCTGCCTCCCCTGCCGAGAGTAGTATAATCCCCTTCCTCCGTTATACCCTGGAAGCCTGTGACAATTGGTATCAATCCCTGCTCAAGCGCGCTCAGTATTCTTTCGGGCTCTACATCAATAACACCGGCGCTGCCAAAGTTATCATCCGTTATTATACCTGCATTTCCGCCTGTCAGGACCCTTGCCTTGTAGCCTCTCTGCGCGAAGGCTTCCGCCATGACGACTGCAGAAATGATTTCTCCGCAGCACATCAGAAGGTCAGCCTCCCTTTTCTCTATACTGCAGTCCTTTCCGTTTATCAGGGATAGAAGGGTGTCAGTAGCATAAGGGTCGCCCTTCCTGCCCATGGCCGATACTACGACAACAGGGCTGTATCCGCGCTCAGTTGCTGCTATAACCTTATCTATTGCCATGTTTCTTTTTTCGCTTGTAGTAACTGAAGTGCCTCCGAATTTTTGTACTATGATCCTCATGATATACCTCCTTTTCGACATACAAATTCTAAATACAAAAAGCTCCCGTCCCTGAAAGGGACGGGAGCATATTCTCCCGCGGTTCCACCCGTATTGGTATAAACCCACTCAAAGCTTTAACGCAGCGAACGCCGATTCTTACTGCTATTTCAGAATGGTACTCCCGGGTGGTTTTCAACCCTTCAAGTCAAGGAAATCTTTCAGCCGGTGGA